>CAYJCR010000001.1:0-227840 GCA_964368755.1 uncultured Lachnospiraceae bacterium
GGTCCTAAAAAGACTGTTGCTAAGAAGAAAAAATAAAGGAGCTAATTATGGCTGTTGTTAAGAAAACTACTAAAAAAAGAAAATCAACAAAAAATGTTGGAAGTGGACAAGTCCATATCCAAGCATCTTTTAACAATACAATGGTTACTTTTACTGATGCTGCTGGCAACACTGTAGCATGGTCAAGCGCTGGTAGTCTTGGCTTCAAAGGTTCAAGAAAGAGCACTCCATTCGCAGCTCAACAAGCTGTAGAAGCTGCTGCAAAAACTGCAAAAGAACAAGGCGTTAAGTCAGTAGAAGTATTTGTAAAGGGACCTGGTAACGGTAGAGAATCTGCTATCCGTGCACTTGCAACTGCAGAAATTGATGTTACAAAAATACAAGATGTATCACCAATCCCTCACAACGGTTGTCGTCCACCAAAGCGTAGAAGAATATAGTCATCAAGATTCTATTGTCACTAATTGACAATAGACAAGTTTTGATGAAATTAATCGCAGAGAAAAAATAAAATAAGGAGTAAAGTTATGGCAAAATATACAAATGCAGATTGCCGCCTATGCCGTAGAGAAGGTTGCAAGCTTTTTCTTAAAGGTGATAGATGCATTTCTTCAAAATGTGCTATGGAAAAGCGTCCAGTAGCCCCTGGTCAACACGGTGCTGCTAGAAAGAAAGTTACTGACTATGGTACACAGTTGAGAGAAAAACAGAAAGTTAAACGTGCTTATGGCGTTCTTGAAAAACAATTCAGAATGTACTACGAAAGAGCAGAACAAATGAAAGGTGTTACTGGTGAGAATATGTTATCATTACTCGAAAGACGCCTTGACAATGTCGTTTATCGTATGGGTATCGGCGATAGCAGAAGTGAGAGCCGTCAGATAGTTAATCATGGCCACGTCACTGTTAATGGCAGAAGAGTTAATATTCCTTCTTATCAAGTAAAAGTTGGAGATATTATTGCTGTTAAAGAAAGTAAGAAAGATCTTGAGATGTTCAAACAATTAAAGGGCGTAAAAATCGTTATGCCAAAGTGGTTGGAGTTTAACTCTGACGAGCTTACTGGCAAAATCAATGCTCTTCCACAAAGAGATGATATTGATCTCAATATCCAAGAGCACTTAATTGTCGAGTTATATTCAAGATAGGAGGGGATTTTTCTATGATGGAAATCGAAAAACCAAGAATTATTGCAGAGGAATCAGACAATGGCTCATTTGCAAAGTTCGTTGTGGAGCCACTTGAGCGTGGTTTCGGAATCACATTGGGCAATTGTTTGAGAAGGGTTCTTCTTAGCGGTTTGCCAGGAGCAGCTGCAGTTGCTATTAGAATAGAGGGAGTTCAACATGAGTTTTCTACTATTTCTGGTGTAACTGAAGATGTCACAGATATTGTTCTCAATATCAAAAATATGGCAGTTAAGACTACAGTACTTGATAGAGACTTCAAGTCAGTACTTCATCTTTCTGCAAAAGGTCCTTGCGAAGTTTGCGCAAGAGACATCACATTGAATGATCAAGTCGAGATACTTAATCCAGATCTTCACATTTGTACTCTTGATGACAATGCAAAGTTGGAGATGGATATTATTATTGGTAGAGGTAGAGGATATGTTCCTGCTAATGCCAACAAAGATCCAGAGCAACCAATCGGATACATAGCAATTGACTCTATATTTACACCAATTAAGAGTGTAAAATATAGCATTGAAAGCGCCCGTGTTGGTCAAAAGATTGATTTTGATAAGCTTACACTTGAAGTTGAAACAAATGGCACAATGACAGCTCGTGAGGTCGTAAGCCTTGCTGCTAAAGTAATGCAAGACCATACAATGCTATTTGTAGAACTTGTTGACTTTATGTCAGACATGAACACTCTTGTTAGCAAAGAAGAGAATAAGCAAGTTAAAGTACTAGAGATGGCAATAGAGGATATGGACTTGTCAGTTCGTAGCTACAATTGCTTAAAACGTGCAAACATCAACACTATCGAAGATCTTACAAAGAGATCTAAGGAAGATATGCTCAAAGTTCGTAATCTTGGACTTAAGTCACTCGAAGAAGTTATCCTAAAACTTGAAGGTTATGGACTTAGCCTTCGTAATGATGAGGAATAAGGGAGTTTATTATGGCAGAAATTAAGAAATTAAATAGACCTACCAAAGAAAGAATGGCTTTGATCCGTGGACAAGCAACAACTTTTTTGTGGGAAGGTAAAATAGAGACAACAGAAGCTAAAGCAAAGTCACTTAGAAGCTATGTTGAGAAGATTCTTACTCTCGCTATCAATACATACGAAGACACAGTCAAAGCCGAGAAGACTGAGATTGACAGCAAAGGTGTTAAGATAAAGAGAGAAGTGATCAACGATGGTCCAAAGAAGCTTGCTGCTAGAAGAGCTATCATGAAGAAATTGTATGATGTTCAAGAGCAACGCAAAGTCAAAGAAGACAAAGCAAACTTCAAAGCACGTACAGCAGATATCAATCATCCACTTATCGAGAAGATATTCAACGTATATGCTCCAAAGTATGCTACTAGAGCCAAAGAACTTGGCACAAAGGGTGGTTATACAAAGGTTTTGAAGCTTGGCAAACGTCGTGGTGACAATGCTGATATGGCAATGCTACAATTGGTTGACTAAGATAATAGAAAAAAATGAAGGTTTTGTGCCTTCTTTTTTTTATTTTTTTAATAAAAATTACGATAATATTTGCAAAACAGCAATATTGTTAATGAAAAAATATAAATTATATAATTTCATTACGCAGATGCTCACTTTTTTCATGCCAAAATTATGGAATAGCAAGTGTGGTTGTCAAATCAAAACATACCCTTATTCATTTGACTTAAAACCTATTATAAATATATAATTAAACTGTAGTATTGGAACTGTATAATTATATTGATAGTTATTTTTGTTATTATCAATTATGATAATTATGTCGGTATTAAGCTGAGTTTTTGGAACAAAAGTAGATACTACATTTATCAGTTCAGTATAATCAAAACAAATTGACTATTATTATCATTGTAACAACGCAACTTTGCATTTTTGGACTTAGCAATAAAGACATAATACATATATACAAAACATTCTTATGCGCATACTAAAGTCGAATATAAGTATGGAGAAAGATAGATGAAAAGAGCATTTAAGATAATTGGAATAGTGTCTGCCGTAGTAGTTGGTGTCTTTGGCATTATTTTTGGTATCGTAGCGGCTGTTAATGCTGGCAAAGATAACAAGACGAAGCCAGAGAACTTGGCTTTTTCGTCAGCGGCTGTTGAGACTGTCAATTCTTTTAGTCTCAAGATTGAGTCTATGACAGAGAATGCAGACAGTGTAGCAATCACCTTAACTGCAGATAAGTCGGGCATAATCAACTTTCCTAGTGAAGTCAAACTTAACGAAACTTTTACAGTATGGCCAATCAAAGAAAATGGTTCTAATGTTGGTGGCAATGTCGTTCTTAAAGCAAACTACGGAATCATACATGCAGAATGTAAGATTTTTGTTGATGTAGAAGCAGTTAATGTTGAAGCAACCATTAACACCACAGGGCTTGCCAAAGATTCTGAGAATAACTATATAATCCAACCGGGTAGCGCAGTGTCATTTGGAGCAACGGTTACTCCAGCAAGGGCACTCAATCCAACAGTCCTTGATGACAATACGTTTAATACCAACCTCAAAGCTGACAAAGAGATAATATATGCTTTGTGTGCTGATGAGTACTATAATAGCGAAGGTGGTTTTGCTAGACTTCTTCCAACAGACGTTGCACAGTTCGTATATAATGGCACACCTCTTACTCAGAATATATTCTCTACCAAAGATTATTCTATTGAAAATATGAGGATTGTATTCTTAAGCACAACAATAGTTAACCTTAAAGCATATATGCACTCAACTTATGCAGAACAGAATTTGGACACCAGTACAACTCTTGTAGACAAAACTACCAGCATGATTGGATATGGTAGCGAATACAAAGAAGATTATGTTGGATTCAATATAGGTAATGTTAAGCCAGGTTCTATGACAAGTTTGTTGACAAGCCTTGCATTGTATATGGAAGAGGATTCTAAGATATACTTGAGGAATACAAACTCAGATGGTTACAACTTGGGACTTTATATCAGACCAACAAGTAATACAGTATCCGACACATATTTTGATAATCAACTAGTATCTATCAATGCAAATTATAAGATTGGTACTGTAGAATTTGGAGAAAGTGGAGCTTTGAAGATCGCCAAGGCTTTTGACCAAGCCAATCCACTTGATAGCTACTTCGTAATAACTCCAACTGGAGAATTGATAGGAAAGAACGATTTGAGCCTTGTTCTAAAGTTAGAAAATGGAGACAACGATCTTGAATTAACTATCCCAATCTCTATTGCATATAGAGCACTTAATCCAAGTATCAAATATTTTGAGACAGGAAAATATGTCAAGACACAAGATAGGAATATAGTTGCTAACAAGGTTTATTATTCTAAGAGTGGCGATGTGTATACAAAAATCGAGACTCCTATCGCAAGTAGTCTTAGCAATTATTATGAAGTAGACAGCAGTGTAGATTCTTCTTCGATATACTTTGCTTCTGCAAGTAATACACCACTCAATCTTGATGATTCTTTCTACAATCAGAATGCTGATCTAGAGTCAGGCTCTCAGGCAACGCTTGTTAATCCTGCATACGGGACGAAGTATACCTATTCATCTAATGCAACTTATAAGACACTAAAATATTTCTTGCCATCGAATTATACATTTGAAGGCAATGCTGATGAAATAAAAGTTACCCAAGTTGATGTAGAACCAACTGTATGGGCATTTAATTCAAAGAATCGTGTTAACTATTACAAAACTACCCCAGATACAGCAACGATCTTGTATCTAGACAATTTTAGAGAAATAGGCAATGCAATAGCTTTTTCTTACAAATATGGCGAGATGACATCTTATATCAATGAAATTGTATATCCAACAAATACTGGTGCTTATCTATGGAATATCTATTACAACAATGCAGAACATAAGTATGCCTTTTACAAAAACACAGAATGGTATTTGGCTGAATGTACAACTTCTGCTTTGACAAGTGCAGGCATTAGTGGTTTGCCAGTATCAGTTCAAGCAAGTATAAATAACAAAACAAGTATATTCAATGGTAATACCTTGTATGTTGTTAGCACAGCAGATAACAATTATGGATTGAACAAATACACAATCGCAGATAATCCAAACATGACCTTCTATGCCAATCTTTTGCAAAGAGATGGTTCTATAGAAATTGTAGATGGTATTGTATACTTTGGTGGATATAGTGATAATATCTTCACTATTTATGCCAAAGTTGTTGCTACATACAACGGAGCGCCTTATCTCGATAGCAATGCAGATTATGTTACAATAACCAACGATGGTGAGTTGGGTATTAAGTTCCAAGTGTATGACGAACTAGATATTGAGGAAATTGAATGTTTTGTCAATGATTGCGAATACAACTTTGAGAGTAAATACACATTCGATTGGTCAAGAAAAATATTGTATGATAACGAAAATATTTATTATGGGCCACATTCTGATACTGATGTAGATAATGATATATATGTTTACCGAATTGGTTCGGATAGATATACTATTACTCACTCTGGAGTTTCTAAGAATGGTACTCAATTGTTAACAAGAATATATCTTTATGAGAATGAGAATTATTCTGTTGCAATCACTAAGGGCACAAACTCACAAATTGCTCTCAACAAGAATTTGAGCAATATGGAGATAAGCCTTAGTAATAACATATCGGATAAAAATATATATTGTGGAGATTCAGGCAGTTATTATAACCAATTTGAGTCTATTGGAGGAAGCATATCCTCTGAAGGAACATCTATTATAAGTACTCCGATACTTGAATCACTCAAGACATTAGGATCGGGTGCTAATACAGTTGGCGACAAAGCTGCAGACATTGTTATCACTAATGATGGCTCAAGCTATACAAAGAATGTATACATCAAAGATAAGAGAATAACTGAAGTTGTTGCTGGATATTATGATGAAGTAAGTATACCTGCAGAGATAATAGACAATTATTGTGTTATTGAGCTAAATAGTAAGAGATATTTGTGTGCAGGAGATAATGGATTCTATACTTACACTGATGGAACTGATTACTATATTGTTGTTGGTGATGAAACCACACATAAGACATATAAGAACAATGTTATCACAGGTGTCAACATCACGACAAATACTAGTGGAAAGTTCGTATATAGTGAAGATATTGATAACTTCTTCTATTATTTTGTAACTAATACTGGAGATATAGAGACTAGTGGTGCTGATATCACAACAAAAGTAGCCGATGTAGTCAACACTGAGATATCTGCTTCTCCTAGTGACGGTAAAATGAACCTTAATATATTGTCAGCATCTAGTGGTCAGACATATACAATTGAGATTACATTAGCAGATTTGTCTGAGAATGCCTTTATTCAAGACACTACGAATACTCCTTTTGAGGACACAGATATAGTCTGTCAAACAGTTAGCCTTACTATAGTCGTACCAACTTTGACACTATCAGATGCTACAGATTCTATCGGATTCAAAAACAATGATATACTTTTGAGCAATGTAATCGAAGTAAAAGATGGAACGACAATTGTTACTGATAGTAGCATTGAATATGTCCTTGCGAACTCTCTAGACAGCGAATATGTCAAGATAGTTAACAAAACAGATGGATATCATTTATATTGTCTTAAGGATTTACAACAGAATAGAGCAATTACTATTAATGTTAGATTGGGCAATAAGATTATTGGTTCAAAAGATATCTCATTGACAGTTCCTTATACAACTAAGAATATCACATACGCATTGTCATCAGACACAGCTGTTAACCCTAGCAAAGAATACTATACTAATGCTAGCGATGTTTATATCAAAGTAGCAAATCCTACTGGCGATCCAAGTGCATTGGGATACTATGAAAAGACTTTGAATGCCAACACTTCATCCAATAGGATAGCTTTGAATGCTGGTAAGAGTTATACTTTGTCAAAGATATTGGATATAAAAGATTTGTCTTCTGATAAGGCAATCGGATACGGTAGATATTTTGTATTTGATGGCAAAGTGTTTGGATTCACAATCACAGGCATCCAATGTGAAGGAGCCGATTGCAGTAAAGATACAAGTGGCGACTATTATGTATACAACAACTACTATTTGCGTATAGTTGACAAGAATAGTGATGAGATTCCAGATACAGTTGAGATATATGAATTGAACAACTATATTGCAGATACCAGTTTGCAAGTAACACCTCAATACGATGAGGGTGATTTCTCAGGAATAACAGTTGTAATAGGTGGGTCAACAAGGTCGTTTGGTTTTGCAACAACAGGTGGTTCGTATTCAATGCAAGAAGAAGATGTTGATATCACACCAGAAGTGTTCAGTGGAGTAACATATTGGCCTATATCTGGCACGTTGTATGCGTTTACGATAACTGAAACAGCAGGCGTATATTCATATGGTCAGATGTATCGCAAAGAATTGGGACTATCAACGAACTTTGCTTCTAATGCTTTAGATATCAAGAAGATGGAGTTAACCACAACATCGAAGTATGTTATTCTTATTGAAGACAATCTTGATGTTTTGCACCTCAACTCAGATAGCATTGATGCTACAATCACAATGACTATTGGATCATATACAAAAGAGATATACTTGCATTTGACGGAGATCTTTGATGATAACAGTATAGGTTTGTATGATTCACAAGATGAAAACAAAGAAGCTGTATATGCAGATAATGGCACAAATACAATCAAAATACCTGCGCTTGTTAGTGATATTAACAATCATGCTATAACGAACATACAAGCTACTTTTGTTAAACTTGTAAGTAGAGAAAACATTAGTCCTTTGCCTTCTTCAACATTCGAATGTGATGGCAAGGCTTTTGGATACAATGCTGGAGCGATAAGCTACAATGGTGTTGCTCTTGAGCAGAGAGCAGGTTACTTTGTATACAACGATCAGTATGCGTTCAAGGTTGAGGCTGAGGAGATCGAGGTATACAACATCGAGTCTACTGGAGATTTGATCAGTTCTGCGTATAATAATAAGACTCTTACATTTGAGTCTCAGAACATATCTTCAGACATGATAATCATGGCGAACTTGCACATAGTATTTGGAGAAAGTAGTAAAGAGATATATATTGATGCGTACAAAGTATTCGGACTCAGAGCAAAGTTGAGAATAGAAGTCAAAAATGATGAAATCAACTCTGGAGTTAGTGCCGATGTGTCTACAACAAGCTATCTTGATTGTACGTCTAACACAGGAGCTGCCGTTGTTGCAACGGATATATTGAGTGGATCAACTTATGCTTTGGCACTTGGCGCTAATGCTGATGGCAATCTTCAGCATGTAGACAGAACAACAGTAGCGGACGATGATGGCAAATATTACGAATACTATTATATCAAGATAGATGGAGTAACTAAGGTTACATTGAAGATAACATATGATGCTTTCCTCAAATTTGAGAAAGCTACGTTAATTACTGGATATGTATCGGAAGATTATGTTTGCTATCTTGTTGTGCAATATCAATCAGCAGAGTATAGATTGCCAATAACAGTCAGACCACTTGTGGATATGGGCTATAAGATAACTAATAGTAGTTCGGATCCAGAGATAGTAGATAGTAACAGTTCTCTTAATATGTTAGATGATAGATTTGATATCTCATCTAACGACGGAGAGACAAGAACTCCAACTATGTCGCTCAAAGCATATGACGCTACGGGCAAATTATTGTCGGCAGAAGAGACAGAGAACATAGCAGAAATAAACGGAAGCAATGTTGTGATAAATAGCAATACTGCTGATTATATACTAGAGATCATAGCTAGTGTGGAGATAAAAGATGTCGAAGAGACGGTATTGTTCTCAAGAAGCTTGAGTTACTACGTTGCTATTAGGAGAGATATATCTTTCTCGACATACTACTCATATAGTAACGGTAATGATTATTATATCTTACCTCATGAATTCGCAGAAGGAATAGTATATGAAGTAGCAACTCTTGACTATGTAGACAAATATGATGTTGCATATGCTGGTGTTAATCCTAAGCCTGGAACAGCCTCAGTGTATAGTTTAACTCTAGATACAGCAATAATTGCTGGTAAGATATATTATATAAGAACTGGGACTGAAGACAACTATATTTTCACTGAAGTTGATCCAAGAGCTTCGCTATATGAAAGTGCAGGGGCAGATACTTACAATGCAACTACAGATGCAATAATAGTATCTAACAAGACATACTATACAAGATCAGGAAGTGAAGGATCTTATATTTACAGTGAGGTTAATCCAAGCACTTTGGATTGGTATACAATGACAAGTTCGATCTTCTATCGCAAGGCAATAGATGATGAGAATAAGTACAAGTTCGATTTTGACAACAGAACATTTACATTCGAGAAATATAAAAACACAGCTACCAAAGTGGAAGGTGTTGCCAAAACATACAATTTGACTATCTCAGAATGGAACGGTACAACATATGTTAACTCTAACTATAGAGTATATCTAGGCGATACAAGCGCAAATGTATATCTATTACAGCAAACAGTTCCAGTTAGTGCAGATAAGTTCTTATATGGTGGAGATACCTTTGATGTATCAACATTGGTTGTAGGGATTGCTGGATTGAGCAATATCAAAGATAATGTATATTGTCTAGTTGATTCAAGTGTTGCATATATATATGTAAACACATCTGATAGGACAATACTATCGAAGTTCGATCACGCTAGTATCGATTATATATATAGAGATGGTGAGTTATATCAAAACAACGCAAAGATAACTAAATCAAACAACATTTTTGAACATCTTAATGGAAGTTATTATGAAAGCAAAGGCTTGTTCGTTGACAAAGATGGATATAAGGTTGTAAGTACTATCTCACTAGGCAAAAATGCAGATGAAAACTATATATTTACATTGAACGAACATAACTATGTATTGAACTATAGGCTTATCAATAATAAAATAAAATTAGCATACGGAGACAATACTTCAGCTAATATAACTAAAGGCAATGAAAATGTGACGATCACTACAGGAACAACAATTACAAAAGCTTATCTTGTAGAAGATGGAGATTATTATATCTATTTGGTCATTACTTGGACAAAGGGCTCAGATAATAATATAACAATTGTTAGTGCGGCTGATATAGTAGCATATTCGTTTGCAAAGCATAATTATTCTTCTTCGAGTTTTGTACTTGCTAATAACATTATTAACATCGTTGGAGAGGATCTAGTATTCAATAGTAGCAATAGTGGAATGAGTTACAAAATATCTCCAACTGCTGCTGCGACACCTTTGACAATGGGAGATTATGTTTCTGCAAGTGGAGAGGTTGTTGATCTAGATTCGCTTATCAAAACTGACGCTACATATTCTACTCTTGTTACCATTAGCATTAATGATATGGGACAGGGTAGCGAGGAGTATAAGACATATAATTATCAGGACATTGTGACGTTATATTACACTGGCGAAGATATTGACGATGTCATAGCTGGGGCATATTTGGGTAATAGAACGACAACCAATGGAAGAACATTCTATGCGTTATATTACAATACTTCAAATGAGATCAGGCTTAGCACGATCACGGAATGTGGTGGAATTGTTCAAGCAGCGATTGTAGTAAAAGCAAGCGACAAAGAGATTGGAAGTTTTGCTATTATCAATACTGCAAGAGAAGGATAAGATCAACTTTTAATCATAAAAAACATCTTATGTGAGACTTGTTCCTCATAAGATGTTTTTTTGTTACAAAAATACGTTTATTTGGTCATAATTAAGCCGATTTGGCGTAATACTTGACTAGTTGATAAATTATTCACAAAATAAATCAAATGTTACCAATAGCGAACAGTGTGTGTATAATAATGAGATAAAACATTGGACTAGATAACAATAATATTGCATTTGGTTGTCTTTTTGAAAAAAGTGATATATACTATTATCATTAGGAGAATCGTATGGGTGTATTTGATAACGAAATATATTCTAACAAAGAGAAGTTCAGTGAACTTAGTTTTATTGCGCAACGTGATGTATTTTTGAAGATTCGTAGTTGGGTACCCAATGTATCCAAAGAGATAAGGGCAGACAAACGTAGATTTGAGAAGATTGTTCTCAAACGTATTGAGCAAGTTGTGACATTTGCAGTTCAAGGCAATATTCCTGCTCAAGATTATCTTGGGTATATATACAAACGTGGATTTGGAGAATTCTTCCCTGTCAATTATCGTAGGGCGATAGAATGGAATGTGTTAGCAGCTTCCAATGGGAGTAAGTTCGCACCTCAGAAGATGAAAGCATTCCTAAATCCTGCGATTGATATGATATTGTTAAGTAACAAATGGGCGCAGATAGTTGAGTTCAACAATTTAACGAAAGGCAATTATTTTTGGTTTTTGAGTCAATATGTATGTGATATATTGCGTAATGAGCTTAAACTCAGCGAACTAGAGATGATGAAGAAACCTGTTGTTGAAGAAGATGACAATCAGAATAGGACTATTGTTTTCCTTGATAGATTCCGTAACAGAAGTGTTGAGAAGGCTATTGAACTCCTTGAGAAACAACTTCCAGATAATATTGTTGTCAAAGACAAACAAGGTGTGGCAGAAGACTTGCTCAACGAAGATGAAGAAGACAACAGCTGGGATGATGACGATATAGGTCTTGATGAGATTTAATAAAATACAGCCGACTTATTAACCCAAAGAGATGGGTATAGTCATGGCTGTTTTTTTATTGCTCCAATTGTTTGGCAAAAAAGTCTATCAGGAGTTCAATACTACAAGACAGGCTTTCTAAACCATTTTTTGGTCCAAAAACTGCTAAATATCCAAACATCGTTGATTGATACTCTATTGGAAGAAGGAGCATCTTATCTGCATTGAGTTCTTCACACAATGGATTGTCTATGATCATTTGTGTATTGTGTTGAGGGCTGGACAGAACAAGCTTTGATCCAAGATACTTCTTGCTCATACCTTTGACACAAATAATACCCTCATGGTCAGAGATAAGACAGGGCATATTGGTCTTGATGAATACTGTGTCAAGACAGTCTTGTGCCAACTGTTCAAGAGTGGCCAGTGGAGAGTGCTTTTGTAATACAACTCTATTGTCATCAATAAATATCTCCATTGCAGAGCCAATAGATATCTTGAGTGTCTTGCGCAATTCTTTAGGAATAACTATTCTTCCAAGTTCATCTATCTTGCGCACTATACCTGTTGAATTCATATTATTCTCCTTATTCATACAGATATTTTGTGAAAAATATGTCATATTATGTAAAAAACAATCAAAAAGCATGAGAAATAATATTTTGAAGAATGTAACTTATACTTATGTTTTTGTTCGCCAATTTGACAGGTATATGTTATAATTTGCTTATAAAAAAGTGGGTAGTTATGAAAATAGGAAATGTACAAATTGATAATAATTTATTTTTAGCCCCTATGGCAGGAGTGACAGATATTGGCTTCAGAAAAGTTTGCCATGAATGTGGGGCTGGTCTTACATATACTGAGATGGTGAGTGTCAAAGGTTTTTATTATCGCAGTCAGAGGACTATGGAGATGCTTAAGACTTTTGATGGAGAGCGCCCAGTAGCAGTACAGTTGTTTGGACATGACCCAGAGATGTTTGCCAAAGTGGTCGGCAGTGGGGTATTGGACAAGTTCGATATCATAGATATAAATATGGGCTGTCCAGCACCCAAGATAGTCAAGAATGGTGATGGTAGTGCTCTACTCAAAGATATGACAAGGGCAAGGACTATCATCGAAGCTACTGTAAAGGCAACTACAAAGCCAGTCACGGTGAAGTTCAGAATAGGCTATGATGAAGGCGAGAATGTGGCTGTTGAGTTCGCTAGGATGTGTGAGCAGGCTGGAGCCAAGGCTATATGTGTGCATGGAAGGACACGTTCGCAATTCTATTCTGGCAAGGCCAATCTTGAAGTGATAAGGCAGGTCAAACAGAGCGTCACCATTCCTGTTATTGGCAATGGAGATGTTGTGGACAAGGCAAGTTACAAGGCGATGCTAGATACGGGAGTTGATGCTGTGATGATCGGCCGTGGGGCTCTTGGACACCCAGAGATTTTTGCCCAACTTATTGGCAAACAAGTTAATATCAGTCATATGGATATAATAACCGAACACATTGATACGTTGTTGCTTTATGATAGAATGAGTCAAGAGTTTAAGAAACATCTGCTTTGGTACGTTGGTGGATATCCTGGTTGTAATGAGATCAAAGTACAACTTATGCAGGCAGAGAAGTCGCAATATATACCTATACTTAGAGATTTTTTTGATTCACAATCCACAAATGTCAAAAACTGCAATTAATCATTGTACAAAAAAATATAAAAATGTTATCCTATACCTATAGGATAAAGAGAGAATATTTGATGGATATAGTATATGGTTTGGCAACCTTTTTTGCTGGACTTGGACTATTGCTATTCAGTATCAAACTGGTAGGTGAGTCGTTAGAGAAGACTTCTGGTGCAAGACTAAGAAAAAGTTTTTCTACAATGACCAACAATAAGTTCAAAGCAGCAGGTCTTGGGTTGGGAGTTACATTACTGTTACAAAGTTCGACTGCTGCAATTGTTATGACAGTTGCACTTTGTGATGCTGGCGTTATTGCTTTCCTTCAGACTATACCATTAGTTATGGGCATCAATGTTGGAAGTTCTATCACTTTGATACTTGTATCGTTCGGTAGTATCAAGGTTGTTCAAATACTTTGTATTCTTGTTTTTGTTGGCGCTGTGATTTTCATTTTTGCTAAAAGTCCTTTTTTGAAAAACATTGGCAAACTTGTCATTGGTCTTGGGGCATTATTCCTTGGCATTACTTTGATGTCAAGTGGTATGGCAGTTCTTAATGATCACAACATTTTTGCTTTTATCACACAAGTCACTAATCCTGCCCTACTTATACTTGTGTTCATGCTATTTACTTGTGTGCTTCAGACTTCTATGGGAGCGGCAGCTATACTTGTAACATTCTTGGGAACAGCAGGCATCAGTGGTATCATGTCATTGCAATCTGCTTTGTGGGCAATGATAGGTATCAATATCGGTACAAGTCTATCGAGTTATCTTGCAACAATAGGCGCATCTAAGAATGCTAAGCGTGCAGGGTTTATGCATATATTATTCAATACATTAGGTGCAGTTATTTGGTCAATAATATTATTGTTCGTGCCTGTATCCAAAGGTTTGTCAGCGATAACAAGTATGCCAGGAATGCACATATTTATGTTCGATGTTATGTTCAACCTTGGGACTCTCATTGTGCTATTCCCATTCTCGAAGTTGTGGTATAAACTTGTGATGAAGATATTTCCTGATAAGAAAAAACACGGTTCGAACAAAGTTTCTGTCAATGTCAAAGGATTGCTAGATACTCCTACAATAGCGCTTGGTTCTCTTATCAATAAGACAACCGATATATACAAGAGATCTGCAGAATTGTCATTGCAAAGTATAGACTATGTGCTATTCCATGATGAAAAGATCAAGTCACTTATTCAGAGAGATTGTATGAGTATTGATGAATCTCTCAACGAACTGGAGAACGGAATACTTCAAGTATCTACTGATGCTTCAGCAAGCGACCAAGACAAGATCAAGAAGACTTTGGATATCATTCAGCGTAACAAAGATATCTCCAAGTCAATAAAGAAACTTATTGTGTGTGGCATTGGGGCACCTAAGTCTGCACTTACTATTCAAGAGAAAAAAGACATTGGGTTATTGCAAGACAAACTTAGACTTATGATTATCGCTTCGCTTACAGCGTTCGATGTTATGGACTTGGATCTTGTTATGGAGAGAGAACCTCTCATTGTAAGAGTTCTCGAGCTTGGTGCACAAATCAATAACATCAAAGTAACCATGAAAGAATCAGCTGTTGGTAAGGTCAAAGAAAATAAGAAAACTATTGCTAACTTCACAACACTTACCACTATCCTCAATGAGATAGAATGGTTGGGCGAGAAGTTTACGGCAGTTTCTATATTAGCTTCATAAAAAAACTACAAGGAGAAGATTATGAAAAAGAATATCAAAGACTTAGATGTATCAGGAAAGAAGGTATTGTTGAGGGTGGATTTCAATGTTCCACTAGACGAAGAGGGTAATATCATAGACGACAACCGTATTATGGAGAGTCTATCTACTATCAACTATCTTATTGAAAATAAAGCAAAGGTTATCATTTGCTCTCATCTTGGTCGTCCAGAAGGAGAAGTCAACAAGAAGTATTCTTTGGCTCCTGTAGCAAAGAGACTTGAGCAATTGGTCAAAGCGAAGGTGTACTTCGCAGAGGACACAGTAGGCAAAGATGCTAAGGCCAAAGCAAAGCTATTGGAAGATGGCGAGATCCTTCTTCTCGAGAACTTAAGGTTCCAGAAAGAAGAAGAGGAGAACGACCCAGCATTTTGCAAGAAGCTTGCTACTTTTGCTGATATATATGTTAATGATGCTTTTGGTACATCTCACCGTAAGCATGCCTCTGTATATGGTGTTGCTAAGTTGTTGCCAAATGCAGTTGGTTTCTTAGTAGGCAAAGAACTCAAAGTTATCAATCAGATACTTGATGAGCCAAAAAGACCATTTGTAGCAATACTTGGTGGTGCTAAGGTTAAGGATAAAATAAGCGTTATTGAGAATCTTATGAACAAAGTTGACACTTTGCTCATAGGTGGAGGTATGGCATTTACTTTCCTCAAAGCAATGGGAGGCTCTATTGGAGACTCTTTGCTCGATGAAGAGAATATAGATTTTGCAAAAAAGATGATTGCACTAGCTCAAGAAAAGAAAGTTAACTTGTTATTACCAATAGATATCAAATGTGCTAAGGAGTACAGTAACGATTCTCCAATAGTCCTATCTAAGGCTATGGAGATAGCAGATGGCTATCAAGGGCTAGATATTGGACCAAAAACTATTAAATTGTTCAAAAAAGCTATCAAAAAGGCAAAAACCGTTATCTGGAATGGACCACTCGGAGTATATGAGTTCTCTAACTTCAAGCAAGGAACAGAGAAGATTGCGAAGGCTCTCACTAAGACCAAAGCATTTACTTTCATTGGTGGTGGCGATAGTGCAGCAGCAGTTATTAACTTGGGCTATGCAAAGAAAGTAAGTCACATCTCTACTGGTGGAGGAGCCAGTCTCAAACTCCTTGAAGGTAAGACATTGCCTGGAATAGATGTTATAGATGATAAGAAGGACTAATAATATGAGGTTTTGTACATTAGTAATACTAGACGGCTTTGGGGAGAATAAGAATAAGAAAGGCAATGCTATTCGTATCGCTGGTACTCCTTTTATTGATAGCCTCAAACAGAAGTATCCAACGACATATATTGATGCTAGTGGCGAAGCTGTGGGCAAAGTCGCAGGGCAGATGGGCGATAGTGAAGTCGGGCATATGAATATGGGATCTGGCAGAGTTGTTATGCAGAATATTTTGCTTATCAACAAGGCTATTGAAGATAAGAGTTTCTTCACGAACCCAAGAATAATGCAAGTTATGAACCATGTCAAAGAGAATAATTCGAGTCTACACTTGTTTGGACTTTTGTCTGACGGCGGGGTTCATAGTATGTATCAACACTTGTTCGCATATATCAAGATGGCCAAACTCCAAGGCATTAAGAAAGTTTATATTCATGCTATTACTGACGGTAGAGATACCGGCACGCATAGTGCAAAGAATTATATAGATTTGTTAGAGAAATATATAAGCAAAGTTGGAGTTGGCGTGATCGCTTCTATCTGTGGTAGAGTATATGCTATGGATAGGGAGAAGAATTATGACCGTATTGAGAAGTTCTACAACGCACTTGTCTACGGCAAGGGCAAGAAGTTCTCTTCAGCAAACGAAGCTATTGAGTCGAGTTACAAAGACGGCACAACAGATGAGTTTGTTATGCCATCTCTAATCGAAGATAATGGAGTTGTCCATACTCTCAAAGATAATGACGGAGTTATCTTCTTCAATTATCGCAAAGATAGAGCAAAGCAGATATTGGAAGCTTTGACTTATGAAGACTTCGATAAGTTCCATACAGAGAAGTTCAAGAATATCAAAGTCTTGACCCCTATAATGATAAGCAAAGATTTGACAAAAGTATTGTATGCTTTTGACAATCAATTGCTCAAAAATGGATTGTCAGAGTATTTGTCCAAACTAGGCTATAGTCAACTCAAAGTATCTGAGACAACAAAATATGCTCATGTCACATACTACTTCAATGGGGCGATAGAAGACCCATTTGTATCTGAAGATAGGAGATTATTCCCATCTGACAACTTGCAGAATTTTGCAGAAAAGCCAAAAATGCAAGCAGACAAAGTGTCTGAATATGTAGTAGAGGCAACTTCAAAAGACAAATACAAATTAATAGTAGTCAATATCTGTAATGGAGATATGATAGGTCATACTGGCGATATGCAAGCAAGCCTTGAAGCTGTCAAAGTTATAGATAAGGTTACCGAAAAAATGGTGAATGCTACACTTGAAAATGGTGGATTTGCTATAGTTACTGCCGACCACGGCAATATAGAGCAGATGTTTGATAGTAAGGGCGAGCCATTCACTGCACATACGACTAACAAAGTTCCATTCATAGTGGTAGATGATAAGAGTATTGGCAAGACACTATCAAGCGATGGCAAACTTGCAGATATAGCACCAACAATACTCGACCTTCTTGGACTTGAAGTTCCAGTTGAGATGAATGGTAAGAGTCTATTGAATTAGAATAATGGAGGGAATAATATGAACAAAACAGTTATTGCGAACTTCAAGATGAATAAGACAGTAAGAGAGACCAAAGAGTATATTGGTGAACTTGCACACAAACTAGTTAGTAATGTTGTTGTTGGCTTCTGTCCACCATATACGGCACTCAAATCTGCAGCAACAAGAGCCAAGGGCACTGAGATACTTGTTGGAGCACAGAATATCCATGAGATGGACAAGGGTGCGTACACTGGGGATATCTCAGCAGAGATGGTCAAAGAGACAGGAGCAACTTTTACACTCATAGGTCATAGCGAGAGAAGGAAGTATTACAAAGAGACTAATGCTACTGTCAATACAAAGATACTCAAAGCACTCAAAGTAGGACTTAATATTGTATTATGTGTTGGAGAGACTCTTCAAGAACGTAATCAAGAGAAGACAGCACAAGTGTTGACAACACAGGTTTGTGAAGCACTCAAAGATGTGTATGGTAATGAACTCAAATGCTTGACTATAGCATATGAGCCCGTATGGGCAATAGGCACAGGCAAAGTGCCTACAGCCAAACAAATAGAAGAAGCAATGTCAATTATTAGGAAAAACATTGCCAAGATGTATAGCAAAGATATAGCAGAGAAGATGACTATTCTTTATGGCGGAAGCGTTGATGAGAAGAATAGCAAAGAAATATCTCGAATCAAAGGCGTAGACGGAGCACTCGTAGGCGGTGCTGGGCTAAATGCAGAAAGATTTGGCATGATAATCAGCAACTTTTCTTTGTAATAATCAGTATTGACATATGTCGCAATTTGCATTATACTACTCCTAATCAAGGGGATAGTTAATGAGCGGACTCTGGACAGATTTTGTGAATTATATAAGAGGAATATCTACGCCAGTTAGATTTGTACTTATTGCTGCATTTGCAATAGTGTGCTTGCTTTTTCTTAAGACTTTTATGAACAAGAATGTTCAGAAAGACAAACTTAAGATTGGAAGTGTGATATTGAGCATCATTTGTCTTGTTGGAATTGCGTTACTTATCAAATACTGTTAATTGTCCACAAAAAAATATAAAAACATTTGCATAAACTATTAGATTATGCTAGAATGTCATCTATAAGGGAGTAAGAAAATGACAAAATTATTTAATCTACTTGCGTTTGCTAATCCAGCTTGGGTTACATCGTCATTTCCAGTTATTAGGAAAATATGTATAATACTTATTGCTATCGTAGCACTAGCACTTATTGTTATCATTATGATGCAATCAAGTTCAAGCAGTGGTGGTACCAATGCATTGTCAGGTGAAGTAGAGAGTTATTATGCACAGAACAAAGGCAAGAACAAAGCCGGCAGATTACATTTGTTGACAATCATATGTTCTTCATGCCTAGCTGGACTTACTGTTATATACTTCATATTCACAGCAATATATGCAGGAGCATAAAGAATAATTATAATGAATAGGGCTTTCGCCTTATTTTTTTTGCTCAAAATCATATGATATTTTTTTATCTTATGATACAATTAAGTATACAATGGGAAAAATGAAAGTTTTTATAAAAGGCGAAAACAATGAAATTTAAACAATTATTATTAGATTTGCTATGCAAAAGAAAGTATTCTTATAAAGAAATCAAAGGCCTTGCTTATGACTTAATAGGACAATGTGAGATTACTCTAGAAGAAGCATACGAGTTGATCAACGAGATGTTTGATGATGGGGATATCTACGAAGTCGCCAAAGGTAAGTTTATGGCGAGCAAAGCTTTGGGACTCAAGAAGGGAACATTTTGCGGATCATCAAAAGAATTCGGTTTTTGTCAAACGGAAGATGATGACGAAGATATCTTTTTGCCACCCAATGCTACAGGTGGAGCATATAACCGTGATACAGTCTTAGTCAAACTCAATCCTAACTCGCAAGGCAAGAATAGAGATGGGCGTGTAGTCAAGATATTGAGTAGAGGTAGTACTCAAGTTGTAGGTACGTATCACTATTACAAAAATCATGGCATAGTATACCCTGATGATAAGAGATTTGGGCATAATATATTTATTATGAGAGGTGATAATCTTAGAGCCAAAGAAGGTGACAAGGTTGTTGTGTCTGTAACAAAGTTTGGAAGCAAAGCCGATGTTTATGGCAAAGTAATCGAGCTTATTGGAGATATTAATATCAAAGGTAACGATGTATTGTCAATCATTAGGAACTACAAACTATATGAAGAGTTCCCTGATAATGTGTTGAGTTTTGCTAGAACAATTCCTTCCAAAGTCACAGACAAAGAGATGAATGGTAGACGCGACTTGAGAAGTTTGCGTACATTCACTATTGATGGCGAAGATGCCAAAGACTTCGACGATGCAGTCTCTATTGAGAAGAATGCCGATGGTACGGTTAAGCTTGGAGTTCATATCGCAGATGTTAGCCATTATGTCACACAGGATTCTGTACTTGACAAAGAGGCTTTTGAGAGAGGTACCAGTGTGTACTTCCCAGACAGAGTACTTCCAATGCTTCCTGTCGAACTCTCTAACGGGATATGTTCACTCAATCCTGATGTTGATAGATTGACATTAACGGTATTTATGGACTTAGATATCAATGCTAATGTTGTAAGACACGAGATATGTGAGAGTGTTATATATTCTTGTCATAGACTTACTTATACTCAAGTACAGAAAGTGCTTGATGGAGATGAAGAGCAGAGGGCTCGTATTAGCGATGTCGCAGATGATCTTGTCCTAATGGCAGAGTATGCTAAGAAGATGGAAGATAATCGTGTTGCAAGAGGCGCTCTTGACTTCAATATACCAGAGACTTTTGTTGAAATCGATGAGAATGGTAAGACTATTGGTATAAGAGCAAGAGAAAGATATGCAGCTCATAGACTTATTGAGAGCTTCATGGTAATATGCAATGAAGTCGTTGCAGAAGAAATGTGCAATAAGAACTTGCCATTTGTATACCGTGTCCATGAAAAACCAGCAATAGACAGAATGACCAACTTCATTGGATTCATTGAGTCCTTGGGAGTAAGTGTTGATATTGACCTTATGAAAATAACACCAAAGCAACTTCAGCAAGTGCTTGATTCGGTCAAAGACCTTCCTTATCAGAAGGTTATCAATACTGTAATGTTACGTTCTTTGAAAAAAGCTCGTTATCATCAAGAATGCCTAGGGCACTTTGGACTTGCTTCGGAGTTCTATTGTCACTTTACTTCTCCAATAAGAAGATATCCTGACCTTATCATACATAGAATAATAAGGTTGATGTTACACAATAAGATTGGTGGCTCAAGAGACTTTATGGACAATTATGTTGCGAAGTCATCTCTTCAATCAAGTGAGAGAGAACGTCTTGCTGATGAAGCTGAGAGAGCAGTTGATGATCTAAAGAAAGCTGAGTATTTGCAATCTCATATCGGAGAAGAGTTCGAAGGTGTTATATCTGGCGTTGCCGAGAAAGGTTTGTTCGTTGAACTCGACAATACTTGTGAAGGTTTTGTAAGGCTTGATAATCTTCCACAAGATTATTATTTGTGTGATGATAAGTTATATGAACTTAATGGTAAGCATAATAAATTCAAACTTGGAGAGAAGGTTTTGATCGAAGTTGAGAGAGTTAATCTTACAGAAAGAAAAGTCGATTTTATTTACAAAAAGAAGATTTTATAGAAAAAATCAACAAAAAACATATATTTTAATGATTTTTTTACGATATTTATATGTCAAAGTGTACAAATAAAAAAAATAAGGTATTGCAAAATATATTTATTATGTTATAATAAAGGGGTCACAGTATGAAAGTTATAGTCTTTAATAAGAAGGCTACCTTCAACTACTTTATTTTAGACAAGATAGAAGCAGGTATTGTATTACAAGGTTGCGAGATCAAATCTCTTCGCGAAGGCGGAATGAGTTTGAACGATAGCTTCATCATTATTCGTAATGGTGAGATGTTCTTGAAGAACGCATATATCAAACCTTACAGCAAGACGGCAGCTTTTGTTCCAGACCCACGTCAGGACAGGAAGTTGTTGCTTCACAAACTTGAGATAGAGAAGTTGAATGCAAAGGTTAGTCAAAAAGGTTATACACTTGTCCCAGTCAAAGTTTATTTTGTTGATTCGCTCGTCAAGGTGGAAGTCGGGTTAGCCAAAGGTAAACAACTTTTTGATAAAAAAGAAACTATCAAAGAAAGAGACTGTATAAAGGACTTGGAGAGACAAACCAAACTGTTATAACTCTTATTTAGGGGGCGATTTGGTTTCGACGGAGAAGTGTGATTGTAGTAAAGCGTGTCGCAGGCTCGGCTGCGTAATAACGGAAATTAAATTAAACGCAAAAACAAACACTAGCGCTGTTGCCGCATAATAATAGCAACTGTTTGACTTAGAATTGCTCATTGGCTTTGTTCAAGCATCAAATTAAATGAGAAACTTCATACAAAATTGCCTTATTTTGTAAGTCGTATCTAAAGGCTGGTTGTATTGTATATGTTAATATGTGCAATGCAATGAGACAAAAAACTATTAACTACACACCGTAGAAAAGCTACTTTTAACTTTTTCGGACATGGGTTCAACTCCCATCGCTTCCACCAAAAACCTTTTCTCACAACGTTGTTGCTTGAGAGCAAACTTAAGACTCGGAGGAATTATTATGTTTTTTGATGTATTATTGAATGTGCTTGCAGTATTCGGTATAATTGCACTTGGTGCATTTATCATTGTATTCCTATCAGATCTACTTATCTCTATAGTAGATGGATCTAACGGAATATTCTTTAGAAGATCAAGCAAAAAGAAGAAAAAAGGTGCTAACAAAGCTAATACTAGCGATAGACCAAAGCTTTTGCCACCAGTATCTGAAGAGCTTGAAGTAGAAGAGGAAGAAGAAAAAGAAGTTGAAGATAACAACATCGATTTTGAACAGGCTCGCAAAGAGGAAGAAGAACTCAAAAAGCTTGCTCCTAAGCAAGAAGATGATAGAGCTCGTCTTATAAGAGAAAGACGTAAAGAGTTCGAAAGACAACAAGTAGAAGAAGAGCCTATTGTTCAGACTGTTCAACCTATTAAGACTGTCAACAAAATTGTTGCTACCAAAGAAGATGAAAAACAAGAGAAACTTGACAAAACATTTGCAGCAGTATCTGCCGAAGCTATCAAAGAGATAGAAAAAGAAGATTCTGCCAAAGCTGAAGTTGTTCAAGCTAAGATTGTTGCTTCTGAGACTAAGGCTGCAGAAGAGCAAGAGAATGCTAAACTTAGAACTCAATATGAGACAGAGATCAATAAGCTAAGAGAAGAAGTACATAAGAGCAAAGAGCAAGTTAGCAAACTTCAAGAAGAACTTAAAACTAAACCTGAGGCTACTCAAGTAACAGTAGTATCTGGAAGTAAAGAAGAGATAGAAGAGCAACTTGTTATCCTAAGACAGAGATTGAAGGAGAACGAGAAAGAGTTCTCTGTTAACAAAAAAGATTATTTGCCACTTCGCAAAGTTGCAGTTACATTAGATAATGATAAGAAAAAACTTAGACGTAGAGAAGCTATTGTTGCTAAACGTAAAGTTCAATTGTATGGTGTTAACAACTATGTAGATATTGACGAAGCCAAAGCAAAAGAGCTTGCCGAAGAGCTTGACTTACTTGAAGGACTTCGTTTGAGTGTTGGACATTGCGAAGAAGTAATGAACAGCAACAAAGACAGATATCCAATCTTAGAGAGAACTCATAACATTTTGAAGAAAAATGTTGATAGTCTCAAAGCAGATATTGCTACATTAGAAGCAAGACTTGCAGCACTAGAAGATAAAGATTCTGATAACGAATAATATGTAATTTTGACCTCACATTGTGAGGTCTTTTTTTTGCCCAAATAATCAATTTAATAGTCAAATATGAATATATATGATAGAATATCTTTGTTAGGAAGGAAAGAGTAATGGGATTTTGGAATTGGTTAACTAGAAAGAATGCTGTTAAGCCTTTGCCTCACAAACACAAAAAAGTCAAGGTCGGACTTGTCTTTGGTGGGGGTGGTGCAAGAGGATTTGCTCATCTTGGAGCTATTAAGGCTTTTGAAGAATATGGGGTTGACTTTGATTTTGTTGCAGGCACTAGTGCTGGCAGTCTTGCTGGAGCTTTGTACTGTGCTGGGCTTGACTATGAGCATATATATAATATTGCCAAAGGCTTAAAAGCCAAAGATATCAGGAATAGCAAGCTATTCTTTATGCCATCTAAGACCGATGGGATTGAGAAGGTGATCAAAGATGCTGTTGGAGATATTTCGATCGGAGAATTGAAGAAGCCATTTGCAGCAATTGCTGTTGATCTTAAGACTGCTGATGAGATTATTTTGACAAGAGGGAGTTTGGCCAAAGCAGTTGCAGGGAGTTGTGCAGTTCCTGGCGTATTCAACCCTGTAGAATTCGAAGATATGCATCTAGCAGATGGAGGATTACAGAACAACATTCCATCAGACATCCCAAGGTTATTTGATTGTGACTATGTGGTTGCTGTTGATGTCAACTCGACACGTGGCGAAGGCACGGACTCAATGAAGCTCATTGATGTGTTAGCAGCCTCTATGAGAATATTGATGAAGAGTAACTCAGTCAAAGGCTATCTCAATGCAGATATTGTCATTCAACCTTCACTCAAACGTTTTAAGTCTACTAAGATTGATGGCTTTGAGGAAATGATAGAAGAAGGTTATAATGCTACAGTTGCAAAGATACCTGAGATTCTTAATATTATTAGCAAAAAACAAAAAGATACATTCAAATCTGAGCAAGCTGCAAGTTATAAGACAAGAGTTTTTTAAGGAGCTTTTATGGCAAGAATTAACAAAAGCAATCTAGACAAAGTCAAGAAAAAGGCGACGCAGACAATAAGAAGACGTAAGCTAAGATTTTCTACAACAAGACTTATCGTGTTTGGCATTTGTGCTGTTGTATTAGGGCTTTCGTTCTTGTTCGTCTCTCCGATAGAAAAGTATATCAATTTCAGTATCAAACCTATCAATGAAGATGCAATAGTCTCTGATGATGACCTAAAGATTCACTATATTGATGTTGGGCAAGGCGATGCGATATTTATCGAACTACCTGATGATAAAAATATGCTTATTGATGCGGGACCTAAGAGTAGCTCTACTAAGCTTATCAATTATATTGACCATATGATATTTGATACAAGTGTAGATGATATTGATTATTTTGTACTAACACATAGTGATGAAGACCATGTTGGTGGTGCAACCAAAGTACTGGAAAGGTACAATGTGCTATCTATATATAGACCAAAGCAGTATAGTTCATCCGAACAGATTCCTGATGGTGGATATGTTCATAGAACGAAGACATATGATAGTTTTGTCAAAGCTATGGATAAAGAAACTGATGATATTGTCTTCAACGGAGCGACTATTACTATTGATGGCGAAGGCTACAACTTTTATTTCTTTGGCCCAATAGAAGATAGTTATGATACCCCAAATGATTTCTCTCCAATTATTGTGTTGACCTATACTACTAATGGTAATACAAAGAAGTTTATGTTCACAGGAGATGCAACGAGCGAGAGTGGCGAGAAAGAAGTGATAGATACTTACGCTTCGGATATTCTTGATATTGATGTACTCAAAGTCGGACATCATGGAAGTGAAGGATCATCAAGTGCAGATTTTTTAAGTGAAGTTAAACCTGAGTATGCAGTCATAAGTGTTGGAGAGGGTAATAAATACGGGCATCCAACAAGTGAGGCGCTTACTAGATTGACTGATAGTGGGGCAGAAGTATTGAGAACTGACACTAATGGAAGTATAATGTTCTTCGTAACAAGCGCTGGCGAGATGAACTATGTAGTAGATACTTATGTGCCAAACAACTATTATATCAAGTGGTGGTATGTTGTGAGTGTACTAGGAGTAGTGCTCGTTGCTTGTTGTTTTTACGGCAAGGCAAGTGACCTCAAAGTCAAGAACACAATATCTAGTGGTTCACAAAAAGCCTCACACAAGCAAAAATAATACCAAAATTGCTTTCAAAATCTTTCAAATTATTTCAAAATTATACAAAAATATAGTCCGATTGAATAAATCTGGGCTATATATTTTTTATGCCAAATCAATATATGCTAGAACTTTTGTGGGGAGTATATGTACAGTTATTTTTGTATAAAAGTTATAAAAATTAAACTAGATTATATGGCAACAAAAAGTTTACAAAAAAAATAAGTTTGTGCAAGTATAACAAACTTTTACACAATATGTTGTAGATTAAATATTTTGTTTGACACAACATATTGTGTGGTGTTATGATGGAGATACTTAACTGAGAGGAGGAAACATGATTAAGAACATACTCAAGAGAGATGGTAGCACGCAACCATTCAACGAAGACAAAATAACAGAGGCTATATACAAAGCTGCTGTAGCGTGTGGTGGGTCTGATAGGGAGATGGCAAAGAAGCTTTCTCATGAGGCTTGCGATATAATAGATATCAAGTTTAAGGGCAAGACACCTACTGTAGAGCAGGTACAAGATATAGTAGAGAAGGTTTTGATTGAGAACCGTCACTCTAAGGTTGCCAAAGCCTATATTCTATATAGAGAGAAGAGGAGTGCTGCTCGTCAAGAGAACGCTCTAATCGGTGCAACTATTGATATGTTCAATAGCTATCTTAATAACGATGACTGGAGAATCAAAGAAAATGCCAATATGCAACACTCAGTTGCTGGTCTTAACAACTATGTTAGAGAGGCTTTCACTAAGAACTATTGGCTTAATGAAGTATATCCAACAGAAGTAAGAGAAGCTCACAACAGTGGAGCAATACATATCCACGATATGGGATTCTTTGGTCCATACTGTGCAGGTTGGGATGTAAGACAAGTTCTTACAAATGGATTCCAAGGCCCTCCTGGAAAGCCAAGAAGTGCCGCTCCAAAGCATTTTCGTAGTTTGCTCGGGTTAATTGTCAATAGCACATTTACAACCCAAGGAGAGAGCGCTGGTGCCCAAGCATGGAGTAGTTTTGATACTTATTGTGCACCATTCATTAGATATGACAACTTGACATACAAAGAAGTCAAACAGTCATTGCAATCATTTATATTCAATATGAACGTTGCAACACGTGTTGGATTCCAATGCCCATTTAGTAACATTACTCTTGACATCAAGGTTCCATCTACACTCAAAGATCAACCAGTTATTATCGGTGGTAAGCCACAAGATACTACATATGGAGATTATCAGGCTGAGATGGATATCTTCAACAAAGCGTTCTGCGAAGTTATGGCAGAAGGTGATGCTCAAGGACGTGTATTCACATTCCCAATCCCTACTATCAATATCACTAAGAACTTCGAATGGGATAGCGATGTTGTGGATAGCATTATGGAGATGACTTGTAAGTATGGTATTCCATATTTTGCTAACTATATCAACTCAGATTTGTCACCAGAAGATGCTGTATCTATGTGCTGTCGTCTTCGTCTTGATGTAAGAGAACTTAGAAAGCGTGGTGGTGGACTATTTGGTAGTAACCCACTTACTGGTTCTATTGGTGTTGTTACAATCAACCTTCCTCGTATCGGATATTTGTCAGACAATGAAGAAGAATACTTCTCTAGACTAGGTGCTCTATGCGATATCGCAAAGACAAGTCTAGAAATCAAACGTAAAGTTATCGAGAAACAGACTGAGAATGGTTTGTATCCATATTCTGCTGGATATCTCAAAGATGTTAAAGCAAGGACAGGCTCTTATTGGGCAAATCACTTCAACACTATTGGTATCAATGGTATGAACGAGAGTTTACTCAACTTTATGGGCAAAGATATCACAACTCCAGAAGGTCAAGCATTCAGTATCAAAGTGATGAACTTCTTGAGAGCAAAGATGCAAGACTATCAAGCAGAAACTGGCAATATATACAACCTTGAAGCAACTCCAGCAGAGAGTACTGGTACAAGATTTGCAAAAATTGATAAAAAGAGATTCCCAAATATTATTACTGCTGGCGACAAGTGCCCAATATATACCAACTCCACTCAGATACCTGTTGAGTTCTCCGATGATATTTTTGAAGTTGTTGGATTACAAGACGAGCTTCAATCTTTGTATACTGGTGGAACAGTTCTTCACTTGTATCTTGGTGAGAAGATTGAGGACAAAGAAATAGCAAAGAGATTGATCAAGAAGATATTCACTCAATCAAAGATGCCATACATATCTTTGACTCCAACATTCAGTATCTGTCCAGAACACGGATATCTTGCTGGTGAGCAATTCTCTTGCCCAGAATGTGGTGCAAAGACAGAAGTTTGGAGCCGTATCGTAGGATATTTGAGACAAATAGATGACTTCAATGATAGCAAACACGAAGAGTATTTGCGCAGAAAGAAATTCGTAATAAGAGATGCAAAATAATGAAAATTGGTGGATTTGTAAAGAACTCTTTTCTTGATTATCCAGGGTATATTAGTGCTGTCATATTCACTAATGGGTGTAATATGAACTGCTGGTATTGTCACAATCAGAATCTTTTGGTTGGGCACGAAGAAGGCTATGACCTCAAAGATATCTTGAAGTTTATTGAGGGACGCAAGAAGTTCCTTGATGGAGTAGTTATCTCTGGCGGAGAGCCAACTCTTCAGCCTGATCTTATAGATGTGATGAAACAAATCAAAGCGCTTGGATTCAGAATCAAACTTGATACCAATGGCACGCACTATGATATATTGAAGAAAGTTATTGATGAGAAGCTAGTTGATTTTGTTGCAATGGATATCAAAGCACCATTTGCTCAATACGAGAAGATTACTGGCAGAAAGAACGATATGGATTCTATTCGTAAGTGTGTACAGCTCCTTATAGGTGGAGTTGTTGACTATGAGTTCAGGACCACATTAGCACCCAACCTTTCGGTTGAAGACATTGTGTTACTTGCCCAAGACATCAAGGGTGCCAAGAGCCTTGCATTACAACATTGTAGATTGGATAATGACACAGATGTTGTCTATATGCCACTCAAGCCTAGTGCAGTAGAGAGTGCTAGAGAACAAGCAAGTCAATATGTAGATAAGGTGTTTTTGAGAGGCTTTTGATATGCTATATGTCGAAGTTTGATAAGATAACAAAAAAATGCATTATTTTATTTGGTTTTTGATGATAAAAATGTTATTCTATACACATAAGAATAGCATTTTTTTATTGTACATATTATTGACAAAATAATTAAAGGTTAGGTAGGTCTTTTTTGAAAACAAATATAACTATTGTATGTCAATTGAATAGTTTTAAGAAAAAAGTTGCAAAGACACTTGCTGACAAGCTTGAGCTTTATTATGTCGATGTGTTAGATTTTATGGAGTTTAATCTCATTAATTTGTCTGAAGTACTATCTACTTGTGGTGTTGAATATCTTAATAAAATAGAACGCAAGACAATCAAAGATGTTGCATCTTTTGAGAATACAGTCATAACTACAGAACTAGGACATTTGACAGATAAGGACAATGTAGATGCACTCAAAGCCGATAGTTACTTTGTGTATCTTAGATTTGACAAAGATTTTTATTCCAAACAGATTACTAAGTGCCAGAATGTTGAAGAAGTATCTGCTCTCAAAGTTGGAGAGATTGTCTTCGATGAGAACGAGAAGCATCTAGTATCTATAAGCGATATAATAATAGACCTTAACACTCTTAATGAGAAAATCGCAGTTAAGAAGATAATCAAAGAATTGAATTGCTATTTCAAATAATGAGGTGGAAAATGAATATTGATAACCTTAGTGTGAACTATCTCCGTGTTACATCTGCACTTATGATTGACAAAGCGAACTCTGGTCATCCAGGTATTAGCCTTGGCGCTGCGCCTATTGTCTATGCGATGTACAAGAATATGAAATATAACCCAGCGGACCCAAAGTATTATAACAGGGATAGGGTGTGTTTCTCAGCAGGACATGGTTCGGCACTTTTTTATTCTGCTCTCAACCTATTCGGATTCGATATATCTCAAGAAGATTTACAACATTTCAAAACAATGGGAGCAATCACAACAGGACATCCTGCTCTTGGAACTCCTGGTATAGATGTATCAACTGGACCTTTGGGTCAAGGCATTGCCAATGCTGTTGGTATGGCAATAGCAGAACGTCATCTTGGAGCCAAGTTTAACAAACTTGAGAATACTATAATAGACCATCACACATACGCATTGTGTGGAGAAGGTTGCCTAATGGAGGGCGTTGGACAGGAAGCGATAAGCTTAGCTGGCAATCTCAAACTCAACAAACTTATATTGTTATACGACTGTAACGAAGTCTCGATAGAAGGTCCAACCTCTATCACTATGACAGAGAATGTTAAGGCTAAATTTGCGAGCCAGAACTGGAATGTTATTGTTGTGAAGAACGGCAATAGTGTCTCTGCTATAAGCGCAGCGATACGCAAAGCAAAGAAGTCAAAAGATAAGCCAACAGCAATAATAGTGAAGACGGTCATTGGATATGGTAGCCCAGTAGCAGGAGATTGTAAGGCACACGGTACTCCTATCGGAAGTGCTGGTATTGCATATCTCAAACAGTATCTCAAGTACACTTTTGAAGATTATGAGATACCTGCTAAGGTCAAGGCTAACGCAGAGAAGTTGGTTGCATCAAGCTATGCCAAAGTGCAACAGGATACACTACTTCTTGACCAATATAGGACGAACTTCCCAAATGAATACAAAGCTTTTCTGGAGACTTTTGGTACAGAGAATGTTAGACAAACACCTCTCAAACTTGATTATACAAGCGATAAGAGCATGAGAGATGCTTGCCACGACGTTATGAATGCAGTCAAAGTAGACAATATTATCGGAGGATGTGCAGATCTTGCATCTTCAACCAAAGCATATCTAGATGATGGTGGGGACTTCTCATCAACGAATTATGGTGGTAAGAATATCCATTACGGAGTCAGAGAGCATGCTATGGGTGCTATTATGAATGGTATAGTTCTTCACGGAGGACTTAGGAGTTATGCTTCTACATTCTTCTCTTTTAGTAACTATATGATACCTAGTATCCGTATGGCAGCGCTTATGAGTATACCTACGATATATATGTTCTCTCATGATAGTATAGCAGTTGGACAAGATGGTGCTACTCATCAACCAGTAGAGCAGATCACTCAACTTAGATGTATACCTAACTTAGACACATGGCGACCTGCCAATATGATGGAAATGTTGGGTAGTTATTACGCAGCACTCAATAACGATAGACCAACAGCGATTGTTACTTGCAAACAGAAGGTCTCTCCACTTGAGAACAAACTTCCTGATGTGCTCAAAGGTGGATATATTCTTGGCGAAGGTAAGGGCAACATTACAATCATTGCTACTGGCAGTGAGGTAGAGATAGCTATGGAAGTCAAGGCTATTTTGAAGAAAAAGAACATCGACATATCCGTTGTCAGTATGCCATCGTTAAGCGTATTCCTAAGACAACCAGAAGCATATATAAGCAGTGTATTGCCTAAGGCAAATAAGTTATATGTCATTGAAGCAAGCAACGATAGTATATGGTATAAGTTGAATCCTACAAAGGTATTCGGAGTAGATGGATTCGGACATACTGGACACAAAGATGAGTTGTATGCAGAGTATGGGCTTGTAGCAAGTGCTATAGCAAAGGAATTAAAATAACATAATAAATACCTTCTAGAAAAAATAAAATAGAAGGTATTTTTTTTATGTATAATATAGAATTGTCTTCACATACTATTGATGTAAAGCACAGAAATAATGTGTTTTACCTCAAGTCAAGAAATAGTCAGTATCAATAAATTAAATCAGTTAAGTTTGATTTACAAATTGATCACATCAGGACTATTTCTTTTCTTATTTGTGGGCAAAAGTAATAAAAAATGACCTTTTATGGTCATTTTTTTGATAATAATAATTATTTTTTTGACAATTCAATATATTTGTTGAGTCTGTTGATAGCATCAAGTTTGCTCTGCTCGAACAATGCATTGGCTTGTTCGGGAGAAGATTTGAGAAGAGATTTGTAACGATTTTCATTCTTGATGAAGTCCATATAGTCACGTGTTGGCAATGGGCTATCAAGTACGAATGGGTTCTTTCCATCAAGGGCAAGTCTTGGGTCATATCTATACAACTGCCAATATCCACTCTCAACTGCGAGTTTGATCTCGCCTTGGGTATTGTTCATACTAATACCGTGATTGATACAAGGTGCATATGCTATGACAAGGCTCGGCCCGTCATAACTATCAGCTTCTACAAGGGCTTTGGTAAGTTGGTTCATATTGGCTCCCATACCTACTTGTGCAACATACACATTGCCATAGGTCATAGCCATAAGTCCAAGATCCTTTTTCTTAGTGCGTTTGCCACTCATAGCGAACTTTGCAACGGCTCCAGCTGGAGTTGATTTAGAAGATTGACCACCAGTATTGGAGTATACTTCGGTATCTAGTACTAAGATGTTAACATTGGCTCCACTTGCTAGTATGTGGTCAAGTCCACCATATCCTATATCATATGCCCAACCATCTCCACCGATTATCCATAAGCTTTCTTTGACAAGTCCGTTGCTCAAAGTGCGGATATTATCGTAGCCTTTGGTTTTGTCAAGAAGCTTGTTTATCTTAAGAGAAAGTTCGTATGTTTTGTCGCCATTGTCAAAGTTGTCTAACCAATCTTGTAATAGCGATGCAAGTTCTTTGTTCTGAATAGAAGGCAAATCTTTCTCAATAGTCGAGCGTAGAGTAGTTCTTGTTCGTTGTTTTGCAAGTTCGATACCTAGACCAAACTCTGCATTATCTTCGAACAAACTACTTGCCCAAGCAGGTCCATGTCCAGCATTGTTCTTGGTATATGGACAAGTTGGAGCTGAACCAGAGTATATGCTCGAGCATCCAGTTGCATTGGCAACAAGCATACGTTTGCCAAAAAGTTGACTGACAAGTTTGACATAAGGAGTCTCACCACAGCCAGCACACGCACCACTGAATTCAAAGTATGGTTTCATAAATTGACTGCCTTTGAGAGTGCTTGGTGCAAATATTGTTGGAGGATTTTCAAGCTTTTCACTAAAAGCATAATTTTTTGCTTCGGCTTTGTCTCTTTCAACTGAATTCTTCATCTGCAAAGCCTTGACTGGACAGACATTGACGCAATTCTCACAACCTGTACAGTCTTTGACATTGACTTGGATTCTATAATCATAACCTTTGACACCTATTGCTGGTTTTGTCACAAAGGTATCTGGTCTTGCTGAACCTTCTGCTATAAGAGTAGGTCGTATACAAGCATGTGGACAAGCCATACTGCACATTCCACATTGAATACATTTGTCTGGGAGCCATTCCGGACTTTCGATGCTTATGCCACGTTTTTCGAACTTAGATGTGCCTGTTGGTATGACTCCTCGTGGATCGAACTTCGATACAGGTAAGTTATCTCCACATTTATTCTCAATAGGTTTGATATAATCTGTATAATAATCTGCCGTGCCTTGTTGGTCTTCAATAGGACGGATCGTAATATTCTTTGTGTCTACTTGGATAAGTTCTTTGGTTGCAGAAAGTATCGCATCACGATTGGCTTTGACTACAGCCTCGCCCTTCTTTGCATATGTCTTCTCAGCGGCTTTGATAAGCAAAGCTTCTGCCTTCTTATATTCAATAATTTTGGCTAACTTGAAGAAGCATGCTTGCATAACAACATTGATACGTTTGCCAAGTCCTGCTTTCTCTGCGACAGCATTGCCATCTACTACAAACAACTTAATTTTTTTCTCAGCCAAAGTGTTCAAGAATTGTTGTGGTAATATCTTCAACAACTCTTGTGGCTTGTATGGTGCATTGAGTAGGAAGGTGCCACCCTTCTTGAGCCCATCAAGCAAATTGTATTTACTTACAAAGCTAAGGTTGTGGCAAGCTACAAAATCTGCTTTTGTTACAAGGTATGGACAGAATGTCTCTACGTTACCAAATCTTAAGTGTGAAGTGGTCAAACTGCCAGATTTTTTTGAATCATACTCGAAGTATCCTTGAGCATTGAGGTCGGTATTATCTCCGATGATCTTAATGGAGTTCTTGTTAGCGCTGACAGTACCATCACTACCAAGCCCGTAGAACTTACATGATACGCAATCAGTAACAAGTTCGTATGGTTTGATGGCTAGGGAAGTGTGGGTAACATCATCTTCAATACCTACTGTAAAATTGTTCTTTGGGTTGGTTTTCTTCGCATTGTCTATGATTGCCTTAACCATAGCAGGAGTGAAGTCTTTGCCTCCAAGTCCATATCTACCACCAATGACTTTGGCAGGGAAGTTGTTTTGGAAAAGTGCAGTACATACATCTTTGTACAAAGGCTCTCCGTCGCTACCACTTTCTTTGGTCCTATCAAGGACAACAACTGTCTTTGTTGTCTTAGGAAGGGCAGATAATAGGTGCTTTGCACTGAATGGTCTATATAGTCTTACAGCGATAACGCCTGTTCTTATACCTTTCTTGTTCAACTCGTCGATAGTTGCTCTTGCAGTGACATATCCACTGCCCATCATAACAAGTACAATTTCGGCATCTTTGGCACCAAAATAATCAAATAACTTATATTTGCGTCCAGATACTTTGGCAACTACTTTCATAGCATCTTCAACGGCTGTGATGGCGTTGTTGTAGTAAGGGTTGCAGGCTTCACGATTCTGGAAATATATGTCTGGGTTCTGCGCTGTGCCTTGTTGAACTGGGCTAGAACTAGATAATGCTCTATATTTGAAATCTTGAATTGCTTTGGTTGGTGAGATTTGGGCAAGTTCTTCATAATCAAATTGTTCTATCTTATCTATCTCATGAGAAGTCCTAAATCCATCGAAGAAATGCATAAATGGAACACTGCTATTAAGTGTTGCAATATGGGCAACAGTAGCAAGATCGTTAACTTCTTGTACGCTTCCGCTAGCAAGCATAGCAAAGCCTGTGTTCCTGCAAGCCATAACATCGGCTTGGTCGCCAAATATCGATAGTGCGTGTGTAGACAAAGCTCTTGCACTAACATGGAAAACCGTTGGCAACAACTCACCAGCGATCTTGTACATATTGGGTATCATGAGGAGCAAGCCTTGACTTGCTGTGAAGGTGGTTGTCAAAGCTCCACCAACAAGGCTACCATGAACTGTCCCTGCTGCACCCGCTTCGGATTGCATCTCAACAACTCTTACCGTCTCACCAAAGATATTTTTTTTGCTAGCAGCTTGCCATTCATCTGCAAGTTCTGCCATAGTGGAAGATGGTGTAATAGGATAGATGCTCGCTACATCACTATATGCATAGGCGATATGGGCGGCGGCTGAATTGCCATCAATACAGATTTTTTTCATTACAATACCTCGATTTGATATAATTATATACTATATTTAAATTAATACACAAACAGTTTAGTATACTAGGGGAGAATAAGTCAAATCAATTAAAAGCGATTGCAAAAAATCTTGTATATGTGTTACAATGTTGTTATGAAAAATATTTGTGCAACAATTGAATATTTTGGGACCAATTATTGTGGTTTTCAATTGCAGAAGAATGGCAATAGCGTGTGTAATGAACTTATTAATGCTATTTTTTGTGCCACGCAAGAGAAAGTTACTATCACGGCAAGTGGTAGGACCGATGCGGGAGTCCATGCGCTAGGGCAAGTTATTAACTTTGAGTTAGACAAATCTTTGCCAATAGCGAAGTTTCCGATTATTATCAATAGATATCTCCCGATAGATATCAAACTGATTGAATGTCACGAAGTACCTGCGTCATTCAATGCGAGAAAATCTGCTAAGAAGAAGACCTATAAGTATCTGATAAATAATAGCGATAGACAAGGTATTGTGGAAGAAAATCGTGAGTTATTCTTCCCATATCAACTGGATATAGATAAGATGCGTAGTGCAGCAAAAATACTTGTTGGAGAGCATAATTTTAGAGCATTTATGTCATCAGGAAGTCAGGTCAAAGACACTGTAAGAACAATATATGACATCAATATTGAGAAGGAAGGTTGTCACATATCAATCGAAGTGACAGGCAATGGCTTTTTGTACAATATGGTGAGAATAATTGTAGGAACACTCTTAGATGTTGGCACGGGACATAAAAGCGCCGATACAATCAATCAAATGCTCGCAACTTACGATAGATCCTTGGGTGGTAAGACTGCCCCAAGCCATGGCTTGTACCTTGAGAGAGTAGAATATATTTAGGCACTTTTTGGCTAGAAAATATCTAGAAATAATTTTTGAAAACACTTGACAAGTAGGTACATATATATTATACTTGCTAAGTCTAAAAAATAGCGATAGCTTTATAGAACTAGCCCCTCTTGTAAGCGAATTGTTAGTTAGAAAGAATAAAAATACACATTTCACTTGGAGGAAATTATGAAAACATTTATGGCAAATCCTCAAAATGTGGAAAGCAAATGGTACATTGTTGACGCAACAAATATGCCTCTTGGAAGACTTGCTAGTCAAGTAGCAGCTATCCTTCGTGGTAAGAACAAAGTTACATTTACTCCACATGTTGACACAGGGGACTATGTTATAGTTATCAATAGTGACAAAGTTGCTCTAACAGGCAAGAAATTGGCACAGAAAAAATATCAATATCACACTGGTTATATTGGTGGACTTAAAGAGATCGGATACGACAAGATGATGAGTGAGAAGTCAGATGACGTTATTACTCTTGCAGTTAAAGGTATGCTTCCTAAGAATAGTCTTGGCCGTGATATGATTAAGAAACTTCGTGTATACAAAGATGCAAATCATGGTCACGAGGCACAGAAACCAGAGCTTATTGCTCTAAAAGGAGTAATTAGATAATGGCAGAAGAAGTAAAGAAAGCAGCTCCTAAGAAGGCAGCTGTCGCTAAGACAGAAGTAACTGAAGTTGTAAAAAAAGCAGCTCCTAAGAAAGTAGCACCTAAAGCTGAAGTTGTAGAAGAAGTAGCTCCTAAGGTAGCTCCAAAAGCAGCTCCTAAGAAGAAGGCAGCTCCAAAAGCTGCTGTTGCTCACATCTCAACAGGAAGAAGAAAAGAAGCTATTGCACGTGTTAGACTTGTAAGTGGTAACGGTAAGATAACAATCAATAAGAGAGACATTGATGAATATTTTGATCTTGACACTCTTAAGTTGATCGTTCGCCAACCATTAGTTTTGACAGGCACAGTTGATAAGTATGATGTACTTGTTAATGTTCAAGGTGGTGGATTTACTGGTCAAGCTGGTGCTATCAGACATGCAATCGCAAGAGAGCTTGTTGTTATCAGCGAGACATACAAAGCTGAGATTAAGAAAGCAGGATTTTTGACTAGAGATAGCAGAATGAAAGAGCGTAAGAAATATGGGTTGAAAAAGGCTCGTAAGGCTCCACAGTTCTCAAAGAGATAACCAAACGGCATAAATTGGCGCAAGTCTACGTTAGACTTGCGTTTTTTATTCGGTCGAGTATGTCCATATACACTCCCTTGATAAATACGCGTCTGCTTTGCATCTATATAAGCTATTCTACAATGAAGGAACTTGTTTGCTCATAGAAAAATGCAGTTAATTTGACAGTTCATAAAAAATAGATATCAAATTGTTTGATTGTTTACTACAAAATAATATATAATAATACTATAATAATTATACTGGGTGTCATATAAAGTGCTGACACCAAATTCGCGACTAGGATTGATTAAGTTCGTACTCGATTGAGATTATTACCCAAAGGACTTTTGATGGACATTAGATAATAAACTTTTTGACAAAGGAAATAGATATGCACACAAAAGCAAATAGTATTATCGTGAATATAATGAAGTATATTTGTTTGTCGCTTGCGATAATTTTGTTGGGCACAATTTTGTTAACAAAAACAAGTAACGACTCTGTCGCATATGCTGTAGACAATAATGAAGAAATTGAGACTTTGGCAGAGGAACAGATCAATACGGAGACTTTGGCAACAGATTATTCCAACTTGCCAATCAGATATATAGGCACGGCACAAGAGTTACAGAACATGGCTGTGGAAAGATACAAGAATGTATTGACAAATGACATTGTTTTGCCTAACGGATTTTCATCGATTGGAGTGTACTATGGTGCATTTGATGGCGCTGGTTACACAATTTCTAACGTAACAAATGCAATATTTGATGATGTTACAGGTTTAGTAGAAAATATTGTTGTTGCTGATTCAACAAGCACCAGCACGGCGTTTATTGCAAATTCTATACATACTGGGACAACGATAAAAAATTGTACTATTCAAGATACATGCTCTATCAATACTACAAGTTCTATAGCTGGTGGTATTGTTGGTAGGATCTTGGGAGGCTCTATTATCAATTGTACTAACCACGCTGCAGTCAGGGCAAGGAATTATGCTGGTGGTATTGCAGGATTAGCAGATGGAGTAAGTTCTTCTATTGAGAACTGTATCAACTCCGGGATCATTTCTGTTGCAAGCGGGAAATGCTGTGGTGGTATATTGGGATATAAAGAGGGCATTCTTAATGGATATATTACCACAATAAAAAGCTGTATGTCATCAACAACAATTGTTGGAGGTTGTAGCTCAAACACGCATACAAAATCTGAAAAAGAATACCTTTTGTATCCCGAAGAAAATGCTCTTGAAGAAGTAGTTAATCCAGGTGGAGAATTTCTTGGTTATAGGATTTTTTATACTAAAAAAGTAGCTTCTTGGGTCCCTGAGAATGAAAATTATATGGTTACTGATAGTGACATGTCTGACTATGCATATATGTCTAAGAATATATTTGGATTAAAATTCATTGCTGAAGGAGTTGGAAGATATTACACGAGTAGAAATGGTGGAAGTTATCAAGTACTTAAGTATTATACGAAGAAAGAAGTAAGATATTTCAAATACGTTAATAGAATTATCTTCAGTTCTGCCGTAGAAATAAGTTCTTCTACATATAATTCAAGAACAGGAATAGCATCAATTCTTTCACAATATATTGATGTTAAAAATTGTCGTGCGCTTAATCCTATTTCTGCGACTTATATGTTCAGCGATATTGTATGTCAGGGTAGTGGTACTCAAGAAGATCCTTATAGAATAACAAATATCGATGAATTGTATACAATGTTGCTCTGGTATTACAATGGTGGTACTGCAAAGCATTACAAGTTAATGAATGACATTGACTTAAGGGTTAATAACCGTGTTGGTTTCCGTAGTAACGAAAATAATTGGCTGGAAGTAACTTTTCCTCGTGATAGTTCTTTTGATGGTAACGGCTTTAGCTTATCAGGATTGTATATGTATAGCCTTGGCTTCGCATATGAAAACAATGGCACTATCAAGAACTTCACTATCTCTGAATCAACAATACTTAGCTCTGCATATGACGATGTCGGAGCATTTGCAACAATCAATAATGGAATAATCGACAACTGCTGTTTTGGAGTTAATACATATTTAGCAAAAGGTGGTTTGCTTGTTGGTATTAACTGTGGCACGATCAAAAATTGTTACACAGCGAGCGATGAGTACAACTGCGCATATCAAGTTGGTGGAATTGCAGAGAAGAACGTGGGTGGTACAATAACAAATTGTATAAACAATGCAAAGTTGTCAGGATCTTCTGCAAAAGCAGGTATTGTATGTGAAAACAAAGGTGGTACTTTGTCTCATTGCATCAACTACGGATACATAAGCTCTACTAATTCGTATGCTGGTGGCATTGTAGCTCAAAGCTATATGTTGGATGACGAAATTAGTACAATAGAATATTGCTACAACAGATTGAACAATGATGCATTAACATGGGGTGCAACTGCAGGTGGAATAGTTGCTGAAGATAATTATTCTGCTATTAGTTATTGTATTAATGAACAGAATATTACTGGATCAAATCGCGCAGGTGGAATAGTAGGGTATAGTCAAGGAAGTAATATATCATACAGTATTAACGGAAAAGTTCAGCCCACTGGTAATCAATATGCTACAATTACTGGTCGTACGATAGGTGGTATTATTGGTTATTCAGCTAATAACACTGTTGTTGACTATTGCTACAATTCTGGAAGACTTGTTTCTATCAATACTGTTGGTGGATTAATTGGAACAATATATAATGGTGGGACAATAAGCAATAGTTATAGCATTGGACAAATATTGTTTGATGAGAATAGGATTAGTTCATATGGAGAAAGCGCAGGATTGCTGATCGGAAATATTGTTGAGAAGACACAAGACGTAACGATCACGAAATGTTTCGCTTCAAAAGAGTTTTTCTTGATCCCAGAGAAAGAGATCTCTTTAATTGGTAGTGGGGTATCAACAATTGTTGATTCTAGCATACTTGATTCTGAAGCAATGTATTATGAGAACGACAATAAGTTATTTGGTTCTGATCAAAAATGGAGCTATTACGATAGTCCAATCGAAGAAGATCATTATTTTCCACAACTAGCTTGGCTAACAAACGCTTTTGAAGAAGATGAGTACTATCAGAGTACAGGTAATGAATGTTCTTACAGAGAATATTTTAAGTACTATGAAGTATTATGGAATGTTAATTTTATTGATTCAAATGGTCAAATAATAGACAGCAAAGTTGTCCGTAACAATGAGTTTGTAAGTCCATACGAGTACGTAACAATTGCCTATGATGTTCAGGGTTGGGCTCTCAACAGGAATGGAAGCATTTATGACTTCAACAAACCAATCAATAGAGATCGTAACTTTTATTTGATATATACTCCATATTTTGATGATGAATTGAAGAATAATCCAGATGGAACAGAAGAAAAGCCATTTGTTCTTTCGACAGCTAAGCATTTGCAGGCTATGTCAGACTTGTTTAATGGCGACAACGCATATAAATATATTGAAAAAAGATACATTCTCAAAAATGACATATCCTTCGGAAGAAATGACAATTATAACGACGAGAACAACACCAACTTTGTAAGCATGGGATTAACTACAGGTAGCACTTTTGGTGGCGTATTTGATGGATGTGGATATAGCATTAAGAATATAATGGTATCTAGTACAAGTTTAGATATTGGATTATTCTATTATAATAATGGATCTATAAAGAACTTAACTATTTATGGAGAGTTTTCTTCTACAGCCGACAATGTTGGAGGTTTTGCAGGAACCAATAATGGAACAATAGAAGCATGTCGAAATGTTTGTAAGGTTACAGGAAATTTTAACGTTGGTGGTATTGCAGGATACAATCAAGGATCAATTATTGACTGTGCTAACGATGGAAGTATTATTGCAAAAGAAAATATCGGAGGTATCGTCGGGATATCTAATAATGGTACAATCTCTCATACATACAACACTGGATATATCATATCAAGCAAAGGATCTGGTGTCGGTGGTATTGTAGGTAGTTGTAATAATACTAGTATTAACAGTGTATACAATGCTGGAGAGATTGTAGGATACTCCGACATGATTTCAGATAGTGCTGCAGGACTATTGGTTGGGTATCTCAACAATAGTACTGTGACAAATGGATATGCTCTTGACAATGAATATATTAATCTGCTCGGGTATATTATTAACTCTTCATCTTCAAGTTCTTATGAAATGCCAATTTACAAGCTCTCATACTATGATAACATGGTATTTGGTAATGATAGTCGTTGGGGTTATATGCCAGGCGATTATGATAATGGATACGCATATTATCCATATTTGACTGTTCTTGACTATGACGAACAATACGAGTCGTTAATTGCAGATATATATTCTCCACATATCTTCTCCAAAGGCCGTGGAACAATTGACAATCCATTCGTTATAACAACGGCTCAACAATTGCAAACAGTTATGTTCCTTGCTGATAACGGTGCTAGATATAATGAAATTATCAAGGACTCTTTAATACAGACTCTTTATAATGAAGTTATTGATTATATCGCAAATGAGGATAATGGTGCTAAATTGCTTTTACATATGGACTTTAGCAATGCATGTTACAAAATTGGCTGCGATATAACTTTTAAAGAGAATTATATTGATGATCTACATACATACAATTTTTATCCTATTAATAGTGAGTATATAGCCAATAATGTTGGACAAGGACCAAGTTTTTCTGGTGTTATCGATGGTGGTGGCAATACTATTAAAGGCCTTATCATAAAAGCTTTACCTTCATATGGCAATGCTTATCAGGTAGGCTTAGTTGGGAACTTGTTTGGAACAGGCGAACTTGATAATATTGGCACAAGTACCGATATTGATGGCCGAAAAGGTGTGATTAAGAATCTAACGATCAAGAATAGCAAATACGTATTTGACGATGCCAACAAATCTTCTCAAATATATGTTGGAGCATTTGCTGGTGATTCTAATAATGGTATAATATATAATTGCAATTCTGTTAACAATGATTTGGCATTCCGCAATTCTTGCCAAGAGCTAAGAATTGGAGGAATAGTAGGTAGGGCAACCGCAATGGAAATCAGAGATTGTACAAATAGATCTTCAGTATACGCATCTTTGCTTGGAATACAGAATGGTGCAGGAGATCTAGGTGGTATAGCTGGATCTGCTAATGCAACAAAAATACTTAATTGCACAAACTTTGGATATATACATGGTATCGGGCATAAAGGTGGCATCGCTGCTGTAACCGGCAACTTGTCTAACATAAATAATTGTATTAACTATGGAGACGTTTTTTCAGTCAAAGTGGCTATATTACAAATAACTCAATATGCAGGTGGAATAGTTGGACAAGGAAGTGCTGTTGATTGTGTTAACTTTGGCGTTATCACAGGGGATTCATCTCCAACGGGGGGAATAGTTGGCGAAGGTAAAGCAAATTATTGTACAAACTACGGAAGAGTGTCTACGACAGGAACGAGTTATTCTTGTGGAGGTATAGCTGGTACGGGTATAGTATATGACAGTATAAATAATGGTGAAGTATATGGCACTTCTATACTAGAAGTATTTGATGATTGTCTTGGTGGAATAGTAGGATATGGCAGAGCAGTAGGTTGTACAAATAATGGGAATGTTAATGGAACATCAAACAATGTTGGAGGAATAGTTGGTAACTATTCAATAAAGAATGATTTAACACTCCAGCAATGGCAGACTGGATTATGTTCAACAAAAGATATAATAAGAATTGCAGAGACAGAAATTGACGTATTGTATTGTGATTGCAATGTCTTTAGCGAGTTATTAGAGAACTCAGGAGATATGTCTAACATTAACAAACATACTTCGGCACAGATGTATGATTCGACGGCTGTTGCATTTGATAATGTGAGCCAAAGCTTTGTTGAATTATTGAGTAATTACAATATTAGTGAAGAAAACATCATAAGTTTAACAGAATTGAGTGATACATATAGCTTATATTCAAACTTTCATTCAAAACTAAAACAATTGTATTTGAGTTCTAATGATTCTGTAGCAAAGCAATTCAATGAAAGTTTCACTGAGGGGATGCTAGTTGGTATTAACAGACCTTACATTGTTGAGTGTGGGCTTCCAACAATCCCAAGTATTAACGAGATTAGAAGTATTATTGCTAGATTGTTCGGATATAGCGATGTGAACACCTTCGTTGAATATGCACAGGCACTTGCATCAGAATATGAAGATAATGCTTTAGGCGCATCGAACGAAACGCTTGCTTCAAGATTAAAATATAACGGTGCAGTATATACAGAGAATGGGTGTTTTGTTCTTCCATTTGTATTCAAAAATGCTAGTTCTAACAGTGTTGATGTTTGTATCATCGTAGATACAACAGGTGCTATTTCTGTGTTAATAGATGATGTGGCCCATGCATACAAAGTAGCTCAAGTTTATGATGATAACTTTAATGCTCACGAAATAACAAATGTAGAACATATAGAATCTTATGCGCGTTGTGAGTTGTTCGAAAGGTCAGGATCCCGTGAGATTTGTTCTAATGTGAATGTTGGTTCAGTAGAAGGTAATAACAACGTTGGTGGAATAATCGGTAAGTATGAGATTAACTTAGCTATAGAAAATCCTATATATGACAACTACAATACTGGGTCAGTATCTGGCAATTTCCATGTCGGTGGTATTGTTGGATACTCAGTAAGTGGTGTGGACAGGTGCTTTAATACAGGTACCGTTGATGGTAAAAAATATATTGGCGGTGTTGGTGGTACTATTGCAAAAGTAACGAACAGCTACAATACAGGAAGCATTTCTGCAGAGTATAATATAGCTGGTGGTGTTGCAGGCGAAGGTTATTACGTTGAGAATTGCTACAATACAGGTTCTGTTTTGGGGCAGTCATATGTTGGTGGCATAATGGGAATGGGTTATGATGCTTCTAACGATCCTGTAGCATACAATGGTGCAACAATAAAAAATAGCTATTACAGCACACAATCTATGCAACCATATTTTAATTATCTAACTTCAGATAATAGTGTTAACATTGATGAATTGAGCTGTGGCAAGACTAATAAGGCGTTAACATATGCTGGTAATCAGTATTTAGGTGATGAATATATTTATACTATAAACGAAGGATTGGTATTCTATTATCCAACGTTAGGTATAAATAATGACATAGAGAAGAGCATGAGCGTTTCTCTCAGACTTGTTAATGTAAATATTTTGAATGAAGATGGTTCTTATTATGGTACATATGTCATTCCAGAGACAACAACAATAGCATTCAATGATATTGTTAAGGATAGATTCGGTTATGGTTTCGAAAGATTATACAATGAAGACGGAGATTGGGATCTAGATGATGAGATATATGAAGATGTTGTATTGACTATATCTTATTATGAATATTTTGAGAACTCTGATTCATACTCAGAAGATGGATATTTCCTCATCACTAAGCCAGAACATTTGATTAATCTATCTGCTTTGATATATAACGACAATGATAATTATGCTACCTTAACTTATGTGCTAGGTAATAATATTGATATGTCTGGCATAGACTTTATTCCTATTGGCAACGAGTATGCTACAGAGTTGCCATTCAGAGGAGTATTTGATGGCCAAGGATATACAATAAACAATCTAACAATTTCTGGTCAAAATGGTCATAAAGATATTAAGATCTGTGGTTATGAGAAGTCAACTCCTGACTATAGTCATATTGGATTGTTTGGATATGTTTGCCAAGATGAAAACATGATTGCTGAAAATAAAGAAACTGGAGTTGTTAAGAATCTTGGACTAATTGGTGGTAATATTTCGGCTTTGGCTAGCAATGTAACAGGAACACATGCAAAAGATAATGTTGGTTCGATTATAGGACTATCTAATGGTGCTAGTCTTAACAACTGCTTTAGTACAGCCAAAGTGTATGGAAAAGTTAATGCCGGAGGTCTTATTGGTAAGATCACGGGAGATCTTGTAAGCAATCAGTTGTATAATCTTGCGTTTAACGGCGTGGTTACATGTGTTGAACTTGGCGAGACAGTTGGCTTTGGATCCAACTTCGGTGCATTGATTGGAGAAGTTCAATCTGATAACATTGCTGAAGATTTCATTATGAATGCTTATGTAGTTGGGCCTGTATATATGAGATCTGATAATACCAATAGAGTCATATCGATTATTGGTAACAGCAATAGCAGCAACTTTACTTCGTTAAGAGATAATGATACGTTGTACTATATTAGCGATGCTACAAGTGGTACGGCGATTAATAGAAGTGGTCTTGGTATTTCTAAGACTATGAAACAAATACTTATTGATGAATTATATGAGATATGCGATGATATGTCACTATTGAGTGTGGAGCATGATGTAGATACTTATTTTTATCCACAAATAGAGATTTTCGTTGAAAGGAATAATGCAGAAGCGATGAATGCTTTGTCAAGAAATATCTACGTTGTATCATTCTATAGTAATGGTGCAGATAGAACATTTGACACGTTGTATTTATTCGAAGAAAATTACAAATTGAATGCTGAGGATTATTTGGTCAGTATAGATAATTATACATTCTCAGGCTGGTATGCTTTTGGTAGTGAAAAATGGGATTTTGACTCAACAGTTAACACAAGTATGAATCTTGTTGCAAAATGGAAAGTCGATTCTACCGAAGTATCAATATCGGCAAGTACCGATTCTATTGTATACAATACAGGCGAGATAGTTTTGTATACAAATGCGCAGAACAGTTTTGCTCAAAGCAATGGTATAGAATATGAATATATGTGGTTAAAAGATGGCATAGAAATACCAAATGCAACGGGTCGTTCATTAAGATTAACAGAAGTTTCCCAATCTGGTGAATATACATGCATGGTAATAGTATCAGATGGTATATGTTACAATATTGACAAATCAAACGTAGTTACGGTCAATATACGTAAAGCAGTTTTTCCACAAGAGGTAGAGGCCCCAACGATTGAACCAGTTACATATTCTAAGGATATGAAACTTTCTGACATAGAGTTGCCTGATAATTATTATTGGTTAGACCCAGATCAAGAGCTTAGTGCTACAGAAGGTACAAGATATGAGATGTATTATGAACCAGAAAATAAGAATTATGGCAATGTTGAGTCTTTGTATGCAATAGTTAAGGTTACAAAACTTGATACTGTTATCAACGTGGATATGGTTCGCACAGAATACACATATACGGGTAGCGAAATAGTTGTTGATAGTGGTGCAACAAGCAACTCTCCAATTCTCATCATGTATAATAACAATAAAATAATGGAACCTGGAGAATACGAAGTTACAATCTATACTTTGGATAGCGTTAATTACAACCCAGCAGAAGTAAAAGTAACTGTTCATGTTGACAAAGCTGAAGGAATAATTGCAGCGAATGAAGTTCAGTATTGTATATTTAATGGACAGAAACATAATGTCAAAGTTCATATGAATAATACTGAGCAAGAACTTCAATATACTGAAAAATCAGGATATACGAATATCGGTGCATATGACATAAGTGTTAAGGCACTCGCAAGTTCTCATTATACAGAGTCAAACACTGTCAATATTAGGTTGATTATATTAAAAGACCGTATTAGCACTGTAGAGGGTAATAATCCTCAGATAACGATAATAAGTAACCAAGGTATAAATGACGAAGCAAGTGTAGTTGCAAATATTGTTGACAATCAAAATATGATTGATAGAGCTAAGCTTATTGTTGCAAGGGATTGTGATGAAAAATTATTGTTCGGAACATTGATAAACATTGAAGTGAATAATGCAACAAGACTTGCAGAGCCAACTGTTAGACTTGCGTTGCCAGAAGAGCTTAAGGGCAAGGCGACATATCAGGTTGTGTATATCGCTGACGATGGGACATCAGAGGAGCTAGCAACAACTATTGATGGAGATTATATCGTATTTGATACTTTACATTTCTCAAATTATGCAATATTGTACAAAGAAGCTCCACAAAAAGTTGAAGTGTGGAAGATTATATTACCAATAAGTATAATACTTGTAGGACTTGCAACCATTGTTGTTGTCTATATAATATCCAAAGTTCAATTCAAAAAAAATAAAAAGCAAAGGTAAGCAAAACTGCATAAGCCTTTGCTTTTTTATTATAAAACTAATAATAATAGATGGCAAAAAACGAGTTGTTATTGACATCAAACATATTGTATGATATTATTATAATAACAAAAATATACTAGGGGAGAAAAAATATGGCAAGGTATACCGAAAAACAACTTAATGAACTTTTGCTCAAAGAGTCTATCATGAGAGATGCTTTGAACAAGGCTGGTGATGCTGCATCTAAGGGACTTATTGATAGGCTTAATGTTCAATATGCAAAACTTCAGAAAAAAGTTGACGAATATCCAAAGAAGGCTGCTGAACAAGATAAAGAGAAGTTCGATCTTCTTATTATTAGTTATAGAGCTATGGAAAAAGCTGAGGTTGAAGAAGCGGTAAGAGAACAACTCCGTCAGAATGAAAAAGGCTTAACTAAGGCCAAAGAAGATAAGCTTCTTGCTGACCCATTGAAGTTTGGTAAAGAACTTGAAGATACTATTGGCAAAGATGTTCAAGCAAAAGCTAAGAGAAAGCAAGAGGGCAACGAACTAATAGAAGATTATGTAACAGCTGATGGAACCTTGACTGCTGTCCCAGATAGAGTTCTTGAGAAATATATGAAAGGGAACGAATTGATTTTCCCTAGGAACCTTCGTATACACGCAATCAATGCATTATTCGAAAAACACTCAACTTTGAAGACTAAAGTTGTGGGATTTGGTAGATTCCCAAATACTTTGACAAGAATTGATGCACATGTGTTCGAAGGTTGTCAGAATCTTACTATGATCAAACTTCCTGCAGGATTAAAGTCTATTGGTAGCTTTGCTTTTAAAGATTGTGCATCATTGAGAGATGTGTGGTTGCCAAAATATTTGACAACTATATATCCAGCTGCTTTTATGAATACAAACATTACGAGAGTGAACTTGCCAGAAGATATAGATGAGATCGGGGATTTTGCCTTCAAGAACTGCTATGCTCTTAATGACATATATATACCTGACAAACTTAACAAGATTGGTGTTGGAGCTTTTGCTGGAGCCAATATCAAAGAGTTCAGGGTAGGTAAGGATAACGAGATTTATTCCACAATCGACGGCAACTTGTACGATAAGCAAGGAGAGACTCTTATTGCCTACGCTGGTGGTAAAGATGATATGACAATAACTGTTAGTAAAGGCACTAAGCACATTGGTGCATATGCATTCGCAGGATTGTGTTCACAAAAAGATCCAGCTACAGGCTGCTTCGTTCGTCCAGCTAGAGAACTTATTAATTTGCCGGATACTGTTGAGACTATTGACACAGCAGCATTCAAAGAAGCAAATGTTGAAGTAATCGATTTGTCACAAACAAAGGTTGAGACATTGCCAGAGAGCTTTGCAGAAGGATCACAAGTTCGAGAAGTCAAAGGCTTAGAGGATATTAAAATAATCGAAGCAAAGGCATTGAAAGACACTACAGAGTATGCAGCTCCACTTATTATCAATGCAGAGAAGATTGGTGATGAGGCTTTTGCCGGAACGGGTGCAACAGTATTAGAAATCAAAAAACCTGCCATACTTGGAAGTAATCTCATTGCAGGTAGTAGCATTGAGACATTGCTCGTAGAAGCTCTTCCTCTTAGCATGATGGGAGATGCATTCTTTGGAGCAACGAAGCTTAGAGAAGCAGCTTTGGTTAGAGAAATGTTCTTTGATAAGAATGGCAAGATGCTAGCCGGTGCTGCATTGAAAAGCAGAATTCACAAATACTTCCCAGATTCTAATCAACTTGAGGTTCTTAGTTTCTTGATGGGAGAAGAAAATTGTTGCATGATTGCGTATCAGATAGAGAATAAGAGTGGCGACTTAGTAACATATTTTAGAAGAGAATCATGTGTGAAGAGCAAAGCAGAGGAGAATGGCCAAACTGTTCTAAAGTCGGAAAATGAGGTCTCTGAGGCTGTGGTAGCAAGTACTGAGGATGGGACAGCAGTTGTATTAGGTCATGAGGTGTCCGTTACTACAAAAGAAACTGGAGAAGGTTCTACCAAACGCAAACAAAGATTCAAACAAGAAACTGTTTCTGCTAGAGTTCTTGGCGAGCGCGATGTTCCAACTGACATCTCCGGTGCAAATGTAGAAATCACGACTCCTAGTGGAGAAAAATGCGTTATAAGCGCTCAAGTAGGAGTGTCTCGCGAGAATGGAAAAGTCTCACTTACAAGCTATAGCGCTCAACAAGTTGTCGCAAATCTAGAAGCTCAAGAACAGCCACAATTAGAGGAAGCTCCATATAGACCAACAGCAGAAGAAATAGCGGCTGAGGAAGCCAGAGTTGAAAGTGAAATTGATGTTAAAAAAACGCTAGCAGGTGAAACGGCTGAGTTTGTTCAAACGCTTAAGTACCATAGAGATACAAAGGATTAAAGATAAATAATTCATATAAACAACCTTGATATTGTAACAAACAGTGATGTTTGATTCAATATAGGGGTTGTTTTTTTTGCGTAATAGATTGTTGCAATTATTAATCATTAAAACAATTGTAGTGATATGTCTGAATAAATCAATAATGTTCACATAAATATTTTGATAAGAACACAAAAATAAAAATATGTGCATATTGCACAAAATAATTATGTAAAAGTGGTTGTCAAAAGTTATTCTACTTTGTTATACTAATGCTAGCGAGGTTATTTATGTCGAAGGTATATGATGTTGTTATATTAGGTGGTGGTCCAGCAGCTATTACTGCTGGTATTTATGCTAGGAGAGCAGGTCTTGACTGTATCATTATAGAGAGGTCTATGCCAGGTGGACAAGTGGGCACGACATACGAAGTGTGCAACTTCCCTGGGACGATCAAGACTACCGGCATCGATTTGGCAACAAAGTTCTTCGAACATGCCAACTCTCTCAATATTGAGTTCGTTTTTGAAGAAGTGAAGAGCACTATTCTTGATGGAGATATCAAGACAATAGAAACCTTCGGAGGAACATATAAAGGTAGAACTGTCATAATATGTTTAGGGGCGGCAGTGCGCAAGCTCAACCTTGATAACGAGAGAAAATATATTGGTAAAGGAATAAGTTACTGTGCTACATGTGATGGCAGTTTGTTCAAAGGCAAAGATGTCGTTGTTGTGGGTGGGGGTAATACTGCAATAGAAGATGCTTTGTATTTGGCAAATATAGTTAACAAAGTTTATTTAGTACACCGTAGAGATGAGTTTAGAGCAGAGAAGATACTTAGTGATAGTCTCAAAAGCAAGTCGAATGTAGAACTTGTATTGAGTAGTGTTGTGACTGCTATAGATGGCAATGAAGCTGTTGATAGTATAACGGTCAACAATCTTGTAACCAAAGCTGATAGGAAGATTGATACACAAGGTGTGTTTGTAGCTATTGGCAGAGGCCCAGATACTGATGTCGTTGCTGGAGTCAAACTTGATGAGAAGGGATACATTATCTCTGACGAAAAGATGAGAACCAATATAGCAGGAGTCTTTGTTGCGGGAGATATACGCAACACTCCACTTAGACAGATTGTGACTGCTTGTAGTGATGGAGCGATTGCAGCTACTAGTGCTTTTGAATATATTTCACTTAACAAAACGAAGAAATAATAAGGAATACTTATGATAAAAAGAATGAATTAAATTGCTTAATTCATTTTTTTTGTTATATTTTTTTATATTTGGAGGGAATATATCTAAATTATTTGGTACCGATGGCATTAGGGGTGTTGCTATGCAAGATCTTACGCCTGAGAAGTTGCTTGTCTTAGGTAGGGCTATCGGGATAATGGTAGCAAAGTTATTTAGTGATAACAAAAAAATAATACTTGGATATGATACAAGAACAACTAGCGAGCTATTTGCAAATAGCATAACTTGTGGCGTAGTAAGCCAAGGGGTTGATGTGTGCAATATTGGACTAGTATCTACACCAGTACTTGCATATGTGACTAAACATAGTGGTTATCCATGTGGTGTAATGATAACGGCAAGCCACAATGCTCCACAATACAACGGAATCAAGCTTTTTGGTAATGATGGACGCAAACTTAATAAGCAAGAGGAACAATTACAACAAATAATAGATAATATGCACATATTTGAATACGTTAAATATGATGAATTGGGTAGTGTATCTATTGATAAAAAATCAGATAACAAATACATCTCCAGCATGAGAAATAGGCTTCGTTCTATTGACAGAAAAGTAGTATTCGATTGCGCTAATGGTGCTACAAGTAGGTTTGTAAAAAAGATATTCTCTGGCAAAGTTCGCAACTTGGATATTGTCAACACAGGAGACAGTGGATTAGATGTGAATGTTAATTGTGGTGCTACTTGCGTACAGCCATTACAACAATATGTTGCAGACAATGATTATGATATCGGCATAAGCTTCGACGGCGATGGAGATAGGATAATAATTGTTGATAAGGCTAACGTGTATGATGGAGATGACCTATTGTACATACTTGCCTCTTGTCAAGAGTCTACGGTAGTTGTAGGGACGATTATGGCTAATTTTGGTGTAGAAAAAGCTTTGCAACAAAAGGGTATTCAATTGATTCGCACCCCTGTTGGTGACAAACATATCTTGCAGACTATGAATGACAAAGACTTGTCGATAGGTGGCGAACAAGCGGGACATATCATTATGCAAAAGTACGAAAGTATTGGAGATGGTATCGCCGCTGCTATAGAAATACTCAACATACTTGGAGATAAACTATCCTTATCTAGCCTTACAGACGGGCTTGTCAAGTATCCGCAAGTTGTCAAAAATGTGTCCGTCAAAGATAAGAATATTATCTATGGCAAGGCTTTTGTAGAATACTTATATGCTTGCGAAAGCTTACTGCTAGATAGTGGAAGAATAGTTGTACGTCCTAGCGGAACGGAACCAGTAATACGTGTAATGGTAGAGGCATACGATGAACAAAAAGTTGATTTGTTTTCTTCTCAAATTGTTAGCAAAATCAAAGAACTAGATAGTAATTGTTAGCAAAAACAAAACAATTGACAATAGACCCTATTAACGATATAATAAGCACATAAATTGGAGTGAACAATATGTGCGATGTTATATACGAAGACAATCATATAATAGTTGTCATCAAGCCTCAGAATATGCCAGTACAAGAAGATGAGACAAAAGATCTTGACCTTCTTACAGACATTAAGAATTATATCAAAGAGAAGTATAACAAGCCTGGTAATGTATTTGTAGGACTTGTACACAGACTTGATAGACCAACTGGCGGAGTAATGGTGTTTGCAAGGACCTCAAAGGCCGCTAGCAGACTAAGCGAGCAGATTCGTGGAGACGAATTCGAAAAGAAGTATTTGGCCGTTGTAACAGGCGTTCCAAGGCTCAAACAAGCCCGTCTTACCAATTATCTAAAGAAAGATGAAGTCAATAATATTGTCAAACTCGCAGGTTCATTGGAGACAGGGGCTAAGAAAGCAGAGTTGTATTACAAAGTTGTTGATAGCAATGACAAAAGAACTCTCGTAGACGTTGATTTGTATACAGGCAGAACTCATCAGATACGTGTTCAGATGGCGAATATTGGTTGCCCAGTATATGGAGATACCAAGTATGGCAAGATAGAGAAAGTTCCAACCAAGATGGCTTTGTGGGCAACAGAGATCAAGTTTAATCACCCTGTGAACAAACAAAGAATGGTGTTCAAAGTAATGCCTCCGGAAGAAAAACCTTGGACAGAGTTTAATCTAGAACAAGTCAAGGGCATATAGATTGCTTTTTGGTTTGCTTAACGTAAGATGGGTACAATAATATATCATTAGAATGCAGGTATATATAAGATAATTCATTCACTGAATACGCAAAAAAAGCACTTGGAATAGTTCCAGGTGCTTTATTTATTACAAACTTAATTATTTGTTGATGTACATTCCACTTGCTCCACAAGGTAAGGCTATACCTTCGTTAGTAGGTAGGGCAACTTCATAGCTTTCTACTCCATTATCAACACCAAGTGCAAGTTTGATAATATTAGTTAACACTATTGGCTGTAATCCTGTGGTATAGCTGTTGATTAAGAAGAATAGTGGTTTGTCAGATAGGACTTCGCTACAAGTCTTGACAAGATCAAATAAGTCGTTCTCTATCTTCCACATTTCGCCATTTGGTCCTCTGCCATAGCTAGGTGGATCCATAATGATAGCATCATATTTCTTCCCGCGTTTGATCTCACGTAAGACAAACTTTTTGCAGTCGTCGACGATGAATCTAACAGGCTTATCACTAAGTCCGGACAAAGCTAAGTTTTCTTTGGCTCTATCGACCATATTCTTGGCACTATCAACGTGAGTGACACTTGCTCCAGCTGAGGCACAAGCAACGCTTGCTCCACCGGTATAGGCAAATAAGTTGAGTACACTTATTGGTCTGCCTGCATTCTTGATGAGATCCATCATAATCTGCCAGTTAACTGCTTGTTCTGGAAAAAGCCCTGTGTGTTTGAATCCCATAGGTTTGACTTTGAACTTGAGCTTATTCCAGCTCACAACCCATTCGCTTGGTATAGGTGAGAGGTAACTCCACTCTCCGCCGCCACCTTCACGGATATACTTGGCGTTAAGCCCAGGAAATCTATCCATATTCATTCTACTTGGCCATATTACTTGTGGATCCGGACGGAGCAGAGTTATATCTTTCCATCTTTCTAGCTTCATTCCATTGCCAGTTGCTATGACTTCATAGTCTTTCCAACCTTGTGCTATTTTCATATTAATACCCCCTTGGGTGTAAGTTAAATATTTGCTTTAAGTAGGACTGTTGCTTGTTCTCCACCAACTTCGACTGTTTTCTTGATATCTGGATTGGATATCTTACTACCGAAGTCAGATACAAGGACATCTTGTATGATCCTATCTTTGTACTTTGTGATAACTTTATGGAGCAATTCGCTCTCGGTCTCAATAGTGAGGCATACACGTTGTTCTATCTTGAAGTCGGCTTCTTTACGCAATACTTGTGCACTACGTACAAGTTCACGGAACAATCCTTCAAGAGTAAGTTCTTCATCTATTGTGATATCAAGAACTACTGTATAGCCACCTTCAACTGCTATAACGAAGTCTTCTTTTGGCTTATAGCTTAGTGTAAATACATTACTATCAAGGTCAACAAAACTACCAACAGATACTTTGCCACTAGCATATTGAGCTGTTGCCTTCGCCATATCTTCATCGCTGAGAGCAAGAAGTTCATTCTTCAACTTTTGGACATCGCCCTTGAGTACGGCTCCGGCTGTTTTGAAGTTAATAGAAAGGAAACTGGTGTTGAATAAACTATTATCTTTTTCGAACACAATGTTCTTGATGTTAAGTTCTTCTCTAACAATACTCTCCAAGTCTTGTACTGCACGTTTTGCTCTATCATCGACAACGAGATACATAGTCTTCAAAGGCTGTTTGACCTTGAGCTGTTTTTCATTACGCAATCTTTGTGCTATTGCTATGATATCACGTGATATCTTGACATCATCAAGAATGTTCTTATCGTCTATTTGCATAACTTGTGTAGGAAAGTCACTAAGAAGCACGGATTTTGCAGACTTTGGCTCAATCTCTCTAACCATATTCTGCCAGATATAATCTGTTATAAAAGGCATAACTGGTGCCATAACTCCACACATAGCTTTGATTGCATGATACAAGCAATAATATGCAGTCATTTGGTCATCATGGTTCTCAGATTTCCAAAAACGTTTGCGATTAACTCTTATATAGAAGTTGGAGACATCGTCTACTAAGTCTTCAAAGTCTTTGACGGTAAGGTAACTCTTATGTTCTGCATAATTGCGATCGGCATCAGCTACGAACTTGTTGATACTCTCCAATAGCCACTTGTCTGAGACAGTCAAAGATGAAGGATTTACTTTGAAGTTGCTGATATCTGGATTGTCGATACAAGCATAAGTATTGAAGAAAGTATATATATTCCAGAATCCCAACATCTTACGCCTAGCTTCATCGGTAAGTGTATAACCAAACCTCATATCATTGGTTGGATTAGCTCCGCCGTACAAATATCTTATAGTATCGGCTCCTACCTTGTCGGCTACTATATCGCATTCAAGACTATTGCCGCCACTCTTATGGAACTCATTGCCGTTCTCATCTCTTACATATTGATATGTAACGATCTTCTTGTATGGAGCTTTGCCGGTCAAGACAACACTCATAACTAGTAGTGAATAGAACCATAACTTGATCTGTTCAATCATCTCACAGACATAGTCGGAAGGGAAGTTGTTATTGAAATACTCTTTGTCAGTAAAGTATTTTTTGGTACTAAAAGGTGTAATACCTGCATCAAGCCAGCAATCTCCGACTTCAGGAACACGTGATACTGTCTCTCCACATTCTGGACATTTGATCTTGACATTGTCTATCCAAGGACGATGCAAGTGAGGTATCTTATCTATCTCTTCTGGATTGACTGCAAGCTTGCGCAACTCTTCCATACTGCCTACAACGTGGACATGTCCACATTTTTCACAAACATAGAATGGAAGTGGTAATCCGTAGAATCTGCTACGAGAAATATTCCAATCTCCCATATTGAGTAACCAATCTGTCATACGCTTCTTGGCATATGCTGGTTGGAACTCTACGTCATCGATCGCCTTAAGAAGCATAGGTCTAAGTTCGTCGATACGTATATACCAAGTAGAGATGAGCTTGTATACAAGGTCAGTCTTACATCTCCAGCAGAATGGATAACTGTGTTTGTATGGATGAGCATAGAGTAGTTTGCTGTCTTGCTTTAATCTACCAACAACATCATCAACAACATCAGTTGTCTTCTTGCCAGCAACGAATCCACAGTTGTCTAACATAACGCCTTGTTCGTTGATTGGGCATATCTCAGGGAGATTATGTACTTTGCCAAGTTCGAAGTCCTCGGCACCACATCCTGGGGCAATATGTACTACACCACTACCTTCGGTATTATCAACTTGATCCCAAGGAACAATCTTGTGAACAAACCTCTGTTCTTCGAGCTCTGGGAAACATGTTTCGTAACTAAGGCCTACAAGATCTCTGCCACTAAACTCTTCTATAATCTCTGCATCATCTCTTAATACTTTGGCTACAGCTTCTTTGTTCATGACAAGAAGCTCACCTGTTGACTTCTGTCTTACTTTTGCATAAGTAAACTCAGGGTTAACAGCCAATGCTACGTTGGCAGTCAAAGTCCATGGAGTCGTTGTCCATGCAACCATTTTGTAATCCTTGCCAACAACTGGAAGCTTAATGAATATTGCTGTGTGTGTTACCTCTTTGTAACTACCTGCCATCTCATGCTCTGACAAACTTGTCCCACATCTTGGGCACCATACCATTGGACGATTCTTCTTAACAATCCAACCTTTTTCGTCACATTTTTTCAAGAAATGCCAAATAGCAGTTATATTCTCATCAGAGTTGGTATAATAACTGTGATCCCAATCCATCCATTGTCCCATACGTATACTTTGATTGGTTATCTCGTTGGCAAAATAATTAACTCTTTCAATACACTTATTAGTGAATTTGTCGATACCATAATCAACAATCTCAGGTTTGCCGTTAAGACCAAGCTCTTTCTCAACATTGACTTCTACCCACATACCTTGTGCATCAAAACCATTCTGATATTGACAACTTCTGCCTTTCATAGCATTGTATTTGATTGTTATATCTTTGAGAGTTCTGCCCCAAATATGGTGCACGCCTGATCTGTTGTTGGCAGTAATAGGGCCGTCAAGAAAACGGAATCGATCGTGTCCTTCATTTTTTTTCACAAGCTCGTGAAAACAATCATCTTTCTTCCAATGCTCTAGCATATCGTGTTCCATCTTGATAAAGTCTGGCATTGCAACTTCTTTCTTCATACTATTCTCCTTAGGTTATAATCTTGATAATTGCCTTGCGTGAAAGTGGCTAAAAAAAACAAAAATCCTTGCGTCATAAGACCTGCAAGGGTTCACCACTTATAACAAAATACTAACATATTCGGCTCTTGTATCGTGGAGCAGACGGACAAACTTACTGGATACTTTCAGCTCATCTGCTGTTAGGGGATACCTACTCAAGCACTATATTAACCTTCCACCTATGGTTAACTCTCTGAGATAGCTTGTATTGAATAGACGTGTCCTAATTACGCAATCATTATTAAGTTGACTACATTATAGTTAAAGTGAGACTTTTTGTCAAGCGTGTTGTATCAAAAAAACTAGTGACTTTTGTCTAGCTATTTGTTATAATGAATCAAGGTGGATTATGTTCTATATAACAAAGAATTGGTACGAAATATTAAAAGATGAGTTTGGCAAAGATTATTTTAGCCGTTTGCAGAACTTTTTGTCTCAAGAATATAGTTCTAAGACTATATTCCCAGAGCCAAAGAATGTATTCAATGCACTCAATTTAACCAAGTTCGACGATGTCAAAGTCGTCATCATTGGACAAGACCCATATATTGGAGATGGGCAGGCGCATGGATTGTGTTTTTCGGTAGAGAAAGTTGCTCCACCACCAAGCCTAGTCAATATATACAAAGAACTCCACAGTGATATTGGTTGCACCATACCTTCTACTGGAAATCTTACTAAGTGGGCAAAACAAGGAGTACTCCTTCTCAATAGTGTTCTAACAGTTGAACGTGGTAAGTCATATTCTCATCGCAATCAAGGTTGGGAACAGTTTACTCATACAATAATAGAGAAATTGGCTAAGAGGACCACTCCAATAGTATTCTTGCTATGGGGAAGTGGAGCCAAGAGTATTGTCAAAGATGTAGATCTAAGTCATCATCACGTATTGCAGGCAGCACACCCAAGTCCACTGTCTGCCTATAATGGATTCTTTGGTTGTAAGCATTTTTCGAAGACAAATGAACTGCTTATTCAAGACGGATTAACACCAATAGATTGGCAGATATAAGGAGAGAATAATGGACGCAGTATATATAGTTGTTATAGTCATATTGAGTATTTTACTTGTTATCACAGTAGGCTTTCTTATTAGAGCAAGCGTTAAGACTAGTGCCCCAAAAGAAAGTGGTGGAATAAACGGGGATATAAACAATCTTAGGCTCAATACTCAATTTATGCATCAGACTGAGATAGATTTTATGAATGCTTTGCTCAAAGTATTACCAAGGACTTGTTTGATTTTGGCCAAAGTTCCTTTGAGATACTTGGCAGTCCCTACTGTTGGTAATGTGTCAGGGGATACGTTCAAAAAAGCTGTTGATTTCTGCATATTCAACCAGACCAATATGATGCCACTATTAGTCATAGACTTATATGACGCTACTTTTGAAAAACGTGGTATTGACAAACAAGATGCAGATGTGGATAGAGTTCTTAAGAAGATTGGACTATCAACTGTCACAATAAGCACAGAGAAAGAATATGACAAAGATAAAATTCGTCAAGCAATAATATCTGTCTTGTCGAACTAACTTGTTGGGTTGTAAAAAATAGGCCTTATTGAGAAAATGTACTCAATAAGACCTTTTTTTGTATAAAAAACTGTGCATCTAATATTGATGATTGGCATACAATAGAACTCCAACATTCAAGCTCCCGCAAAGCTACCTTATGGCACATCTCTGGATCTACTTAATGCTGCTGCCGTCAGGCTCTGACATGGTTCATAGGAAGAAATTGCATAAGACCTTGATATCAACACTCAAGATATTGACTCACATTGTACAACAGATCACCGCTATTAGCATTCGGCCCTACTATAGTGGATTGTAGGTAACAGGGCACCACTAGCTCCCCGCCTAGCACAGCTATAAGTATTATATACAAGAAGAGAGGTTTTTGCAACACTAATTCCAAAAAAAGTGTATTTTGTTTGGTAATTTTTTGTAAGTATGTTAATATATGCATATAAGAAGTGTCAAGAATAATTGTTTTTGCACATAATAAAATAGATTAACAAAAGGAAAGCGTATGAGCAAATCTTCTAATGCACAAAGATTCATACAAGCATATAATGAGATAGACCATAGCCTTAGGACAATATATGGGTTCAAACGCAGTTTGACATATGCTGATTTGATACGCAAAGCAGTTACTCTCAATGCTGTCATAAGGAAGTATGAAGAGACTCTTATCGACTATGGTCGACTTCGTAACTCTATTGTGCATAAGTCCAATCCCAATTACGTGATTGCAGAGCCTCATGACGATGTTGTAGAAGAGTTCGAGAAGATTGCTAAGCTTGTTGCAACTCCTCCCAAAGCTATTGATAAAGTATGCGAGCGCAATGTTATGTGTATAAGTCATGACTCAACTGTAAGAAGTGCTATTGAGCTTATCGCAGAGACAGGATATAGCAATATACCAGTATATAACGGTAATTTACTTCTCGGAGTTGTCAATCGTTCAATACTGATAGAAGTATTAGGGCTTGAGTCTAAGAACGGTGGTTCCCTTGATGACAAAGCCAATAACACAATACTTCAAGATATAATGGCAGACAGTGAGAAAAGAATATATTACAAAGTAGCTGATCGCAATATTAGTGTCGAGAAAGCCCTTGATATGTTCTATGCTGAGAGGAAACTTGAAGCTGTGCTCATAACTCCAAAAGGTACTTATGAAGAACTTCCTATTGGTATTATTACTGCAGGAGATGTTCTTGATATGAATGAGATCCTTGAGAATTACTAATATTTTGTATAAAAAAAGACGCTATCATTAGCGTCTTTTTTTTGTTACATATAAGAATAATTGTAATATGAAAAATTGCAGGACACAAAAATCTTTTACAACTATTTTGCTAATCTTTATTTTCTGTCTTTACAACAATTCCTTCTGTTGTGAGGAGAGTGGTTGCTACACTACAAGCGCTTTTGAGAGCTGATATAGTTACTTTGGCTGGATCAATGATACCACATTGTATCATGTTGCAGAACTTATTATTCATAGCATCATACCCATAGTTGGGTTCGCTTTTTGATAATATCTTGCTAATAATCAAACCGTCTTCAAGTCCAGCATTATTTATTATTTGACGTATTGGAGCTTCGATAGCATAAGAAACTATTGTTGCTCCGATTTTTTCATCACCTGACAAAGATTTGATATATTTGTTCAAAAGTTTTTTGCAAGATAGTAGTGCAATTCCTCCACCTGCCACTATTCCTTCTTGCATAGCCGATTGAGTTGCATTGAGTGCGTCCTCTATACGTAGTTTTTTCTCACGCATTTCTACTTCTGTGTCTGCGCCTACTTGTAATACAGCAACTCCACCAGTGAGTTTGGCTAGACGTTGTTTGAGAAGGTCACGGTCTATGCCTGATGATTCATCAATAAGAGTCTTGAGGTAACTAATTCTTTCTTCAAGTAGAGGATTATGAATGCCAATAATAGTTGTGCTATCTTTGGTAGATTTGATTTTTTTGGCTTGACCTAGCGAGTCTATGGTTACTACTCTCAAATCATCGCCGTTATTTGAGGAATATACTTTTGTATTGCATAGGCAGGAGATATCTTGTAATAGTGCCTGTTTGCGATCGCCATAACCGGGAGCCTTGATAACTGTACATGCAAAGTTACCTCGCATTTTGTTAAGGACAATCGTAGATAATGCTTCGTTATCTATATCTTCACATATAATAAAAAGCTTTGTTCCACTCGAAGCAGTTTGTTCGAGGATAGGAAGAATTTCTGAAAGTGTTAATTTGTTATCAGTAATAAAAACTTTTGGATTGTCGTAAAAAACTTCCATTTTTTCCATGTCTGTACTCATATATGGAGATAGGTAGCCTCTATCTAGTTGCATACCACTTACGATATTGATTGATGTTGTAAGATTGTTACTTTCTTCGATAGTTACAACCCCATCTGATCCAACAGTCTTGATAGTATCTGATATGATCTTGCCAATATCCTCATTGCCAGCAGAGATACTTGCTATCTGAAACAGCTCTTTGTCATTTGAGATAAGCTTTGCATTACTCGAAATATGATCGATACATCTTTGACAAGCATTCTTTATACCTTGATTGATAAGTACAGGATTGGCACCAGAATTAATATTGCGTATGCCTTGACTGATCAAAGATTGAGATAATACTATAGCAGTAGTTGTACCATCGCCTGCAATGTCATTGGTCTTGGTACAGACTTCTTTGATAACCTGAGCCCCGATATTCTCATATGGGTCTTCAAGAACGATATGTCTAGCTATTGTGACACCGTCATTGGTTATGAGTGGAGGCAAATAACCTTGATCGAGTATTACATTCCGACCCTTTGGTCCCAATGTTACTCTGACAATATCTGCAACTTTTCCGACCCCGCGGTCGATAGATTGCCTTGATTTGTCTTTTTGCTGTATTTTTGTGCAATTCATTAGTTTTCCTCCTTACACTTTTTGGCAATAATATCAACTTGTTTGATAATAATATAGTTTATAGAATTAATTGCTATTTTGTTGGCAACAAAATCTTCATAATATATAATGTCATTTTGTTTCAGTTGATCAACATCCTTGCCTAGGGCAACGACTTTGGCAATTTTGATAGAGCTATTATTGGGCACGATTATCTTTGAAGATGATTCTTCAAGTATAGGCTCTGCTACAACTCTATCGTATAATGGTATGATATTCATATAACATTTTCTCCTCTTGATAATGTCTATGTCCAACAAAAAAACTTATGAATAAAACGAGTTGTAATAGCATAAGTTTAGTTGAGGGATAGTACCTATTCGGCATATATAGTTTAATGGGAGAAAAGGGAAGAATCAATATTTTATGACACATAATATTTCCGATTACAATAAATGTGCATATGTTCAAACTGCCAAAGCAAAGAAGGCTGGGTGGTTCACTTTGTTATTCATATGCATAAGTGCGCTGTTGATATTTTCTATGTCGGATTTTATATCTGGTATGATAAGTGGACGAGGGTCAATGGTGTGGTCAGGCAAGATTGATCTAAAAAGTTTTTCTTTGTATGCTATTGAGATTGGACAATATAGTGACTTTAATGAAGCCCAACAAGTTTCTGATAAACTTAAATCTCAAGGTGCGGCTGGATATATATATCATAGTGGAGATTACCATGTTTTTGTTTCGATGTATGATAACTATGCTGATGCTGAACAGGTCAAGAATAACTTAGAAAATAGTGGACAAAGTTCAAAAATATTTACTATAAGTATGCCTAGAATCAACATAGAAATAGGCGATGAAAGTATAAAAGAAGCGATAGGACTGTATCGAAACTCGTATAGCAAGCTATACGAACTATCTATTGGTTATGATGGTGGGGATATATCCAAGTTAAAAGTTACAACCGATATTAATGATATAAAAAGCACATTTGAGAAGGCATCTCAATCTGTGTATGATATAGTGCTAGAATCAAATAATGCCACAGCAGTTTTGCTCAAAAACAGCCTTGACAAAATAGTACAAATCCTCGAATACACAATCAAAATCAATAGTGATGGATACGACTTCAATAGCGCAATCAAAAAATGCTATTTTGAAGTAATATTTGAGTATTTACAATTTGCAAAAAAAGTTTAGCAATATATCTTTGCTAAAAAGCGCATATAATTATTAAATTACTTTATTAATAATATGAAAATAAACTGAAGTACGTACTTTGGTTTATTTTGTTTATTTGTAATATTTGCACAAATTTATATTTGGGTATTGATTTATTGCACAGAATAGTGTAGAATAGCTTTGTATTAAAGTATTGTGTCGTTACAATACATACGGGAGAGAACATTATGAAGAATAAATTTGTGAAGATTATTGCTGCACTAACATTTTGTTTGGTGCTTATTATCCCTATTGTTGTAGTAGGATGTGAGTCAACAAATGGTGGTAGCGGTAGAATCAAAGTTACCTTTGATGGCAACACGGGCAACCTTAACGGCAACTCATCGATAACTGAATCCGTTGATAAGAATAGCACAGTGTCTGACCTTGACAGATTCATTCCAACTAAGGTTGGATATAGTTTTGTCGGCTGGTCAACCAAACAGGACGGATCAACTATTCTCAAGTCAACTGATAAGATTGATTCGAGCACAACTTTGTATGCCATATGGGAGATTGATGAGATTACTCTCACATATAACCTTATGGGTGGTACAGGAACATTAGCTCCAGTAACAGCAGATTATGGTACAACCGTAACAGTAAGTGATGGTTCTACTATAAGCAAAGATAATTATGTCTTTGATGGTTGGTATTACGAATCAACTTATACTAACGCAATAGCAAACAATCGTAAGATATATCTTTCGTCTGATGTAACAATATATGCGAAGTGGAAGGGCGAGAATAGAGTAGTCAATAAGATGGAATATGATTTTGCAAACAATTCTTATGTTAGTGCTACTCCAGCTAATTATGAGTATGGCAAGTCAATTACATTGCCAACAGTAACAGATAAAGCACATTATACTTTCTTGGGTTGGGCAACTACTCCTAAAGCAAACTTGGATAGCAATACAGCCGAAGATATCATCTATAATGGCGGAGCTCTAGTACAAGTAATATGGGGAGAAGATGCTGATGCAGCTCTTACTATATATGAAGTTTGGAGTACAAATAAATATACTATTAATTATGTAACCAATGGCGCTGATCCAATCGACCCTGTTGTTATCACATATGGTTCACGCGATAGTGAAGACAATCTTAGAACTTTTGCTGTAGCTAGTTGTGGTGCAAAATTTGGATATAACTTCCAAGGCTGGAATACAAAAGAAGATTTCTCAGGTAATGAGATAGCTGCTTCTGCAACCTTGACTGCTGATAAAAATTATACATTGTATGCAAAATGGCAAGCAAAGAATGTTGCAGTGACTTTGTATAGACACTTAGACGAGACAACTGATATTGTTGGAGAGGCTCCAGTATCTAGCCAAGTAGTAAATGTAGCTTTTGGTGGTAAAATTAAGTTAAGCGATTATCCAGTTGGAACTCCTTTCTATCTCAATGGATGGTATACAGCAAGCGACTTTGCTGATGCTAGCAAGGTAACTAATGATGAGATAGTTATGACAAAAGATTTGTTCGCAAGCGATGAGGATATGACTCTTACATTCTACACAAACACTGTTCCTGCTAACCACACTATTAAATTCTATGCAGAAGATGGAACAACACTTGAGTATACAATTACCGTTGAACATAATCATGGATATTCTTTTGCTGATAACATTGAAACAATTAAGGAAGATTATACTGATAAGTTCATCAAAACGGGACACACTTTCTTTGGATTCAAAGTTAAGGGTGAAGAATCAGAAGTTGTATATGGCGCTGGCGAAGGAAGAGTAAGTGCAATTGAACAAGTAAAAGATTCTTACGAATTGGTAATAGTATATAATATAAATAATTACAATATCACATATGTAATATCTGTCAACAATGTTGGTGGTGAGACTGTTGTGAATGGCGATCACAAATTTGTTTACAATACAGATATCACACTGATAACTGAGCAAGATCTTGCATCTTCGGTCACGAATAGAAAGTTCTGTGGATGGAACACTTCACTTAACAGTGTTGGAGAAGCAAATGGAGATTATTACAAAGACGGCGACAAAATGCCTGCACAGGATATTAAGTTGTATGCCGTATGGTCAATATATGACTTCGAAATAGTAGGCGAAGAGAATAAAACAGCTACTTTCAAAGGTATCTACACAGGTGCAGAGAATGCAGTTGGAGAGATAATATTTATACCAGAATACTTCATTGGATATAAGACGACTCAAATAGCCGAAGGAGCATTGGAAGGCAATACAACTATTACACAAGTAGTGATGCCAGAAGGTCTAGTGGTGATAGGAGCAAGAGCATTCAAAGGTTGTAGCAATCTTGAAGCAATCGATTGGATGGCAAGCACAAGTGTAACTACCATTGGTGAGAGTGCATTCGAAAGCACTGGACTTATAGCTGCAGTTATTCCTGATTCTATCACAAGCATTGGCAACAATGCATATAAGAACTGCTCATCAATAACAGAGATATATATGAATGTATCTTTGTCTCAGAGTAGATTGAGCCCAATCACACTTGGTAACAATGTATTTGAGGGTGTTGGTATTACAGCATTGAGTGGAGAAGGTTGGAGCGTACTTGGTAATGACTGGAAGCCATTCTTTGATGAAACAGATGGATATGCAATAGGTGAAGGTATATTTGCTAATTGTACAGCTCTTGAGAGTGCGAACTTTGGTTCAACACTTCCTTGTCTTAGTGATAAGTTGTTCGAAGGTTGTACAGCTTTGGTTGCTACTAATGCTTTTGACAACAATATGTCATTCAAGCACTTTGGCAAATATGCGTTCAAGAATACAGATTTAACTTATACTCAAATGAAATTAAATAACAATATTGAGTTTGTTGATGAAGGAGCTTTCTTTGGTAATAAACATATTGAAGAAGTAATACTTGGGCAGAATGTTATGTCAGTCAATGCATCAGCATTCGAAGATTGTAGTGGATTAGAAGCTTTCAGTTATTATGATTTGTCCAACATAGGTGCTGGTCAAGAAGAATATGGTGCGTTAAAAGAAATAGGTGCTAAAGCTTTTAAGAATACAAAACTTACTGAGATGGTTATCGGTGGTAATATTGAGAAAGTATGTGCTGGAGCGTTTGATAATTGCGCATACTTGGCAGAAGTTGTTTTTGATGTGAAGGTTGAAGGCTTTACATGTGAGGATGATGCTTTTTCGAACTGTGGTAAGAGTAATAGCGTCGAAGGCAACAAAGTAACATTCTACAATGCCCAAGAGGCTTGGATAGCAGTAGCAACAAATACAAATAAGGTTGTTGGTTAATATAGATTATTAATCATTGCAAACAGATAATATTTATGTTATACTATTAGTATAGGAACAATATATAAGGGAGAGAACAAATGGCAAGGAAAAAAAGGTACACAGAAAGTGCAGAGGGAAATAGATATCAAGAGGTTTTTGACACAATCAGAAGCCAATATCCAAGAGAAAAAGAATCTTCAATTAAAAAAATTGTAGAACAATTTCTTTCTCTTGAGAATAGGGATGGCAAAACGTATAGTGATACAGAGATTCTTTCGATCATAGAGGAGAAAGTAGAACAACGTGCCAATAACGAAGAAGGAAGAAAGAGACTAGTTGGTGGGAAAAAGGGTCTATTAAAAAAACCTGTTCATAGTACTGCCGCTTCAGAAAATGGTAGCGAAAATGAGGGAACCCCTATATTGTATACCGCACCAAACGGACGTTCTTTGAAACAATTGAAGGCAAAGAAAATAATGACTAAGCTTTTGCCAATAGCTTTTACAATTGTTGCAATTGCCATATCACTCGGAGTGTATCATGGGGCTTATCCAGAACAAGCATCAAAAGATGCATATAAAGCGGCAGATTATTTTTATAGTAGATCTATTGATGACAAGGTTAACTTATTTGATACTATGTACACAAAACTTTCTGAGGTATCAAAATCTGCTGGTGAAAAACTTAACAACTATGCAGTACGCATTGCAGAAAGAAAGGCTCAAAAAGAAGCTGACAAACAAGTGGAACAAGAGCAACAAACTCCAGGGGATGATGTTGTTGATAAAGGACAAGACGGGGAAGAAAAAGGTGGCGATGATGTAATAGTTGATGGAGACAAAATAGTTACTACTCAGCCAATATTTATGAAGGGGACTACTGTTACTCCTGATATTACACCAGTTTTTATAGAAGAGGATTCTTACAAGAGTATTCAAAAGTCATTGTTTAACTTCTCTGATGGTAGAGCTGTGGAGATAGTAGATGTATTTGGTTATCAACAAACTGGTCATAAAGACGGAGATGTTGTTATAATAGCCAAGGTTGAAGATGAGTATAAATTCATTTCATCTAAATTGCCAAGAAAGACCTTTGACTTGTTGGAAGACAAAGACACACTCCAAGAAGGTGTTATTGAAGTATTGTCAACTCTTGTAGTCAATAATAGCAGAGCGAGCACTATAGAAAAAGATGATATTGCTAGTGTGAAAGAAAGAATTATCAATAATAATTTGATAAAAATGGTTGATGGCGAGAAAAAAGTTATTCAAGTAGGATCAGACATAATTGATCACCTCAACAAAGAAGTGTCAGCAAAGAGCGTGTACTTGAATGAAGAGACTCTTAATGCTTATGCTGAGTTCCAAAAAACAACAGTTGGAGAAGATTATAGCATATATAGTATTAAGGTTGACGAAGCAACAAAAGCTGTAACATATTATGGATTTAATGATGATAATGACGTAATAGCAAGAACAATTCAATACGGTGCTACTGATGATATGTCAGTGTTTAATGAAATCGGTAACATTACGGGTCTTGCAAAAGCCTTGTCTTTGACAGGAACAGCCGGAGAGGCAAAGAAATTAACAAAAGACGAGAGAAAAGCTGCTGATAGTGAATCTCAAGAAATTGATGACATTATTTATAACTTATATAATGGTGGGACTGAGGTCTTATCACTAGAGAAATTGAAAGAATACGGTATTGAAAGTATTACATCAGAAACTGAGACTGAAGTTTCTTCTGCATCTCAACAATAAGTTGAATAGTGTATTAGGAAAATACAACTGCTTCACAGTTGTATTTTTTATTGTAGTATGTAATTATTTTGAATAAAATAGTATTCATTGATAAAGATTTATGGTATATTGCTTACATAGGAGAGGATATGATAGAATTTGTTTGTAACAAAGATGGACAATTGTATAAATGTATAGCTAGGGAATATCCTGACATTACTTTTGGTCAGTTTGGTAAATTACTCCGTAAAAAAGATATCAAAGTCAACTCTGTGCGAGTATCTGATAATATCCAAGTAAAAACAGGAGACAACATACAAGTATACATCATTCCCAAGGTAAAAACAGTTGATATTGTCTATCAAGACGATAATATTGTTATTGTTAATAAGCCAATCAATATGGAGGTAATCTCAGACGAAGAATGCGTAACTTCAATACTTAGCAATATGTTAGATGCCAATGTTATTCCTTGTCATAGATTGGATAGAAATACTACAGGACTAGTTGTTTTTGCAAAAAGCACGAGTATAGAAGCAATAATGGAAGAAGCATTCAAAGAAGGGTATGTACATAAGTATTATATGGCAAAAGTTTTTGGTTCCCCACACAAGCAAGCGACTCTTACGGGATACCTATTCAAGGATAGCAAGAATGCACAAGTGTTCATAGAAGGCAAAAAGACTCCTATGAATAAGAAGATTATTACTAAGTACAAGCTTGTTTCTGTTGATGATGAAATATGTACACTTGAGGTAGAGATACCTACAGGAAGGACTCATCAAATAAGAGCCCACCTCGCTAGCGTTGGATTACCAATAGTGGGAGATAATAAATACGGAGATGAAAGTAAGAATAAAGAATATAGAGTCAATAGACAGCAACTTGTTGCATACAAGCTCGTATTTGATTTTCCACAGAATAATACATTGTGTTATCTCAATGATAAGATTTTTACGGTAAAATAAAAAGATATATCGTATTCCGATATATCTTTTTTTATTGACAAAATAATATTAGTTAAGTAGTAGCCATCTGACGAGTTTTGCTTCTTCTTTGCAAGCTTTTTCATCAGTAAAGTTGGAACTATTCGCTACTATGCTATTATCCAACTTAAATACATATTTGATACCAGTTGTTGATTTTACAAAAGAGAAATCTTGTACAGCGATAGCCGATGCCATGTTATTTATGATATTTGTTGTAGTTGGAATATCAGCATATGTACCACTGACCATATAAACTTTGTCACCTTCAAGTTTGAATCTAAAACCGCCAGATGCCAATTTGACTATCTTAAACTTAGGTTTTGTTGCAATTGATTGAGAGTTGCTAGATTCTTTGGTTGCTTGAGCGCTTTGTAATTGTGGCATTGGATCAATATCTTGTGTTGAATTATCAGTATCTGGAGCTGAGTAATTGTCTTCTGGTTCGGTGGTTGTTGGCTGAATAGATACTTGATTGTCTGAATCATCTAAAGTATTGTTGTTATATTGCTCTTCTTGATTATTATCATAGGAATCTTGAGTATCTGAATAATCGTTATCTTGAGGCTCGTTATAAGTTGCTGATGGTTCCTCAATATTCCTCATAATAGGTCTAAAGCCTTCTTCTCCCAATTGTGCAGTTTTCTTTGTTTGGGTTTGTGCTATGGCTTGTTGTTTTGCTACTTTTTGTTTCTGTTTTGCAAGTAATTTCTCTTGGCGTTTGGACAAAACGGGTTCTTTTTCTACCTGTTCGTGAGCTGTTACACTTGCGTTGTCACCATCTTCATTCCAAAATGGTTTTGAGAATAATTCATCGTAGCCATCTTTAACCTTTGGTTTAGAAGGGGCACTCTTCTTAGCTTCTTTTCCAAGTTTGACAATAGCACGGATCAAGAAAAAACACACTACTGCAGTAAGCGCAGAAAGTACAACAATACACACGACTAAGTTTTTATTTATAAATTGCATTATTGCATCCATACTTTGTCTCCTCAAAAAATTACTATAATAAATAATACATATTTTTTGTAATAATGTCAAATGTAAAAGCACTCATTTTTTGTTGGAACATAACTTGTAATATGTTATACTACTAACTAGATAAATATTGTAGGCATAGTTGCACATTCTATATACAACAAATGAGGTGAAAAACAATGGAACAAAAGTCTTTGAAATTGAATTACAAAAGAACATTTATTGTAGGACTTGCATTTTTTACTATACTTATGATGTGGCAAGTTTATAACAATTATTGCCCATTATTCTTGAAGGATTTGTTACTATCTCATTATGGACCCAAAGGTGAAAATGGTGCAGGATATGATTATATTATAGGCATCATTATGGCTATTGATAATCTTCTTGCTTTGTTTATGTTGCCATTGTTTGGAACCTTGTCTGATAAGACAAAATCAAAACTCGGCAAGCGTATGCCATATATCATAGCAGGCACTATTGCCACTGTTGCGTTATTCCCATTCATTGCGTTCTTGTATATCAAAAATAACTTAATTGGCGTAGCAGTTATGATGGGACTTGTACTTGTTGCTATGAATATATATCGCAACCCAGCTGTTGCTCTTATGCCTGATATGACTCCGAAGCCTTTGAGAAGTAAAGCAAATGCAATTATCAATCTTGTTGGTTATATTGGAGCGATATTCGCAGGTATTATTGCATTATTCTTCCCATATAATAAGAGCACTGTTATTGTTCCGTTCTTGCTTACTTCGGTATTTATGATTGTTGCCCTTATTATTCTTGTTTTGAAAGTACGAGAAAATAAGATTGCAGAAGAAATGGCTCCTGAGATGAAACTTGGAGAAGAGTACAGTGAGAGTCTTGACAAGGTGTCTGAAGATAAGCCTTTGTCAAAAAGAGATATGTCCAATCTATGGATAATAATAGCATCAGTATTCTTGTGGTTCTTTGCATTCAATGCTGTGGAGACATTCTGGACTACATATAGTCAGTATTATCTAGGCATATCCAAGTGGTCACTTGCGACTATAATCCTAACTATATCTTCTATAGTAGCTTTTGTACCTGCCGGTATATGGTCTCAGAAGATTGGTAGAAAGAAGATGATAATTATAGGACTCGTTATACTTATTGGCTCACTTATATTATGCGCTGTTGTAGGAGAACTTACTCCTAAGTTCGCCGCTTCTATACCTTGGCAGTTCTATTTAATGCTAGTTTTGTTCGCTTGTGCAGGTATTGGATGGGCATTCATTAATGTTAACTCGTATCCTATGATAGTTGAGATGGCGAACAAGGACAATGTAGGTAAATATACTGGCTATTATTATACAAGCTCAATGCTTGCACAGACTATTACTCCGGTTATAATAGGTAGTGTTATGGGGGCCTTGGGATATAAAATGTTCTTTGCTTATGCTGCGATATTTATGGCAATAGCATTGGTAGTATTTGTATTTGTGAAGAATCCAAAGTTTGCAAAAATCGATAAGGAAGGTAAAGTGGCTTTGGTTGAAGACAAGCCTATTATTCCAACAAAATCTAAAAAAGATACTAATGGGAAGAAAGACAAGGAATAATTTTGCTATTATTGTTTGACATATGGGACAAAATATTTTATAGTGATAACATAGATATTCTTATGATAAGGGGGTCAAAATATGATTAAGAATAAAGAAAAATATCTTAGCATTGTAGCAATAGTAGGTGGAGTACTTGCATACATTATGATGTGTGTTCCTGTACTTACAAAATTTGGTGGTTCTGCCAATGGCTGGAAAGTCCTAGAGAGTGGATTCCAAGTAACTGGGCAGATGATAGAGATTAGTGGAGCATTCCTTTCACTATTCTTGACAGCAGTACTTTTGGTGATAGCATTAGTTGCGGCAGCAATGATGATTGCTTTTGGTATAGTTGGACTTGTAACAAACTATAACAAAGTAACCAAAGCTAATCTTATTCTAGCAATTATTGGTACAGTTGTTAGTGCTCTTGCAATAGTGTTCGTTGTAACAATGGGAGAGATCTTCGGCGTAGGAATTGGACTAATATTCATAGTTGTAGCATTCGTAGCATATTTCCTTGCTATGATAGCAATAAGATTATCTAATCCAAAACAAAAGAAATAACATATAACAAAGAGGCACGTTGTAGTGCCTTTTTTTATAATTAAAATAAAAAAGTGTGCTTTGATAATTTAGCACACTTTTTTTGGTTGGATGATGCAATTACATTTTTTTGAATGTAGTGTTGTTGCATCTTGGGCATGGTGGCATTTTGTCGTTCTTGCCAAGGTCAAGTCTTTGACCACAATTACAACAACAGTAGCAACCGCTGCCTGGCTTCTCGCCTGTAGTACAATCGCAAGCCATATTATCCCTCCTTTATAGTCGACTAACATCATTATCTAAATCGGTAAAATGTAAGTTCATTGATAATCATTGTTTCTTGGAACTTGTTTGATACCAACTTATATACTGTGTTTGTCTATCTTTAGTTTGTTTTATAGACAAATGTTTATTCAAAAAAAGCATAGAAAACTATGTCAATTTTTGACAAAGGGAAGACTTTGTTGGAAATATAATTAGTTGATAGACATAAGGTAAAGAACAAAGAAATTATTGACAAAGCATATTATTGAAGTATTGACACAATTGATACTATTATCTGAAGTGTTATTTTGACAATAATACTTTTTTGAAGTGCTGTAACCGTGCCAATTTTGTTTTTATTTTTTTGTAAATAATGTTATACTCAAACTATGAGGTAAAGTTATGGAATTGTTATCTAGTCAGATGAAAGAACTTGATAGTTTGATAAAGAAGTACAAAAATGTCCCTGGTGGGATAATGGTAGTGTTGCAGGAAGTGCAGAAGATGTATGGATACTTATCTAGCGAAGTGCAATCATACATTGCGCATGGCTTTGGAGTCGCTCCAGAGAAAGTCTATGGTATAGTATCTTTTTACACATTCTTTACAACTAAGCCAAAAGGCAAGTTCGATGTACAGTTGTGTATGGGTACGGCTTGTTTTGTGCTAGGTAACGGTACTTTCCAACAAATGATCGAAGACAAACTTGGTATCAAAGAAGGGGAGATAACCCCAGATGGCAAGTTCTCTTTGACTATTACTAGATGTTTGGGGTGTTGTGGAATATCTCCTGTCATCAAAGTAAATGATGAAGTATATGGTAAGTTAACTGAGAAAAAACTTGATGAAATAATCAAAAAATACAAAGATATGGAGATCTGATAATGACATATGAAAATTTGTGTACAATCAAGAATAACTTCGCTAAGTTTATTGAACAAAGAAAACAAGCGATAAAATTGTCCAAAAGTACTTCCAAAAAACAGATACTTATATGTGGCGGCGGAGGTTGTGCTTCTGGCAAGAGCCTTCAGATGCTCAACAAGTTGTGGACTCTTGTCAAAGATAATCATGCAGAAGATAAGGTCAATGTTGTTGTAACGGGATGCTTTGGACTATGTGCTAGAGGCCCTTTGATGATAGTCTATCCAGAAGGAGTGTTCTATGGATTGCTCACTATGGATAAGGTAGAGAGGATATTTCAGGAGCATATATTAGGCAACAAAGTTGTAACAGAATACTTGTCAAGTGATGCAGTGGCGGATGGTAAGTATATAGACTTGTTTGATACAGATTTTTACAAAAAACAATTGAGAATAGCACTTCGCAACTGTTCCAAGATCAATCCTTGGAGCATTGAAGAATATATAGCACAAGATGGATATTTTGCTTTATACAAATGCTTGAAAGAATACAATCCAAAGCAAGTTATTGATATTGTTAAAGCTTCGGGACTCAAAGGTCGTGGTGGAGCAGGTTTTCCTACAGGTCTCAAATGGGAACTTACAGCCAAAGTTGAGTCAAAGCAGAAGTATGTTATATGCAATGCAGATGAAGGTGATCCAGGTGCATTCATGGATAGGTCTATTCTAGAAGGCGATCCACACTCTGTACTTGAAGCAATGGCAATTGCAGGCTATTGCATAGGTGCTAACAAAGGTTACATATATGTTAGAGCTGAGTACCCTATACAAGGTGTTATTCAGAATGCTATTGATAGAGCAGTAGAACTTGGTGTATTGGGGAAGAATATTTTTGGCACAAAGTTCTGTTTTGATATAGAGATAAGACTGGGTGCTGGTGCGTTTGTTTGTGGAGAAGAGACTGCTCTTATCGCATCTATTGAAGGTGGAAGAGGGACTCCTAGGACCAAGCCTCCTTATCCAGCAGAAAAAGGTTTGTTCGGCAAACCAACTGTCATCAACAATGTTGAAACTTGGGCCAATATCAACCCTATTATTATGAAAGGTGCTGAGTGGTTCGCTAGTATTGGCAGTGAGAACGCTAAGGGGACAAAGGTCTTCGCTCTTAGTGGCAAGACGAATAATACAGGACTTATCGAAGTCCCATTTGGTACAACATTAAGAGAGATAATATATGACATAGGTGGTGGTATTCCTAATGGCAAGAAGTTCAAAGCAGCACAGATTGGTGGGCCATCAGGAGGTTGTATACCTTATACCCTTATTGATACTAAGATGGACTATGATTCGTTAGGCAAGATTGGTAGTATGGTAGGCTCCGGTGGGCTAATTGTCCTTGATGAAGACTCATGTATGGTAGATATTGCCAAGTATTACTTAGGATTTATATTGGATGAATCATGTGGCAAATGTACTCCATGTAGGATAGGCAATCGCCGTATGTATGAGATATTGGAGAGTATCTCTAACGGTACGGCCAAACTTAGCGATCTTGACAAGCTCAGACAACTTGCATCGTATGTCAAAGAGACATCACTTTGTGGTCTTGGTAAGTCTGCGCCTAATCCAATACTATCGACAATCAGGTACTTCGAAGATGAGTACAAGGAGCATATTATAGACAAAAAATGTCGAGCAGGAGTATGCAAAGGCTTGATAAAGTACACTATTGATACAGATAAGTGCAAAAAGTGTGGTATATGTGCCGCTATTTGCCCACAAAAAGCCATTGTTGGCGATAGAACTAAAGGTTATGTAATAACAGACAAATGTATAAAATGTGGCTTGTGCTATGCAAAGTGTCCGTTTGGAGCGATAATAAAAAAATAACAAGGGAAGTATTATGAAAAATATCAAAGTACAAATCAACGGCAAAGAGTTTGTTTGCGAAGAAGGCAAGACAATATTGCAAGTGGCTATAGACAATGACATCTATATCCCAACTCTTTGTTATCTCAAAGGCATCAACAATAACTCAAGTTGCAGAATATGTGTTGTTGAGATTGAGGGCAAAAAAGACTTGGTTACAAGTTGTAGTACACTTGTGAGTGATGGAATGAAGATTTATACTGACAACAATAGAGTCCGTAATAATCGCAAGATGACCTTGGAGTTGATATTGTCCAAGCATAACAAAGATTGTATCAATTGCAATAAGAATATGAAGTGTGAACTTCAAAAACTTTGTATAGAATACGACCTTGAGGGAGAGAAAAGACCGTCGGATATAGATGATTCTTCGCCAAGTATTATTAGGGATAATTCCAAATGCATATTGTGTGGACGATGTGTCGCAGTATGTGGAGATGTTCAGAATTGCAATGCGATAGGAGTCAACAATCGTGGCTATAAGGCTAAGGTAGGTTGTGCTTATGACCTCCCTATATATAGTGTCAAATGTGTTGGGTGTGGACAATGTACAAGAGTATGTCCAACGGGAGCATTACAAGAGAAAGATGATGTATACAAAGTTGAGAAACTTTTGCAAAGTGGTAAGACCGTAGTTGTGGCAACAGCTCCATCAGTAAGAGTTGCTCTTGGCGAAGAGTTCGGCAAAGACTTTGGAACCAATTGTGAAGGCAAGATGGTCTCTGCACTTAGAAAATTAGGTTTTGACAAAGTATTTGATATTAACTTCACGGCAGACCTTACTATTATGGAAGAGGCATATGAGTTCATAGATAGATTGACTCATGGTGGAGCGTTACCAATGTTCACATCATGTTCTCCGGCTTGGATCAACTATGTCGAGCAGAAATATCCAGAGTTTATTCCTAATCTATCAACATGTAAGTCTCCTCAAGGAATGTTTGGAGCAGTACTCAAGACATATTTTGCCAAGAAGAATAATCTTCGCCCAGAAGATATAGTATTTGTATCTATCATGCCATGTACTGCAAAGAAAGATGAAATAACACGAGATATCAATGCAACGTCTAAGGATATAGATGTAGTATTGACAACCAAAGAACTTGCAAGACTTATCAAATCGCACGGCATAGATTTTAATAGCCTAAAAGATGCTAAGTTTGATTCTCCACTCGGATTCGGAAGTGGAGCAGGTGCAATATTTGGAGTTACAGGTGGAGTAATGGAAGCAGCTCTAAGGACTGCATATGAGACTATTACTCATAAAACTCTTGGTAATGTGGATTTTGTATCCGTAAGAGGTCAAGCTGGTATCAAAGAAGCAGATGTTGATATAGATGGTACTGTTGTCAAAGTTGCAGTAGTAAGTGGACTCGGCAATGCATCAAAATTACTTGAAGACATCAAGGCTGGCAAGAAGAAGTATCATTTTGTAGAAATAATGAGTTGCCCTGGAGGTTGTATCAATGGTGGAGGACAACCATATGTATCTTCTCAAGTGCTTAATAAGACAGACATCAAGTCTTTGCGTAGCAAAGCGATATATGATATTGATAAGAATATGACAATCCGTAAGAGTCATGACAACCCATACATTCAACAGATATACAAAGAGTATTTGGGTAAACCAAATAGTGAACTTGCACACAAGTTGCTTCATACCCATTACTCTAAACAGAACAAGATATAACCAAGGAGAAGTTAGTTGAAAACGATTGTAATAACCGGAGGAACAAGTGGAATAGGACTTGCAACTGTGGATAAGTTGCGTGCCCAAGGCGAGAGAGTAATTGTACTATCTAGACATGCTTCTGGACAAGATAGTTATGCTTGCGATGTTGCAAACGAGGAACAAGTCAAGGCTGTGTTCCAGGATATCAAAGCAAAGTATGGCAATATTGATGTTTTGATCAATAATGCAGGATATGGTATAGCAGGAGCCGTAGAGTTACTCGACAATGCCGAAGTGAAGAAAATGATGGATGTCAATTTCTTTGGAGTGTTGTACTGCTCTCAACAAGCTATTCCTATGATGAATGAAGGTGGTAAGATACTCAATATTAGTTCGGCTTGCGGGCTCTTCCCACTACCATATAGAAGTCTATACTGTGCTAGCAAATCGGCTGTAAGTATGTTGTCATATAGCATGGCGATGGAACTAAAAGGTGCACATATTGGAGTTTGTGCAGTTTGTCCTGGAGAAGTCAAGACGAACTTCTCAAAAACACGAGTCAAAATGTTGTCTACCAACGAAAGATATGGCGATAGAATACAGAATGCCGTAGGAAGTGTAGACAAAAAAGAATCCAAAAGAATGTCTCCAGACATTGTTGCAAAAGTTCTAGTCAGATTGTGTAACAAAAAGCATGTCAAACCATTGGTCATAATAAGTGGCAAATATAAGCTTACACACTTTTTGATGAGATTTGTGCCTTTGAAATGGTTTTTGTATCTTAATGAAAAAGTAACTGGTGGACATAAATAAAGGAGAGAGGCTATGCCATATTTTCCAAAACCTGAGCATACAAAGATAATGAATGAGTTCTTTGTACTCATCAAAAATGAAGTTAACTACATAGCAGATATTGGTACTGGTAGAACAAGTTTATATACGATAGCAAAGCACTTTGGTTATTCTAAAGTCGATGCGTATTATAATGACCAAGATCTCAAAGTGTTCGATGTGATTAAAGATGAAATCTCAAAGCTGCGATATAACTTCGTCAAGATGGATATTACATCATCGCATTGTAACAAACATTATGACCTAGGATTGTCACATCTCGTCATTACTAGAGGAAAAAGTGCTAAGCAAGATGAGCAATCTTTAATCAAAGGAATATTTAGTTTTAAGTGTAAATATCTTGTAATAATTGAAGAAAAAAGTGGAATTAGTGATATTATATTTGACTTTGCACGCAAATACGGATATAAATTATTAAAGTCATCCAAATCAGTTAATACTATGAGCGCCAATATTATGAGAACAATAGATTACGATATTGGCTACTTATTTGAATATGTGGGCAGATAATAAAGGAGAAACAATGACAACAAAGATAGTAGTTGATTCAACAGCTTGTATTGATCAAAAATATGCTGAGGAGAATAATATAGAGATAGTATCCTTAAGCCTTAATTATGAAGATGTCAATATACTAGAGAAAGATGTAACGGATTATGACTCAATATGTGAGAAGATGGCTCAAGGTGTAGTTGTTAAGACAAGTCAGCCTAGTTATGAGACATACAAAGAAGTATTAGAAAAAGCAATCAAAGAATATGATGATGTTATTGTACTAACTATATCAGAGGCTTTGAGCGGGACTTTCCAATGTGTAAGTTTAGTTAAGCGAGATATCGGTAGTGACAAGATACATATTGTTGACTCCGGACAGACTGGAAGCGGTATCTATCTTATTGTCAAAGAAATGGTACAGAGAATCAAAGCCGGAGACAGTGGAATGGAGTTGTTAGACAAACTCCCTGCAATTTTGTTGAGAACTAACACATATTTTGTTCCAGCATCACTCAAGTTCCTTCAACGTGGTGGTAGGATCAATCTTATAAGTGCTGCTCTTGGTACTTTGCTACAAATGAAACCTATACTTAACTTCCGCGCTGGCGTACTCAAATGTGCAAAGAAAGCTTTTGGTATGCAGAAGGCAATATGTGAGATGGTGTCTATGATACCTGATAAGATTAAGTCACTTATATATCTTAACATTAAGGGCAAAGAAGCTTTGACCAATTTGAAGAAAAGAGTAGAGGCAAGATTCGGCATAAGAGACTTCGAAACAAGCGAAGTCAGTCTTGTTGTGTCTTCACATATTGGTCCTGGGACAGTAGGTGTAGCATATATGGAAGAATAATCTATTCTTCATCTACAAAGGAGGAATACTTGTATGGAAAATGTATACTTTACAAGTGCAAATGCAAAGATAATAGAACTTATCAATGAAGAGTTCCCACTCTTACCGGATAAGTTTTTGACGAGGTTGTTTGCTATATTCCACAAACTTGGTAATTATGAAGAAGAGAGCCAGAAGGTCAGACCAACAATACTTATTACAAATAATATCAATGCTATTATCAAGGCCATTCCATCAGCATACAAACTTGATATATATAATGACAAAGATGAACTAAGCTTCGAAAGGCATGTTAAGTCACTTATGAGTTTTTGCAATAATGAATGGCTTATATTTGTATCCATCAAAGATGGCACATATTCGTATGGAATATGTAAGACTTTTAATAGTATCAAAGAGCAGAATCTTATTCAGATTGCTTTCGGTACCAAAAAAGTTATTGATGTTGACAAAGTATCACTAATATGCATAGATGCAGTAGCTACTGGGACTGTTGTAGTCAAAGGTATCAAAGGCAAGTCTGTTACCGTTAACTTTTCTATTAACGAAGATAAGAAGATTGACAATGAAGATGTTATCAATGCCTTTGTCAAAGATAGCTTGTCCAAGCTCAAGACAACTCCAAAAAAACTCGAAGAAATCGCAACCTTACAAGCAAATATATTCAAGCGTGCACTCAAAAATATTCACGGCACAATTTGCGTTGTTGTGGATAGAAATTATGTTGACAATGGATTGTTTGCTGATGGTACTTGGTTGCAGACTCCAATAGATTTGTCAAAATTGTTTATTCAGACAAAGAACTTCTCTGAGATAAGGTTGACCAACTTAGCTGGATTATTTATAGATATGCTCAACTATGATGGTATAACTATCATGGACAATACAGGCAAGATAAGAGCATACAATGTATTTGTCCAACCTGATAAGAACCTATCAGATAAGATTGTAGGTGGTGCGAGAAAACGTGCTGCATATTCGATACTTAATTCTAAGAATAAGAAGATAGTTGGAGTATACTTCCAATCTCAAGACGGTGACTTATTCTACGAGAATATAAAAAACTATGCAAAGAAACAGAAATCAATAAATAAATAATTAAGAACGCATTGATATGCGCTCTTTTTTTGTTATTTACTAGATATAATATGCATATTTATATTTATGACAAAATACATTTTTGCACAAGTTTTATCCCTAATTGCGGCATTACTTGCGATGCTAAGTTATATGTGTTGTAGCAAAACAAAAACAACTTTTTTGCAACTATTCTCAAATATTTTTTACTTATTCAACTTTGTATTATTAACAGCATATTCTGCAAGCATACAAGTCACTATTGCTTGCATACGGACTCTTGTATTTTGGATATATTCTTCTGTTAACAAAAAGTGCCCAGTAATATACCTAATTGCATTTGAGTTATTATCCGTTGTTTGTAGTATCATATTGTGGGAAGGGTATCTGGGGCTATTGCCCATGATAGGTGTAGGAGTATTTACTTTTGGGATGTGGCAGGAGAAGAAAAAAGTATTTAACATATGTGCAATCGTATTATCTAGTTGTCTTATTGTATATGATATTGCAATTGGAGCATACGCAGGAATTATCTTAGAAACAATGCTCTTATCCATTGCAATAAAAGGTGTTTTGTCTAAAAAAACTTTTGGATACAATTATCAAGTCTAGATTATTCATTTGTTATATCAAAAAAAAGTGCTATACTATACATGAGTATATTATGATTGATATTGTTCAATCAATTGATAAGGTGAATAATGGAAGTACAAACAATAGTATCTGGCAGGCTCGATAATAACACTTATATTGTGTCTTCTTCGGGCAAGGCAATAATAATAGATGCTGCAGCCACTGTAGCAGAAATAAAAAAAGTACTCGGCAACAACGAAGTAGTTGGAGTATTCCTCACACATGGGCATTTTGATCATATAGCGAACCTCGATGATATCATCAATACATTTAATGTTAAGTGTTATCTCAATAATAATGCGATTGACAAACTATACGATCCACATACCAACTGCTCTGAGATGTTTAACTTCGAACAGATATCCAAATTGCCAAAAGATTCCTTTATATTGGTGCACGATGCAGAAGTATTTGATGTACTACCAAAGACAATCTTTGTAGCATTACACACACCGGGACATACCGATTGTGGTATGACTTATGTAATAGACAAATGTATGTTCACTGGCGACTTAATATTCAAACACGATATAGGAAGGAGTGATCTTCCTACAAGCAGTAGGTTGGACCTAAGGCAAAGCTTGACAAAAATGTATTCTCGCAAAAAGAATTACACAATTTATCCTGGTCACGGTCAGCCAACAACTCTTGATGCAGAGAGAAGATAATTTATCAACAAATAACTGTATTTTTGAGCCAAAAAGTTGCTGATAAATAAGAATATTAATGAAATTGTTTGAAAAAATCATATCTATCTGATAGAATGTTCTAAACAAAGGAGAGAAAGTTATGGGATTGTTTAATTTCTTGTTCAAAGGAATGGGATTTGAGGATGACAAATCTACTGCAAAAAAGCCGAAGAAAAAATCAAATATCATACAAGCAGATGATTTGGTTGAGAAAACAAAACCTGTTATCACATCCAATATCAAGATAGCTGCACCAAGTACTTTTTCTAATAACTATAATAGTATGGAAATGGGGAATACGAATTTGTTAGTACATGTACCAAAGAATAATAAAGATATACAACTAATAGTTGATACATTGAGACGTAGAGAATCTGCGATTGTTAACCTTGGGGCTTTGACTCCAAATGAGGCAGAGAAGATCATTGATTTTTTAAGTGGTGCCGTATATGCTCTCAAAGGCAATCTTAGGAGACTTGAAGGGGATTTGTTCTTGCTCACACCAGAGGGCATTAATGTTGTGTCTCCAGACCCACAATAAGGATTGATATGAAAAAATACTGGATAATAAAAGCGTGTATATTGCCGATGGTTATCATTATTGATATGGTAACCAAATTTTTATTTGAAGGCAAAGACATTATGCTTATCCCGAATTTTATATCAATATTGAGTCATCATAATACTGGCGCTGCTTGGGGTATACTAAGTGGCAGGTTGTGGATACTTATCTCTGTAACAGTACTCTTCGTTGGAGCAATAGTTACTTTTGATGCAACGCAGAAGATTAGGTCTAAGTTATATAGTGTAGCAATCTCATTCATTGTAGGTGGAGCTATTGGCAATATCATTGATAGGATTGCATTCGGCTATGTTAGAGATTTTATCAAACTAGAGTTTATGGAGTTCCCTATATTTAACTTTGCTGACAGCTTCCTTTGCGTAGGAGTAGTTTTGCTTATAGTTTATTTATTGTTTTTCTACAAAGATACAAAGAGAGGCAATAATAATGGATAAGGTATTTTGTGTTGAGGACAAGGGCGTCCGTCTAGATAACTATGTATTAGAAAGGGTGGACAAGACTCGTAGTGCTATCAAGAAGATGATTGAGTGTGGAGATATAAAGGTCAATGATAGCATTGTCAAAGCAGGATATTCATTGAGAATTGGAGACAAAGTACAAGTTGTGGACAAGCCTCCGATACCTACTGATATATTACCAGAGGATATCAAACTGGATATAGTCTATCAAGATGATGACCTTGCTGTTATCAACAAGCCACAGGGAATGGTAGTTCACCCATCAAGTGGATGTTATACTAAGACTCTTGTTAATGCTTTGCTATACAATATCAAGAATCTCAGTGGTATCAATGGAGAGATAAGACCTGGCATAGTCCATAGGCTTGACAAAGATACATCTGGGCTTATAATGATAGCCAAGAATGACAAGGCTCACGTAGAACTCAGTCGTCAGATACAGAACAAAACTTGCGCTAGGGTGTATAGAGCACTAGTCAAAGGTCAGTTCCCAAAAGATAGTGGAAGAATAACGACTAATATTGCTCGTGGTACAGACAATAGAAAGAAGATGTTTGTTGTCCCAGATGGCGAAGGCAGAGTCGCAATCACTGACTACAAAGTGTTGCATAGATACAACAAATGTACATATGTGGAGTTTAGCCTTCTTACAGGCAGAACTCATCAGATAAGAGTACATTGTGCGCATATGGGACATCCGATCATCGGGGATAAGTTGTATGGCGAACAAGAGAATGGTCTTGTTGGACAATTATTACATGCATATAAGATAAAGTTCGTTCACCCAACAACTGGGCAGGAGATGGAATTTTGTTGTCCACTTCCTGATTATTTTGAAAAATATCTTTTAGAGCAAAAATAAGTTGTGCAAAATACCATTATTCAGTATACTAAAAATATAGTTTGTATGATTTGATTATAATAACTATCATCTATTTGGAGGGGTTTATGTCAAGTTTGGGATTTAAGAAGTTTGTTCAAATGCTTGGTTTTGTTGCAATGGTGCTATTTATGATAGCTATTATCCTTGCCAAGTTCGTACCAAGTATATCTGCTATATGCAATCTTATCGCAACACTTATCGGCTTGTTTGTGATTGTGATTGTTGCTTTTATGTATGTTAAGGGTAAGAGAAATCCAATCTTCTTTGCAATCTTTGCTGTATGCTTGATTGTTATTATTGTAATGTACTGTATCTAACTTTTAGGAGAAAGAATGAAAGCTTTTTTTACAAACAAGTTTAATATCGCTATAATGTCTATATTTTTTGTAGGCGTTGTTTGTTTAGTCTTGCTAGTTGTTAGCGATATATTCTATCCAATAGCACTTGCATTTTTTGATGTTGGCTTTGTATGTCTTACTATAAAGTTGTATTTGCGTCAAAAAGCAAAAAACAGTGTCGATATTGATGATTTTTATTTTGATGCGACAGAACTTAGTTACGACGAAGAGGTATACTTTGTTGGAGATGACGAAAAGAAGGTGCCTAAGAAGAAAAGTAAGCTTGCAAGATTCGATGAGTGGTCATGGACAATACTATGTGGTGTATTCTCAGTATTCTTCTTGATATGGTTTATTACAGCACTGGTATAGATTATTATTTTTGAATAAAAAAAGACTTAGCATATACTAAGTCTTTTTTGCTGGACTACCGAGTTTGGACTGCTGTTGGATAAAGCGGCAGGTCAAGAAGCCCCGAGCATATGTCTTGTGTGAAGTCTTGGCATGGTGGGAATGTACAGTATCCATAACTTGGCACCAATATATCTGCTTGGACAATGACTTTGATAATAACAGTAACGCACGCAGATAGTGAGAATGTTGAGCCACTTATGTATGTGCCACTTGGACTAGCTGATGTGCCGAATGCTTGTATGCTAAATGGTATTATTGATGGTTGTGGGATGAACAGTATGACATCGAATGGTATTGATATGGTTGAAGTTCCACTTCCTGCGACATTGTTGGCATCGATATAATTGACTTGTATTGGTATGTTGACATCGCCTGAAACTCGTGCGAAGTTCGGTCTGTCAGTCAATCTCTCAGTTACAAGATTGGATAATGTTGAATCTCCACTCTGGATTGCACTAACAAATGTGAGTGGAGTAGTTGGGCTGGCTGGTGTAAGGTTGGTGAGGGTGACTTGCATATTTGTTTGCATTTGTTTAAGGCAGGCATCTAACACTTTGTCTACTTGTATGCAGGCTTTTTCGCAGATGCCATTAAGAACATTTCCATTAATGTTCCCCGGGAAGTTTCCCGTTCGATTGGTTGTGTAGAATGACATAATAATCTCCTTTGATATATTTGTTAGTAATATATGTTATCCTGCCGTTTTGTGTGCAGAAAAAAAACACATTCATACGAATGTGCTTATGTAATGATTATAGTTTTGCCTTGCTAAGTATACTCTCTATTAGGTCATCTTTGCCTTGTCTAGAATCCGATGAAGTAAATATCATATTGGCTTTGGTTATACCTAAGCTATTGGCAATGTCTTGAGAAGACTTGTTGTATTGAGCTCGGGATAACTTGTCGCATTTGGTTAATACGAATATGATAGGTATGTTATAGAAGTATAGGAACTTCACCATTTGTTTGTCTTGCTCGGTAGGTAAGTGCCTAACATCTAAGAGTAGATACACGGCTTTTAGGTTCTTGCTGGACTTTAGATAATTCTCTAATAATTCTCCCCAACTCTCTTGCGTATCTTTGCTTGCTTGAGCATATCCGTATCCTGGAAGGTCTACAAGTAGAAGTTCTTTGTTGATAAGGAAATAATTGACAAGCCTTGTTCTGCCTGGGGTGGAGGAGGTCTTAGCAAGTTTTTTTTGATTGGTAATAAGATTGATAAGACTACTTTTGCCGACATTACTACGACCCACAAATGCTATCTCTGGGTAATCGGACACATATAAGTTCTTGTAACTCGCAACACTTGTTACGAACTCTGCAGTCTTAATCATTATCTTATGCACTCACTTCTGTATTTTTGTTTGGATCACGTATTATCTTTGGGTCAAGACTTGGGTTGTTGATGAAGTCTTCGTCAATAGTAATATCTGTGATTGTCTTATCAGTTGGACATGTGTACATAAGTTTGAGCATACTTTCTTCTAGTATTGTACGCAATCCACGGGCTCCAGTCTTGAGTTTCATTGCTTTCTTCGCTACTGCGTCGATTGCTTTGTCATCAAAGGTCAAGGATATGTTCTCCATAGCGAACATCTTCTTGTATTGCTTGGTTATAGCATTCTTTGGCTTGGTTAGTATCACTTTGAGAGCCTCTTCTGTGAGATCGTGTAGTCCCACTACAATAGGAAGACGTCCGACAAACTCAGGTATAAGTCCGAACTTGATGAGATCTTGAGGCTGAATCTGTTTGATGAACTCATATATCTCACTCTCTTTGGTTGACTTAACGCCTGCTCCAAAGCCAAGTGTTGAAGCATCCATACGCTTTTGAATCACTTTGTCTAGTCCGACAAAAGCGCCTCCACATATGAATAATATATTAGTTGTATCGATTGTTATCATCTCTTGTTGAGGATGCTTTCTGCCACCTTGTGGAGGTACACTCGCAACAGTACTCTCGAGTATCTTAAGAAGTGCTTGTTGTACACCTTCTCCTGATACATCTCTTGTTATTGAACGATTCTCACTCTTACGAGATATCTTATCTATCTCATCTATATAGATAATGCCACGCTGAGCTTTCTCTATATCATAGTCAGCGGCTTGGATAAGTTTGAGAAGAATATTCTCAACATCTTCACCGACATATCCTGCCTCTGTAAGGGTAGTTGCATCACAACTTGCGAATGGTACTTCGAGAATCTTGGCTAATGTCTTAGCAAGCAAGGTCTTACCACTACCTGTAGGCCCTATCATAAGAAGGTTGCTCTTATCAAGCTCGATTGGCTCAGCATCACGTTTTTCTCCAAGTTCTGCATTGTAGTTGATACGTTTGTAATGATTGTATACGGCTACTGCAAGTACTTTCTTTGCTTCATCTTGTCCAACTACGAAGTCATCAAGTCTATCTTTGATCTCATGAGGAAGGGGAAGCTTAATCTTAGCCTGCTTCTTTGCAGTCAATTTGTTCTCTTTCATAATCTCTTTGCATATGTCTATGCATTCATCACAAATAAAACATTGACCGTTGGGATTGGCAATAAGTCTTTTGACTTCTGCTTGGCTTTTTCCACAAAATGAGCAAGTTAGTTTTGGTTCATTTGGCATAATTATTTCCTTTTATAGAATATCTGATCGATCAAGCCATATTCTTTGGCTTCATCTGCACTCATATAGAAATCTCTATCTGTGTCTTTGGATACTTTGTCAAGAGGTTTGCCAGTTTGTTCAGAAAGAATCTTGTTGAGCTTATCTTTAATCTTCTGAATCTGATTGGCTTGGATCTGAATATCACTTGCTTGACCACGAGCGCCGCCCAAAGGTTGATGTATCATTATCTCTGCATTTGGAAGGGCATAACGCTTGCCTTTGGTACCACTACTCAATAGGAATGCTCCCATTGATGCTGCAAGTCCTATACAAATAGTAGAAACATCACATTTGATATAATTGATAGTATCGAATATAGCAAGGCCAGCAGATACACTACCACCAGGGCTATTGATATACAAAGATATGTCCTTGTCTGGGTCTTTGCCTTCTAGATAGATAAGTTGTGCTACAACCGTATTGGCTGTATCATCAGTTATCTCACCAGTAATAAATATAATTCTGTCTTCGAGAAGTCTAGAATATATGTCATATGACCTCTCGCCACCACTTGTTTGGTCAACAACCATAGGTATTAACATAAATCATTCCTCCTAATTTTTCTTACAAATTGTTATTCTCTTTCAAGAACTTAAGTATCTTATTGAGAAGTATTCCGTTCTCCATGTATGCAAGTTGTTCATCATTAAGTTGCTTTTTGAGTTCTTGCATTGTTACTTTCTTATCCTTATTCTCATTGTATTTGTCAAGGATATCTTTCTCTTCAACGGTAATTTTCTCTACTTCGATGAGCTTCTCAAGAGTAAGACGTGTTCTGACTGTCATCTTGGCATCTTCTTCACGTGATTTCTTGAGATCATCAAGAGTCATTCCCATATATTTGACATAATCATCAAGTTTCAAACCTTGATAGCTAAGTCTGTATTCAAAGTCTTGAATATAGTCTTCAACTTGTCTTTTGATAAGAACTTCTGGAATCTCAACCTTTGTGTTGTTGGCAATAGTATCGATTAGTTCTTGTTCTTGCTCGTGTTGAGCCTTCTTCTCAGCAGTATCGGTAAGTTTCTTCTTAATGTCTGCTTTGAGTTCTGCAAGAGTGTTGAATTCGCTAGAGTCTTCTGCAAACTTATCATCTAGTTCTGGCAATACTTTGACCTTAATGTCTTTGACTGTAACTGCGAATACTGCTGGCTTACCTTTCAAGCTCTCTACGTGATAGTTAGCAGGGAAGGATACCTTAACATCTTTGGATTCGCCCTTCTTCATACCAACGATTTGGTCTTCAAAAGTATCGATGAAACTGTGTGAACCTAGTTCTAACTCATAATCTTTGGCTGTACCACCATCGAACTTAACACCATCTATACTTCCTTCGAAGTCTATAACAGCATAATCTCCAAGCTTTGCAGCGTCTTCTGTCTCAACAAATCTTGCACGAGAAGCAACCATCTTGTCAAGTTCGGCTTGGACTTCCTTTGCAGATACTTTGACTTCTTTCTTGGCAATAGTAAGACCTTTGTATTGACCAAGTTCGACTGGTGGCTTACTGTCTACTACTGCTATCATAGTGATACCCTTATCGCTAAGATCTTTGATATCAATCTGAGGAACATCAAGAGGTTCAATCTCTTTGTGTTCGTCAAGTACTTTGAAATAATGTTTGTAAAAACATCCATCAATGGCATCTTCGAAGAAAACTCCGACACCATAATTCTTCTCTATTATTGCACGAGGAGCTTTGCCTTTGCGGAAACCTTGGATATTGTATTTGCCTTTTGTCTTCTGGTAAGCCGCTTCAATAGCATCTTCCCATTCTTTGGCATCCAAAGTCATATTGATTGTGTATTGATTGTTTTTGTTGTCTATAGTATATTTCATTATTATCTCCTTTTTAATTAAAGCGTGTTAAGTATATCACGAAAAAATTTTTTTTTCAAGTTATTTATGACTTACACTAAGTATTTAGTATAAAAAAATATATTTATATGGCAGTTTTTGATGACATAGTTACTATTCGATTATTTATCGCACAACTTTTTGACAAAGCGCATCTATTAATCACTTGATTTTGGAGAGTAAAATGTGTAATAATGTTGATATGAGACAAAGACTTTATGCTATAAGTGACTTGCACTTATCTATCAACAATCCTAAGCCTATGGATATCTTCGGTGGCAATTGGGAGAACTATGTAGATAGAATAGTTGCAGATTGGAATAAAAAGGTCAAAGATAATGACATAGTCATCATCGCAGGAGACATCAGTTGGGCTATGAAACTCCCTGATGCAGTTCCTGACCTTGAGTTTATTGGTAAGCTCAAAGGTTACAAGATTATTATCAAGGGCAATCACGAGTATTGGTGGGGGACAATAAGTAACGTAAGGAAAGTCTTGCCAGACAAAATGTATGCTTTGCAGAACGATAGTATGAAACTTGGCAAATACATATTCTGTGGTAGTCGTGGTTGGACGCTTCCTGAGAAGCGAGCGCTCAAAGAAGAAGACCAAAAGATATTGGATAGAGAAGTAATAAGGCTAGATATGTCGCTCAAACAAGCAACAATGCTTCGTACGAAGAAAGAAAAGGTTGTTTGCATTATGCACTATCCTCCATTCAACAGCACAAAAGCCTCATCACCTTTTACAGAAGTGATAGAGAAGTATGGAGTTAAGCGTGTAGTATATGGCCACTTGCACGGCAAGAGCATATGTACACTTATTCATAAGCATAATGGTGTGACGTATTACCTCACTAGTTGCGATAAAGTGGACAACAAACTCGTTAGAATCAAATAGTTGAATGATGAATGGACAGAGCTAGGGAATGGCTCTGTTTTTTATTTTTTTCTATTTTTTTTGAAAAAGTGGTCAAAAGTGGTTGGAAGTGGTCAAAAAAAGTTGTATACTATGTGCAACAAGGAGGGGTCTATGTTCGTTGGAGAGTACTTTCATCAAATAGATGAAAAGAATCGTCTTCGTATTCCAAGCAAGCTTCGCAAAGACTTGGGCGAATGTACTATTGTCAAAGGTGGCAATGGCTGTCTTTATCTATTACCTTCTTGTGAAGTTTCCAAAGTGATGGACAAGATTGACAATATCCCTATGTATAGCCCAGCCCAACAATCTCTTAGAGCATTATTCTCTTCGGCTTGTATTATAGAAGAAGATGGACAAGGAAGGTTTTTGCTTCCAGCAAGCCTCAAAGCTTTTGCTGGAATAGTCAAAGATGTCGTATTCGTTGGAGTTGGAGCAAGGTGTGAGTTGTGGGCACAAGAGAGGTGGACAAAATACATCGATGCTTGCAACAAAGATTTTGATAGTATAACAAAAGAGTTGAATGATTATGGAGTATAAGCATATTCCGATAATGTTGTCCGAATGTATCGAGGGCTTGAACATATCGCCTAATGGCATATATGTTGATGCGACGCTTGGTGGTGGTGGACATAGCAAAGAGATAGTCAAGAGGTTGTCATGTCAAGGCACATTCATTGGTATTGACAAAGACAAAGAGGCTATAGAAGTATCTAAGACAAGGCTAGTTGGAGATTGCAACAAGATATTTGTATGTGATGCTTATGAGAACTTTGCCAATATATTGCAAGAGAATGGTATAGACAAAGTTGATGGTATATTGGTGGACTTGGGAGTATCATCATATCAACTAGACAATGCAGATAGGGGATTCTCTTATATGCATGATGGCAAGTTAGATATGAGAATGGATACAACTCAAGCCTTATCAGCATATGAAGTAGTTAATGAATATGAAGAAAAGGAACTTGTAGATATTTTCTTCAAGTTCGGCGAAGAGCAATTCGCTAGAAGTATTGCAAGGAATATAGTTAAGACAAGGGCAGACAAACCTATCGAGACCACACAAGGACTTGTCAAGATAATAGAGAGAAGTATTCCAAGCAAAATGCTACATACTGGTAGCAACCCAAGCAAAAAAGTTTTTCAGGCGATCAGAATAGAAGTCAATGGAGAACTTGTTGGGTTAGAGAAGACCCTTACAGATATGATTGACCATTTGAAATTCGGTGGAAGATTGTGCGTGATATCCTTTCATTCCTTGGAAGACAGGATAGTCAAGACAATATTTAAGACAGAAGCAACCGATTGTATTTGCCCAAAAGACTTGCCAATATGTGTGTGTCACCACAAAGCAAGGATTAAGTTGATTACCAAGAAATACCTTTCGCCAACTCCAGAAGAACTCAGCGTGAATAAGCGAAGTGCTTCAAGCAAACTTAGGATTGCAGAGAGGGTATAACAGTTCTAATCTTATAAGGAGGAGAGTATAATATTATGTCAGTAGATAATGAAATATTGATAAAGAAAGACGAGCCAGCAGTTACTAGCAAGTCAATTAGCGATATTACACAAGTTGCGAATGAACAGCTTGCGAAGTTTGATTCGACATATCGTGCTCCCGACTTGTCTAAATTGTTGGTTACTGAGAAAAAACTTGAAGAAGAGATAGGTCAACCATTATTTGAGTTGGACTTAGATAATTCTCAAGATGAAGAAAAAGATAAGACTCAAGTTTCTCATCAATCAGCAGCATTGACTTTGACTTTGAAAGCAAAGCTTATCATTGGAGTTACCGCTGTGATTATGGTTCTACTAAGTGCATTATTGATATACAATGCCACTCTCATATCTAAGTATAAAGGTGATATTGCTTATAATACCGAAGTATTACAAGTAGAGCAAGAGAGATTGAATGGGCTTATGGAACAATTAGAGGGCTTGAATACTCAATCGGCCACAGACTTAGGATTAAGTGAGACAACCAATAGAATAAGTCTTCCAAAACTTGAGAAGTTGTCAAGAACAGAGTATACAGAAGATAGCAATTGGTTCGATGCCATATGTGAATTCTTTTCATCAATACTCGGAGGTTAGTTCTTTTGATATATAATGAGGTTGCTCATTGCATCTAGAATATTCGATATTTTCGTTACAAAAGAGGTTACTTGCATTTATTTGCATAGTGACCTTTATTTTTTGTTCACTAGTTGTTAGATTGTTCTACTTGCAAGGTTTGAGTAGAGGAAGTCTTATGGAAAAGGCCAGTGGACAATGGACAAGGTCTCTGCCAATAGTGGCTTCACGTGGCAAGATTGTTGACAGGAATGGGGCTACACTAGCAGTCAGTTATACGACTTATAATGTCTATGTGAGACCTCGCAATGTTGTAGACAAAGAAGATGTTGCTAGGCATTTGTCTGCAATCTTAGGATTGGACTACAACAAGGTGTATGAGAAGATACTCTTTGCTAGTTCATCAGAAGTGTTGGTGAAGATGCAAGTGCAGGAAGAGCAGATTCGAGAGATAATAACTGCTAACAAAAAAGGCATATATATAGGCATCACTACTGATAGGTATTATCCATATGCGAACGCATTGAGTCAAGTGCTTGGTTATACGACAATAGACAATGTAGGACAATCAGGGCTAGAACTGTATTATAACAAATACTTGACAGGTATCAATGGTTCAAGTTCGGTGCAGAGTGATGTCAAAGGCATAGAACTTGGCAATACAACTGATGAGTATATAGATGCTATAGACGGACTCGATCTCACACTTACAATAGATATCAATCTTCAACAGATTGTAGAAAAAGCTCTGAATGATCTTACTCAACTCCATAAACCAAAATCCTCATATGCTGTTGTTATGTCTCCCAAGACAGGACAGATACTTGCAATGGCGATGAATCCCTCTCTAGACAACAACAACTTACCAAGGGATAATGTATCCGAACTATTTGCATTGTCAAAGAACTCGATGATCGTTGATGTATATGAACCAGGGTCTACATTCAAGATACTCACAACGGCGGCGGCACTTGACCAGAAGGTAACAAGCACCAAGGATATGTTCTATGATCCAGGATATAAGATAGTAGATGGGCAGAAGATTAAGTGTTGGAGAACTATTGGCCATGGTAGTGAGAATCTTGTTGAAGGCTTCTGCAACTCGTGTAATACGGTGTTTATGGAGTTAGCTCTTAGACTTGGCAAAGACAGATTGTATCAATACTTGCGCAATTTTGGGCTAGGAGCACCTACTGGAGTCGATTTCTTAGGAGAAAGTGGAGGAATCCTCATGGACATAGATAGTGTGCAGAATGTTGACCTTGCAAGAATAGGATTTGGGCAGGCAGTAGCGGTGACACCTCTTCAACTTGTAACAGGCATAAGTTGTGCACTCAATGGCGGTACTAGATATGTGCCATATTTTGTGCAAAACATCTCATCAAGCGATGGTGTAGTCAACAAAAGTGTAACGCCTACTGTTGTTAAGAATAACGTTGTATCACAAGCAGTATCTGATACTCTCAATATGATGATGGAAGAAGTCGTAAGTGTTAGGGGTGGCAAGAACTCATTTGTCGAAGGTTATGCAATCGGAGGCAAGACAGGTACAGCCCAAAAGTACGAGAACGGTGTTGTTGCAAGTGGCAAGTATATATCGAGTTTTGTTGGGACATATCCCGCCTCTAATCCAGAATATGTGCTTTTGCTTTGTGTTAATGAACCAAGTGTCGGAGGGTATTATGGTAGTGTTGTTGCAAGCCCTTTTGGCAAACAAATATTCAAAGGCTTGTTCGAATATATGAACATCATGCCTAGCGATGTTGCTTCTGTAAGCAAAACTATTGTGCCTAACCTTGTAGGGCTGACTATCACACAGGCATATATCGAACTCAATAGACTTGGATTGCATTTTGAAGTTGATGGCGAAGAAGGTGTGGTGGTAGAGCAGTTCCCTTCACCAGATACCGAGGTATTAGATGGCAGTACAATATTGATCACAATGGGAGGTAAGAGTTGAAGTTATCAGAGTTGTTGAAAGGGGTAGATGTCATTGAGACAAAAGGAGATATGTCATGTGAGATATTATCTCTTAGTCACAATGATTGTGCAGATGAACATATGCTACACTTTTGTTACAAAGGAGTAAATGTTGATGGACATAACTATTATGTTGAAGCAATCAAGAAGGGTGCTGTTGCTTTTGTTGTAGAGAAGTTGCTCGATACTGATCTACCTCAGGTACTTGTCGCAAGTAGTAGACAGGCAATGTCGGTGATATGTAGTAATTACTTTGGTAATCCATCAAAAAATCTCAAGCTTATAGGTATAACAGGCACAAACGGAAAGACAACTTGTAGTTATATTATCAGTAGTATCTTGCGTTGCAATGGTTATAGAGTTGGAGTAATAGGAACAAACGGTTATACAATATTTGGACTCAAATATCCATTGAACCTCACAACCCCTGATCCATATCAATTGCAAGAGATATTGTCCAAGATGAGTATCTCAGGTATAGAATATGTTGTAATGGAAGTCTCTGCACATGCTATCGCTCTTGCCAAAACATATGGTATGGAGTTTGTGATAGGTGCATTCACCAATCTAACACAAGACCACTTGGATTTTTTTGGTACAATGGACAACTATGCTGAGACAAAAAAACAATTTTTGATGCAATGCAAAAATGCAATTATAAATATTGATGATGAATATGCCAAGTATTGGACAAGGGAAGTTCCACATTGTCTTACGTATGGACATAATGTGTCGGATTATAGAATAAAAAGCACAAAAGTATCACTAAAAGGCTGTTCTTTTGTTCTTGGTGAAAAGAAACGATATTGGTCTAACCTAATAGGTGAGTTCAATATATACAATCTTGCTTGCTCCATTGCTGTTGCTAAGTTATGCCATTGTTCAGAGTCTAGCATTCGCACGGCGATCAAAAACATCTATGTTGATGGCCGATTTAACATATTACCTGTCAAAAAAAATGTTGTCATAGACTACGCACATACACCAGATGGCTTGGAGAAGATACTACTTACCGCTCGTACCTTGTGCAAGGGGAAGATAATCACAGTGTTCGGCTGTGGTGGAGATAGAGATAAAGGCAAAAGATCCAAGATGGGCAAGATTGCTTCAATGCTCTCTGATACTATTGTTGTGACAAGTGATAATCCTAGATACGAAGGTCCTATGGATATTATAAATAATATTCTATCGGGCATAATCAAAGGCAGGGAAGTGTCCGTTATCGAAGATAGAAGTCAAGCGATACATTATGCGTTGAGTATTGCCTCTACCAAAGATCTCGTGCTGATATGTGGGAAAGGTGCTGAAGACTATCAAGATGTTATGGGACAGAAAAAGCATTTTGTAGATAGAGAAGAAGTATTAAAATATTTTCAAATAAGGTAATCTATGAATAATTTTTTGTTAGCATTATTGATGTCTTTTGTGATAGCAGTGGCATTATCTCCACTAGTGATCAGGTTAACAAAAAGACTCAAATTCGGTCAGAATATCTTGCATTATGTGGAGTCTCATTCGGGCAAACAAGGCACTCCTACTATGGGTGGGATAATATTTATACTGTCTACCGTAATAGTATCTCTATGCTTCTACAATAACAATTTTAATCTTGCAGGGTTAGTCATCATTGTCTTTGTGGGGTATGCAATACTTGGATTCCTTGATGATTATCTCAAGATTAAGTTCAAGACAAACCTTGGGCTTAGGGCTTATCAAAAAGTCATTGGACAAGTTGGTCTTGCCCTTATTGTCGGGGTATATATGTATCTCAATCCTCTTGTTAGTTCCGTCAGTTTGCCTTTCAGTACAATAATGTTTCGTCTTGGAGTTTTTATCATCCCATATGCGATATTTATTATGGTGGCAGCTTCCAATAGTGTCAATTTGACCGATGGGCTAGATGGACTTGCTGGCGGGGTCAGTTGTGTGTTCTTTGCAAGTATGGGTGTCATCATCTATTTGTTCTCAGGTAGAAGAGATATTGACTCTCAATGGGTTGAACAACTCAGGAGTCTGATTGTTGTTTGTGGTGCAGTATGTGGTGGCTTGTTGGGATTTTTATGTTTTAATAGTTATAAGGCAAAGATATTCATGGGAGACACAGGCTCTCTCAGTCTTGGAAGTCTTGTTGGAACAGTTGGGTTATTGAGTGGACAAAGCCTATATATTCCTATCATTGGATTGATGTTCGTATTGTCAAGTGTATCGGTTATTATGCAAGTTTTGTATTACAAAAAAACACATAAAAGAATATTTTTAATGGCACCTCTTCATCATCATTTTGAACAAAAAGGTTGTAATGAAAGCAAGATAGTTACCATATATATTGTTATAACTATATTGCTAGGAGTAGGGTGTATCCTTCTCAATTGCTTGTAGGAGGTAAAGTGTGAAATATAACAAAATATTGGTCTATGGACTTGGCAGAAGTGGAATAAGTGTAGTCAACATGTTGAGTGAACAAAAACATCTGCTATTTTTGTACGATGACAACCCAAGCGTTATGAATGAATGGAAAGACAAGTGGGCAAGTCGCCCAAACATATTCTTTGTAAAGAAACTTACCAAAGTCATCATAGACAATATGAGTATGATTGTATTGAGTCCTGGCGTAAAGATATCTAGTATCATTAAGTACGCAATACTCCAAGGCAAAGATGTCTTATCTGAACTTGAACTTGGATACAGAAGTTGTAATAATACATTTGTAGCAATAACTGGAACAAATGGTAAGACAACTACGACCAAATTACTTGGAGACATATATTCGTATGCAAGGCGAAAAGTATCTGTTGTGGGCAATATTGGGGTGCCTGTTTGTAGTCTTATCAACAAGGCAACAAAACATGATACTTTTGTGTGTGAAGTGAGCAGTTTTCAGTTAGAAAGCACACACAGTTTCAAGCCACATATTTGTGCTATTACCAATATTACTGCCGATCATCTTGATAGGCATGGGAGTATATACAACTACACCAATGTCAAGTATAAGATAACTGCAAGGCAGGGAAAGAAAGATTACATAGTACTCAATAACAATCTTAGACATAACCGACTAGTAACAATGGCAAAAAAATATTATTTTGGTTTCGAAAAATGCCGTGGTGCATATGTTGATGACGGCAAAATCTACTTTTGTCACAAGAAGAGCAAGTACATTATGGACCTATCGGACATCAAATTGCTTGGAAGACACAATATAGAGAATGTATTATGTGCTGTTGCTTGTGCGTGTCTCGATGGCATCAAACCGAAGTTTATCAGACAGGCAGTTGTCAACTTTGTTGCTCCACATCATAGACTTGAAGTAGTGGACACTATCAATGGCATAGACTTCATCAATGATAGCAAGGCAACCAATATTGACTCTTGTATCAGAGCTGTCAGAAGCATATCTGATCCGATAATTCTTCTGCTTGGTGGTAGTGATAAGGGCGAAGACTTTGCCCAACTATTCGACAATTTGCCTGAGAATATTAGGGCTATAATTGTTACAGGGGAGACTGCTGACAAAATCGTGCAAGCCTCACATACGCATACTCTTATCAAAGCAGAAAATCTTCGAAGTGCTGTAAAAAAAGCTTATGATATAGCGCATATCGGAGATAAAGTATTGTTATCTCCCGCTTGTGCTAGTTTTGATGAGTTCGTAAGCTATGCAGATAGGGGACAGAAGTTTGTACAATATGTGGGAGAATTGAGTCTTGAAAAATAAAACAAGCATCTTCTTGATTATAAGTGTGCTGTTGTTGGTAATAATAGGCATAGTCTTTGTATACAGTGCAAGTTATTATTCAGCAGAGTTTTATTATGGCAATGACAAGTTCTTTTTGACCAAACAAATCATCGGTGCAGTCATTGGTTGTGTTGGACTTGTGGGTACATATTTTATTGATTATAGGAGACTAAAAAAACTCAAATGGACAAGTATTGCCATAGCATTTGTGTTATTGGGGCTTGTATTTGTGCCTGGGATTGGTGTGAGCAACTACGGTGCAAGGCGTTGGATAGGGTTGCCGGGTTTTACTATCCAATCTAGTGAGATAGCCAAGTTTTGCTTTGTGCTATATTGTGCTATATATCTTGCCAACAACCCAGAGAGAATAAAGAAGTTTGTTGGACTGCTTCCAATCCTAGTCGTTGGGGGCTTGATGTGTCTACTTATATTACTTGAACCAAATATGAGTATTACTATGTGCCTTGGATGTGTGATGCTTGTAATGCTCTTTGTGGGAGGTATCAAAGCCAAGCACTTTGCTATCATTGCATTGCCGGCACTCTTGCTTGTACCAGTCCTTATCATAATAGAGCCATATAGATTAAGCAGACTCATGGCTTTTGTTAGTCCGTGGGCAGACCCGCAAGGAGAAGGATATCAACTTGTACAATCATTGTACTCGCTTGGCAACGGAGGCTTGCTTGGAGTAGGACTCTTTAAGTCTAGACAGAAGTATATGTTCTTGCCATTTGCTGAGTCAGACTTCATATTCTCTATCATTGCTGAAGAGATAGGCTTATTGGGTGTCATTGGAATAATGCTCATATATATAGTAGTTGTCATATGTGGAATCAAGATTGCAATAAGTGCAAGAGATAGATTTGGTTGTTATTTGGCGACAGGCATTACTGCTATTATAGCCGTACAGACACTTATCAATATTGCAGTTGTTACAGGCTCTATACCACCGACTGGATTGCCATTGCCTTTCATAAGTAGTGGGAGTAGCTCGTTGGTTGTCTTTATGTCAAGTATAGGAGTGTTACTCAATATAAATCGTCAAGCACACGCCACAAAAGTCCCTTTGCGATAGCTCCAGTAACACAAAACAGTTTTGTTCCATAGTATGTAATAAATGCAACTATTATTTGTCTATCGTGTTGATTGATAATACTATTGTTGCAAGTGAGTATACTCAGAAGTTATGGGTATATGGCTATACATATTGAAATGATCAAAAGCAATTATTTGTGTTATAAGTTTTCTTATAGGAGAAAAGTATGGATAAGTTTGTAATAAACGGTGGCAAAAAGCTGATCGGTTCTGTCAAAGTTCCTTCAGCAAAAAACTCCTGCCTTGCATTACTTGCTGGGTGTATGTTGTGTAGTGGGGTAGTTGTATTCCACAAGTTCCCTAACTTTAGCGATATCAATAAAATGCTAGATATACTGACGAGGCTAGGGTGCAAAGTATCAAGAGATGGCGAAGATGTAACAATAGATTGCAGGTATGCCGAGGGCTATGAAGTGCCTCACGATCTTGCGAGCAAGATAAGATCCTCAATATTCTTATTGGGTGCAATATTGAGTAAGTTAAAAAGAGCAAAAGTCTCCTATCCAGGTGGCTGTGATATTGGTAATAGGCCTATAGATCTTCATCTCAAAGGTCTAAGGGATCTCAATGCAAAGATTATCGAGAAGCATGGCTTCATAGTTTGTGATGGAAGAGAGATGCAAGGCAAAGCTGTCCACTTGGATTATCCGAGTGTTGGTGCTACTGAGAATATTATGATGGCTGCTGTACTTACCAAAGGTACAACGCAGGTTTTTAATGCAGCCAAAGAGCCAGAGATAGTAGATTTGCAGAACTTCATCAACAAGATGGGTGGCAAGATATATGGGGCTGGGACAAGTACAATAACAATAGTTGGTGTAGACAAATTGTCAGATGCTGAGTATACACCTATTGGCGATAGAATAATTGCAGGTACATACATTCTAGCAGGGGTAGCAACTGGTTGCGACATGGAGATAAGTAATGTCAATTATGAACATATTTACTCGCTTATTACCAAACTTAACGATTCTAGTTGCAAAATATCAGTAACTAATGATAAAATAAAACTATCAAGTGATAGACGTATCAAGACTTTTGGGAGTATTGAGACTCTTCCATATCCTGGATTTCCTACCGACTTGCAAGCGCAGACACTTGTGCTTCAGACTATCAGCAAAGGGACTTGTGTTATTGTTGAGAACTTGTTCGAGACGAGATTTAAGCACGTGCCAGAGCTTATCAAGATGGGTGCTGATATCTCTATCAAGAACCGTATGGCAATAGTAAGAGGTGTTGACCAATTGTATGGGGCAGAAGTTGTTAGCCATGACTTACGTGGGGGAGCAGCACTTACTATCGCAGGACTATGTGCCAAGGGTTATACCACGGTTGATTGTGTTGAGCATATCGATAGGGGATATGAGAGACTTGATGAAGTGTTTGCTCAACTAGGAGCAGATATTCGAAGAACAAAATAGTTTATCCAAAAGGTGACTTATGAAAAGTAAAAGAATGATTATTCTCATATCAATTGCTGTGTTACTAGTGACAATCATTGTCCTATCTAGCACGGTGTTTTGTTTGCGAAAAATTGACCTTACTTTCTATGACAAAGATGATGTGCAAATAACTGATATGACGAAACTTGAACATTATTCTACAGATGATTTTGATGATATCATCGCAAATGGCGAGTTCAAGAAAGGAAGCAGTATATTCTTGATCAACAAATCTAAGTATATGGACAAGCTCGAAAGCAACAACCCATATCTTAAAGTAATTTCTCTGCAGATTAAGTTCCCTAATAGGATAGTTATCAAGGCAGTAGAAAGACAAGAGATGTATTATGTTGTCTCGGGCGAAGAATATGTCGTACTAGATACTGAACTCAAAGTATTGAGGAAGACAGAACTAGAACCTGACTTGATAAAGATTGTTGGTTTGCCTGAGAACAGTGCATATGCTTTGGGTTCGTTCATATCTGGGCAAGAAAGTCTTGCAGATTTGTATAATGATTTGGTTGTGTCATATGTCAATCTTAACAAAGCAATCAATATGTTCTCTTATGTCAAAATTGTTGATGAACAAATGAGTGAAGCAAGTGTTAAGTCTATTGAGTTGATGACAGCTTATGGCGAAGAGGACAATAAGAGCGATGGTGTTGTTATCAAGATACAGAATATATCTAATAACCTCGAAGATAAGGTGTTCAAAGCAATATCAATATACAACTATCTTCTCAACAATCCATCAAGTGGCAATGTTACAAGTGGTGTAATCAAAGTCCTTGATAATATAACTGGATACTATAACGATGCAATAGTGACAATAGGTTAGAATGGATATACAAAAACATATGTTTTTTGAGACATATGTTTTTTCTTTGCGATGCATAATTATTAGTTTATCTGCCCAAATGATGAATATTTATAAATAAAAAATACAATAAATGCATAAAAAACCAAATAATAGCGTGATTTAGTTGACATTATTATGCACAAAAAATATAATTAGGGTATAATAATTGAATAATCTAACAAAAGGATGCGTTGCAATGGCAGACAAGACTGTAGCTGTACTTGATTTTGGTTCAGAAAAAATACGAGTTTTGATAGGTAGTCGTGGTCTTAATGGGACTTTTGATATCAAAGGTTCAGGTGTCGCCGATTATGCAGGCTTTATGAATGGTGAATTCTTAGAACCTGATGAGCTCAAGCTTGCAGTTGGTGTTGCTATAAATAATGCAGAGAGCAACTCTGCTGTTAAGATCAACAATCTATATATTGGAGTTCCTGCTGAGTTTTCTTTTGTTAATTGTGTTAGTGGCAGTATCAATTTTGGTAAACGTAGGAAGATAAAGAAGTCTGACATATTGGACTTGGTTGCAAGAGTAAAGAGTGAGAATAACTTTGAATCTCATACAGTGATTGATTATTCGCCAATATACTATGTGCTTGATAGCAATGCGAAGAGTATATCTCCTATCGGCCTTACAACAAGCGTGTTAGGTGCGAATATATGCGTTGTGCAAGCAGAGAATACTTTTATAGAAACAGTTGTTGGACTTGCCAATCAACTTGACTTAGACAGGATAGAGTTCTTGTCATCACCACTTGCTACGGCAAAGTACTTGTGTGATGATGATACGAAGAGCAGTTATGCTATTATCATCGACTGTGGACATATAACAACTAGTGTATCTCTTCTAAGAGGCGAGGGGCTTCTCAATATGTTTAGTTTCTCAATGGGTAGTGGTAATATATCTGCTGACCTTGCACAATGTCTCAAGTTGCCTTACACCAGTGCAGATGAACTTAAGAAGAAAGTTGTCCTTAGTATCGACCCACAAGACAAAGACGTATATGATATTGTAGTTGAGGGAAGTAAGGTTTATCTCTCTGCCAAGACGACGAATGAGATAGTTTGTTGCAGATTAGAGAGTATAGTCAAGGGCATTCGCAAATGTATAGATAGTTTTACTTTTGAGTGTCCAGATTACACCCCAATATATTTGACAGGTGGTGGGATAAGTTATATCAAAGGAGCCAAGGATTATGTATCCAAACTTCTTGGTAAGAATGTAGAGTTACTTGTTCCGTCTGAGCCACAACTCAACAAACCACACTTTTCTTCAATACTTGGCTTGCTTAGTTCTGCTATAACAAAGGAAGAAGTGCCGGTTGGAATAGCGAAGTTTTTTGATAAGATAAAAACACTTTTTGGTAAATAGAAGTGCAAAAGGAGAATATATAAAATGTTCAATAACAGTAATATCAGTCAAGTAGCAACAATCAAGGTCATCGGTGTTGGTGGTGGTGGTAATAACGCTGTCAACAGAATGGTAGCTGCAGGTATCACAAGTGCACAGTTCGTTGCTATCAACACGGACAAGCAGGCTTTGCTTATGAGTAAGGCTAACCATCGCATCCAGATAGGAGAGAAACTTACTCGTGGTCTCGGTGCTGGTGCTGATCCAGAGATAGGACAGAAAGCAGCCGAAGAGAGCAAAGCTGTCATAACAGATGTACTCAAAGATTGTGATCTTGTATTCATTACTGCTGGTATGGGTGGTGGCACAGGTACAGGAGCTGCTCCAATAGTAGCGCAGATAGCCAAAGAGATGGGTATATTGACTATAGCTGTTGTAACCAAACCATTTAACTTCGAAGGGCGTAAGCGTATGGAGAATGCCGAAGGAGGCATCGAGAACCTTAAGAAATGTGTTGATACTCTTGTAGTTATACCTAATGACAAACTCCTCAAGATAGTACCAAAGGGTACTCCTATCGTAGAAGCTTTTAGATGTGCAGATGATGTATTGCGTCAAGGTATCCAAGGTATATCTGACCTTATTGTTACACCAAGTTTGATCAACCTAGACTTCGCCGATGTTCGTTCGGTAATGAAGAACAAAGGCCTTGCTCATATGGGTATTGGTAGAGCCAAAGGCGACAATAAGACAGTTGATGCAGTAAGACAAGCAGTAGCAAGTCCATTGCTTGAGACAACTATCGAAGGCGCAACTGGAGTTATCCTCAATGTCAAGGGTGGTATTGATCTTCCTATTGATGAAGTCAACGAGGCTGCCGAACTTGTACGTGGAGTAGTTGATCCATCATGTAATATTATATTTGGTGCTGGTATTGATGAGGCTCTTAACGAAGAAGTTGAGATTACAGTTATTGCAACTGGATTTGGTGATACAAACACAGAGAGTATAGATTCGTTATTTGCAAAAGAACAGACTCAATCCAAACCTGTAGACTTCAATGCATATGACAAAGATAAATATGAGAATTATCTATTCAATCAACTCAAAGGCAATGAGAATAGCCAGAAGTTGTACGAAGGTACTCCTCAACAAGAGACTCACGAGGCTGTAACTCCAACTTCGAGAATCAACATCGAAGATAGTAGCATCCCTCCATTCTTGCAGAGAATACGTAGAGATAAGAAGTAGATCAAAAAAATAACAATAGGTTATACCTATTGTTTTTTTATGCATTGTGCTTGTTGAGCTCTTTTTTGAGTCTCTGTAAGATTTTTTTCTCAATACGAGAAATGTAACTTTGTGATATGCCCAAGATATCTGCCACTTCTTTTTGAGTAGCCTCTTCTTGATTGCACAATCCGAACCTTAGTATCATTATTTGTTGTTCCTTTGGGTTAAGTCCAAGTATTGCTTTGTGTAATAGTTGCTTTTCGAGATTGTTCTCCATACCCTTAGTTACGGTATCTTCATCAGTTACCAATATGTCTGCAAGAAGGAGTTCGTTGCCATCTTTGTCAAGATTAAGTGGTTCATCTAAGCTTATCTCTATCTTTTGTTTGGTTACTTTGCGAAGATGCATAAGTATCTCGTTCTCAATACATCGAGAGGCATATGTTGCAAGTTTGATATTCTTATCGTTGTTAAAAGACTGCACTGCCTTGATAAGCCCAATCGCACCAACAGAGATAAGGTCCTCTATATCTTGTCCACTGTTCTCGAACTTACGTGCAATATACACAACAAGTCTAAGGTTGTGTTCTATTAGCTGATTCTTTGCTTCTTCATCATCAATATTGGCTAGTAGTTCGAGTTCTTCTTCTTGTGTTAGAGGTTTTGGTAGAGCAGTACCGTTGCAGATGTATGCAATAAGGTGTTGTTCAACAATTGTTAAGTCAAAACCCAGTATTTTTTTTACAAAACCAATTAACGCTTTTATTATCATAATCCCTCCACTATTCTATTGCCAATAAGAGCCTCATATTGCCCCGATATGCCACCATAACTCACACCTATAAGACAATCAGACGCAACGGTTTGCTTACCAATTAGCTTGAACTCGTCCGCAGAGAAGACGAACAACTTGCTATTGCCTGATATTGTGCTGTATCGCACGAAGTGTCCTTCGGAGAAATCTTTGTGTTTGCGATACATTATTACTTCGTTTAAGGGTATAGGACTGAGTTTGTTGAATAACTTCGGACTTATGATAACAACGGACTTGCCATTGTCTGTCAAAGTGTTGCCACTATCTAAATACGCCCTAGACTTGACAGTACGTCCCTGATACGAGATAGATATGTCATATATGTTGTTGTGCAATCGGCGTTTGTAATAAAAAGCCTTGATACCTTTGATCAAAAAGAACACATAGACAAACATTCCGAAGATAAATACACTAGTAGGTACTGGCAACTTGCTTGCATCTCCTCCGAATAGGTAAATAATGAAGAAGCAAAAGCCTCCCATAACAAAAGTAAAGGTAATAAATATCACATACATAAGTATAAGTTCTCTTAGTTGCATCTTTGGGCTAGCTACCAATATCATAGCAAGACCTACCATAAGTTTGAGACACATAAGGATAGGAGTCGATAGATAAAACAATGGGACAACTATTGCAAAAGCCGTCCCAAGTGCAGTTGATAATAGTACCTTGTACCATTTGATAGGTATACGCAATGCAAAAAGCGTTAGCATTATAATAATTCCATTGATGATGAAATTGTCTATAATAGCAAGTTCTATATATACTTCCATGTCATAAGTATATTATCTGAGTAGCAAAATATATTATTTTTTAACCCAAAAATGCAATAAAAAAACGACTAACATAGTCGTTTTTTGTCAAATCAATTCTAGAAGTCATCGTCAAGAGAGAATGGCTTTGGTCTAAATATTTTTTTGTTCCTATCTGCTATGCTGTAAGCAACCTCATCTTCTCTAAGAGATTTGGAGATTGTATATGGCATATCATATTTTTTGTAATTGAACATTGGAGTAGCCCAAGCATATGTTATCTTAACTTTGATTGGGAACTCATTCAAGATCTTAGCTATAACATAGTCTGTCTTGTTAAGGTTACTGCTAAGGTGCCCAAGCTCATCAGGATAGATAAGTGGACGAGAAGCAGAACTAACACTTGTACTCTTGTTGGTCTCTTCTTTCTGTTTGCTCTCAGATGTTGAAGTTGTCTGAAGAGTTATATTACCGCAGGCTTCGGAGAACTCTTTACAAGTCTTGGCATCATCTGTTCCTATGAACATCTTGATAGGGCAGTTACCTTTGAGGGTCTCTGCGACATCATCACCATATTTTGCATTGAGCTGACTGTATGATTGTAGTACAAGTACGAAGAAAATATTTCTTGAACGGGATACGGTTATCATATTATCAATCTTCTCGATCTTTGGTAGGTTAGCGAACTCATCGAGTAGGAAGTATACACGTCTTGGAAGTGTAAGATCTTTGTATCTGTTGGCAATCTCAACTAGCTTCTGATATAACTGAGATATACACATAGTAGCGATACAGTGACGAGACTCTTTCTCATCAGGTATGATGATGAACATTGCTGTTGGCTTGTCTGCAAAAGAATCAAAGTTCATCTCGTTCAAGCTAGTTGCGTAGCACATACCTGTATCATTGAAGATACCAAGTTTGGCAGAAACAATACCCATATAGCTTCGAGTAGTAGTAGGAGCATTGTTAACAGCAGTTGTAACAAGTGACATAACTTTGGAGAACTTGCTTCTCCCCATGAAGTATTGTCTAAGAGTCTTGTAAGGATTGTCCGGATCTGGATCACGGAAGTTGGCGATACGGTACAAGTTGTAGAAGTTGAATTTCTCTCTTGTCATATCTAATTGAGGATCCATACTATCTTCTAGCATGGCAAGCATAGTACCATAAATGAATTCTTGTGCACCACGCTCCCAAGAAGTCTCAGTCTTAGATTCGATAGGGCAGAGGTTACGTGATATCTCTCGAAGTTCGTTCTCTGCAAGGTCGATAAGCTCAGTTTTCTTTGCTTCAAGGTCGGTGTTAAGTATGTGTTCGTTAGGATAAGCAACTCCACCGAACTCATACCATATGTTATTGTACTCATTGGATATAACTCTGAATCCTAAGTCCACAGGGTTAACATTCTTATAAGTCTTGACTCTCTTCTTGAGTTCGAAGGCTTCGTGATATTTCATATAAGCATTGTCCATAGGATTCCATCTAACGCTGGCGAATGGTTCACGTAAGTTAAAAGCCTTGACATCATAACCTTCTTCGATAAGTTTGTTCCTATTGAGGGAGAAAAGCTCACCCTTAGGGTCACTTATAACGAAGCTTGGCTTAGTCTTTGTAGATGACATTATCTGGATAGTTGGGCTGATAAAACGCTCAGTTTTACCAACACCGGTAGTACCAATAACAAGTGTATGTATTGGTTTGTACATATTGATATTAAGTGTGTTACCAACAAGCTCCGAACGTAGCAAGATACCGTCCTTACTCGACCTAATTGTTGCCCATGTATTATAGAAGAACTTGCTTTCTGTCTTAAGTTCTTTTTCTGTAACCCATCTGCTATCGAAGTATTGGTCTATCTCTTTGCCACCCTTGGTCTTTGCACCAACAGAACTTGTAGATTTTGCACTCTTTTCCAAAAATAGCAATAATCCACATAGCATTGCGATACCAACTACTGTCCAAGTAGCAGCATTTGTTAATAAGGACACATCAAAGGTTAATTTGCCGTATGACAAAAAGCTTGCAACGACAATACCTAGAACAAACGCAAGCACTATCATTATAAGATAGACTATAATTTTTTTTCCCATTTTTGACATAGCAACCTCCACGAACAATCGTATATATTTTATTATATAATTATTATCATATTTTAGGCAAGTGATTTTTGATTATATTTTGCACATAATCGAATAGTAGATTCATTCTCAACATAATATTGAATATGTTATTGTCAGAGGCAAAAGTTGGTTGCGAATATATTGTACATACGGTTGTGGGACACGAACCTATTTGTCGTAGGCTCATAGAATATGGCTTTGTTCGTGATGCCAAAGTCAAAGTTGTCAACAAGTCCATAGGTGGAAGTTCGCTACTAGTACAACTGCATAGATATACTCTTGCAATCAAGAAGACTCAAGCGAGTCTTATAGAGGTTGGTTTATGAGAGAAATTGTACTTGTAGGCAATCCCAATACAGGCAAGACAACGCTATTCAATTCTTTGACAAAAAGTAGTGAGCATGTTGGTAACTGGCAGGGTGTCACAGTAGATTCCAAATCAAAAGTTATCCTAGTTGGTGGAGTAAAAATCAGCCTTGTTGATTTGCCAGGGACATACTCATTGATACCATATAGCCCAGAAGAAAAAGTTACAAGTGACTACATATCAAGAGTTGAGGATATTATCAACATTGTAGATATGTCCAACTTAGCACGTAACTTATATCTCACACTCCAGTTGTGGGAGAGGGGAGATAGTATACGATTAGCTATCAATCGTACTAGCAAGAAGGCGAGTCTAGATATAGATAAGTTCTCTACTATGACAGGATTAGATTGTGCAGTTGTCAATGCCAAGGACTCCAAAGATTGCAAGAAACTCCTAAAGGAAATTTCTGCGCCTAAGTTTTTGCCACCATATATACAGGATAGAGTTATTCAATCGGTAGCAAAAGTTATATCTACAAATGCCGATATAGTACACAAAAACAAATATTATTGTGCCATTGCGATCATTGAACAAAACCAAGAAGTTATCCAATCTCTTTGTTTGTCAGATAGCCAAAACTCTATTATCGGAGAATTAACCAAGGATATATCTAATAGGCAAGATTATATTTCGTGCCTTAGGTATAAATACATTTCAGAGCTATTAGACAAGTGCAGTTATTCGACTTCTACTTTTGGGACAAGTCGAATAGACAAGCTATTGCTTAATAAGTTCGTCGCCATACCGTTGTTTTTTGGGTTGTTACTCTTGGTATCTTTTGTGACATATGCTAGTGTCGGCAAGTATCTCTGCGATTGCACAAGGATTGGGACATATAGGCTTCTCTCTGTCATTCCAAGATTGCTTGCAAGTAGTCCTGATGGGGTATTATCTCTTATAGAAAGTGTCAACAATGGGATATGCAATGTGGTTAGCTTTTTGCCACAAATAGCATTGTTATATTTATTCTTGTCAATACTCGAAGATAGTGGATATATGTCAAGAGTCGCGTTTTTGTTCGAAGATATTTTGGGCAAAGTTGGACTAAGTGGCAAGAGTATATTCTGCCTACTCATCAGTTCGGGTTGTTCTACTACAGCAGTTATGACCAGTCGCAATCTCGAAGGTAACAATCGCATAAGGACTGCTATGCTCACACCAATCATTTCGTGCAGTGCCAAGATGCCGTTTTTTGCGATTATTTGTGGAGCCTTCTTTGGTGGGAGTTTTCTTATCATATATGCTCTGTATCTGCTATCTATATTGATAGTTATAGGTGTCAGTTATATCCTCAACAAAGTGTATCCTATGAAGAGTAATTTTGTTATGGAGTTTGCGTCTCTCAAAGTCCCAACGCTCAAGAATACTATCAAGAATATTGTATCAAATGTTAAGTCATTCCTTTTGCGTGCTGGTGTTGTTGTAATGAGTTTTTCGGTTATACTGTGGTTTTTGCAAAGCTTTTCGTTCAGACTTATTTATCAAGACGAGACATCAATCTTACAATCAATAAGCGGGGTTTTAGCACCAATATTTGCACCCCTTGGACTCAATAATTGGGGTATAGTTGCAAGTATACTTGTGGGAGTACTTGCAAAGGAACTTATTGTCTCTACAATTGCTGTAATCAATTGCGTTGGCATACAAGGAGTGGGAGCAAGTCTTCTTGCTAAGTCTTCGGTTATAGCATTATCGCAGACACAAGCAGTTGTTCTATTACTTTTTTGTCTGACATATATGCCTTGTGTTGCAACAATAAGTGTTATGTCCAAAGAGATTGGAACCAAACGCACTTTTGTCTGTGTTCTTGTGCAACTGTGTGGGACATATCTATTGTGCGAGATAGTACATATGTGTCTGACTATATACAGATTGTATGGCTCAATATGGTTGTGGGGAATAGTTGTTGGAATAGTCATAATAATATCGCTTATGACACTATTATCAAAGTTGAACTCAAAAAAATGCAATAGAAAGTGCTGTAATTGTATTGGTTGCAAAAAAAGAAATTGACAATCAAAAGTGTCCAAAAAGGTTGCGACTATAATAATAGTATGATAAACTATTAACCGTAACACAATAAGTTACAAGGAGACTTATGAAGAAACCTTTGGTTGCCATAGTTGGACGTCCCAATGTTGGCAAAAGTACTTTTTTTAATAAAATTTGTGGCAGGAGAGTCAGTATTGTAGAAGACACTCCTGGTGTAACACGTGACAGAATATATGCAGACGGCGAATGGTGTGGATATAATTTTAGTATGGTAGATACTGGTGGACTTGACTTCAAGGTAGAAGAAGATGAGATGCAGAAGAATATCATTACTCAAGCCAAGATCGCTATTGAACTTGCCGATGTTATACTTTTCTTTGTTGATGGCAAAGAGGGCGTGACCAATAACGACAAAGAAGTTGCCGACTTACTTCGACGTAGTCACAAGCCTATCGTACTTGTTGTCAATAAGTTGGATAACTTTGAAGTAGAGAAGTCATATGAGTTCTACGAACTTAATATCGGAGAACCAATGCCAATGTCAGTAGAGCAAGGCAAAGGAATGGGTGAAGTTCTAGACGAAGTTGTCAAGAACCTTCCAAAGTATGACAAACAACAAGAAAAAAAATCTATTAACATTGCGATTGTTGGTAGACCAAATGCCGGCAAGAGTTCTATAACCAATAGACTACTTGGCGAAGACAGAGTTGTTGTTAGCAATGTAGCAGGGACAACAAGAGATGCTGTTGATACTCCATTCAGATATAATGGCAAGGAATATACAATCATAGATACAGCAGGTCTTCGCAAGAAGAAGAACATCGAGCCTGAGAGCATCGAGAGATATGGTGTGCTTCGTACAATGGACGCCATCAAACGTGCAGACATTGTACTGGTTGTGTTAGACAGTCAGGATAACGTGACTGACCAAGACGTCAAGATAGCAGGCCTTGTCCATGAGGAAGGTAAGCCAAGTATTATTATTATGAATAAGTGGGACTTGGTACCGAAGAATGATAAGACTATCAACAAGTATATGGACAAACTCAAAGAAGATCTTTCTTTTATGGACTACTTCAAGCCACTATTTATATCAACTCTTACAGGTCAACGTTTTGCGAATATTATGCCAGTTGTTGAAGAAGTGCTAGGTAATGCATCTCGTCGTGTGACAACAGGACTCCTCAACGAGATAGTCTCAGATGCAGTATCTGTCAATCAACCTCCTATGCAGAGAGGGAGAAAACTCAAACTATATTTTGCAACTCAGGTAGCGACCAATCCTCCAACATTTGTAATATTTGTCAATGACCCTGAAGCAATGCATTTTTCGTATCAGCGATACTTAGAGAATAGTTTGCGTAAAGCAATCAACCTCGAAGGTACACCAATCAATGTTATTATTAGGAAAAAATCGGAGAAGGAAGAAGACTAAATGATTGCTCTCAAATACACATTATTTTGTATAGGTTGTTACTTACTTGGTAATGTGTTTTTTGCACGCATTATATCTAAAATTAGACATCAAGATATTACTAATGAAGGTAGTGGCAATCCTGGTACTATGAATATGCTACGTAAGCAAGGGTTCTGGGTAGGGTTACTTACACTCCTTCTTGATATGAGCAAAGGTGTGGCGGCGGCACTTGTTGGTTATTACCTATTCGGTGGACCAAATAATGAACCTGCCAGCATAATAGCTCAATACGTGGGTGGACTTTGCGTACTTGTTGGCAATCTATTCCCAGTATTTTATAAGTTCAAAGGTGGCAAAGGCGCTGCTGTTATATATGGTATGTTCTGTGCAGTTAATCCTTTCTTGGGACTTATATTGTTCGGAGTTGGATTTATATACCTATTTGCATTTGATTACGCATCAATGACATCGTTTATTGTAATAACGGTGTTCGTGATTGTTCAATCGCAGAGACCTGCATATCAAGGTAATCTCATCATAAGTTTCTTGCTACTTGCGATATATCTTCTTATGTGGTTCGCTCATAGGAGCAATATATTGAGACTTCTCACAGGTAAGGAGAACAAAGTCAACTTCCGAGACAAACTCAGAAGAGCTCGTATCAAACTCGCTAAGAAGAAGGAAGAGAAGACCAAACGTGAGATTGGCTAATGTTATATATTGAAAGATAGGCGAACTAGCCTATTTTTTTTATTGAAGTTCTATCCAAGACAAGAGATACATATGTATTAGTATACCTTATTACTTGGAGGACAGATTATGTCGTATAACGTATATGAAGATATTGCAAAACGCACGAATGGAGATATTTATATTGGAGTAGTTGGACCTGTCAGGTGTGGCAAATCCACTTTTATATCCAAGTTCGTCAATACATTGGTTTTGCCTAACATAGAGAATAAATACAACAAAGAACGTGCGATTGATGAGTTGCCACAGAGTGCCAATGGTAAGACAATTATGACTACTCAACCGAAGTTTATCCCTAACGAAGCTATTGCTATCAAAGTCAAAGATACGGTGGCACTCAACGTGAGATTAGTTGATTGTGTTGGATATATGGTACCAGGTGCTGTAGGACATGAAGAATCATCTAAACCAAGACTTGTCAAAACTCCGTGGAGTGATAGCCCAATGCCATTCGAGCAAGCAGCTGAGCTTGGTACAAAAAAAGTCATCTCAGACCATTCTACATTTGCGATAGCTATGACAACAGATGGAAGTTTTACAGACATTCCAAGAGCCAATTATATTGATGCAGAAGAAAGAGTTGTATCAGAACTACAAGCAAGTGGCAAACCATTTGTTCTTGTACTTAATACTACGAAGCCAAATGATGAGACAACTCAAAGCCTTGTTGAAAGTTTGTCAGTCAAGTATGATTGCAAAGTGCTTGCACTTGATATAACAGCTATGGATATAGATGTCATTGACAATATCTTCACAGGAGTGTTAGAAGAGTTTTCATTTGTATCCCTCAAAGTCAATATGCCAGAGTGGATGCAAGCTTTGGAATACAATGATGAAATCATACAAGAAGTGGTAACAGAATGCAAATCTGCCGTTGACAAAGTCAACAAAGTCGGCGAAGTAGATAGTACTCGTACTATGTTCGAAGATAGTGATAACTTCTTGCCAATAACAATCTCAGAGATCAAGATGGGTGAGGGTGTTGCCGTAGTCAACATCAGTCCAAAACAAGGGCTATTCTATCGCATACTAAGTAAGCAAAGTGGTTGTGATATTCAGAATGACTATCAACTTGTCAACTACTTGCGTCAGCTAGGAACAGCAAAGCAAGAATATGACAAGATAAAGACAGCACTTATGCAAGTGGAAGAGACTGGATATGGTGTAGTAAGCCCAAGCCTTGACCAGATGAAACTCGAAGAACCAGAGATAGTTAAACAAGGTTCTCGATATGGTGTCAAACTCAAAGCGTCAGCACCAAGCCTCCACATAATGAGAGTAGATATAGAGACTGAGATAAGTCCAGTTGTAGGAACAGAACAACAAAGCGAAGACATAGTCAAATACCTTCTCAAAGAGTTTGAAAATGATCCAAAAGGTATCTGGGAGACAAATATGTTCGGCAAAAGTCTTCACTTACTTGTCAACGAAGGTCTTAATAACAAACTTGTGCAAATGCCTTCCGAAGCTCAGAAAAAGATGCGTAGAACACTTAGCCGTATAGTTAATGAAGGAAAAGGTGGCATAATCTGCATATTATTGTAAATAAAAAAACATCAACTTGTTACAGTTGATGTTTTTTGATTATTCAATCTTCAAGTCCAAGCAGATAATCTGTTGACACTCCAAAATACTGTGCCAATTCTACTATGTACGACGCTTTGGGTTCGTTAATCTCTTGTTCCCAGAATATTATCGCACGTTTGTCACAATGCACAGCATCAGAAAGAGTCTTCTGACTAATGCCTCTATCTATTCGAAGTTCTTTAATTCTTTTTCCTATAATCATAATTATATTATATGAGATTTCTCACCAAAATACTTGACAAGTGAGAAATCTCACCTATAATGTTATTGAGGCATTTGTCTTAGTTGGGTGAGGAAAGCTTGACTGTGCAGAGTGTACATATGTATAAGAAGTTGTAAACCCAACAAAAAAAACATCAACTTGTTACAGTTGATGTTTTTTTTGATTGTAATTAGTCAAGTTGAACGACTTCAACTCTTGCTTCTTTGAATAATGTCATCGAGAATTCATCAGGATATGGGTGTTTGTATACCACTCTCTTGATGCCTGCATTGATGATCATACGAGTGCATATGGAGCAAGGTTGATGTGTGCAATATAGTGTAGCTCCATCGATATTGACTCCAAGTTTGGCTGCTTGTATAATAGCATTCTGCTCAGCATGTATAGCATAGCACATCTCTTGTCTTGTGCCACTTGGTATGCCAAGTTTGACTCTCAAACATTCGCCTCTTTCTACACAACTCTTGATTCCAGCAGGTGCACCATTGTAACCTGTGGTCATAATACGTTTGTTCTTAACAATAACGGCTCCTACGTGGCGATTCTCTTTGTAACAACTACTCCAAGTGCCAACTAAGTCTGCCATATCCAAAAATCTCTTATCCCATTTGTCTAATTGTGTCATAATATCCCCTCCGACCATTTTTAAGTATAACCAACTATTGTATTGTTGACAAGCAAAACAAGGCTATTGTTTACCAAAAAGGTCCAATATAGCTCTTGTTCTATGTGATACGCTATTCTTTTGGGCCTTAGTACAATGTCCGAATGCTTTGCCAAGCTCATCGGATCTAAAGACACAATCGTATCCAAAACTTTTGTTGCCGACTTGCCTATGGAGTATATTACCATAGACCTTGCCTTCGCCATATCTATATGAATAGTCAGGATTCATCTCTACCATAACACAATTGAAGTAGGCTGTTCTATCGCTAATGTTTTTAAGTTTGGTCAATAACTTTTTTCTATTGGCGACAGCATTGTTTCCATCAGTTGCATACCTTGCACTTCTTACCCCGGGTTCGCCACCTAGAGCATTGACGCATTAGCCACTATCATCAGCAAGTACTGTGAAGGGAGTGTTCTTCTTGTTGAGGTATGTCACAAGAGTTTTGGCTTTGATAAGCGCATTCTCTAGAGCAGTTGAGCCTGTTTCTTCAATCTCATCATAAAATCCTATATCTGACATGGTAAGTATATTTATGTCCTCGATTATCATCTTAATTTCTTCAATCTTATGCTGGTTGTTAGATGCCAATACGTAAGTTTTCATCATCATTTCTCCTATGCATTATAGTATCATATGAGACAGTATCAAATCAACAAAAAAGCCACTATTGACTTAGACTTACGAGTCTGATATACTGTAAAATAGTTGAAGGAGAGCATTATGGAAAATAATGGAGAATACGATTCTTTTGAAGATGAGATAGAGTCTATCAATCATGGAGATTATTGGGAGACAATTGTGCCACGTGTGACCGAATGCAATGTCGATATAACACGTGTATATTACACAGATAGTGAGCCAGTTGACGAGACTGATGCAAGATACAACAGTATGGTAATATTGGACAAATACGAGGATAGAGGAGTGGACCCAATGCGTAATTTCCTCAACTATACAATAATGAGGGCATCTAATGTCGTTACTTTGAAACATATCTTGCCAGCTATTGATGATATTAAGACTATTGATGATATTAAGACTATTGATGATATTAAGACTATTGGTGAAGTTACTTTGACATTTGTTGGAGATAGAGAATTTGACTCAGACACAACCAACCTTGCTGATCTATACAAGTCAAAGGGGTGTATAGTATCCTTTGACCCAACTATATGCGAAGGCGATATTTAATTGTAATAGAGAATGATAAAAACTTAGGGAATGCACCTAAGTTTTTTTGTTATATTATGCACTATGTTTATATGAAGTAGGTTATATTTGCAGAGAAAGTTAGATGTTTGTTCTAAGCACAACTCTGTTATTTGTAAAAAAAAGAAGTCTTCAATAGACTTCATTGTATTTGGCTGGGGTGGCAGGATTCGAACCTACGCATGCAGGAGTCAGAGGCCTGAGCCTTACCACTTGGCGACACCCCAATGAATAATACTCACATATAATAGCAAAACAAATACTCGTTGTCAAGTCTAGTAAAGATTTTTTGATAACGAACTCAAAAAAATATTGAAGTTTACATAGCAAAAAATATTTTTGCAATTTATATTTTTTTATTGACAAAATACTATTCATAAACTATAATTAGTCTCGTGATTACCCGTTGAGGGTAATTTCCCCCTTCGATCCATTAGCTCAGTTGGTAGAGCACTTGACTTTTAATCAAGGGGTCTCGCGTTCGAGCCGCGAATGGATCACCAATATGCGGATGTGGCGGAATTTGGCAGACGCGCCAGACTTAGGATCTGGTACCTTCGGTGTGGGAGTTCAAGTCTCTTCATCCGCACCAAATATAAAGATAGGCTGTAGGGCCTTTTTTTATTTTGTATTACAAAACGCTTGATAATTTTTTTATACTTATATAGAATGTATTTAATAATAAAAGGAGAAATATTATGGCACAGAAAAAAACAACTACCACAACCAAAAGAACAAGCACAGTATGGGGTCTTAACAAGATTTCTATGTGGATATTGTGTGCTGTTGCAGTACTTTACCTAGTATCTATGATATTGTCACTTGTTGGCGTCAATCTCAAGATAGTAAGTGCACTTCAGGGTGTTGCAACTGCAATAATGATATCTATTGTAGCAATACTTGCATGGCGTTATGTTCGCAACAAACAAACAGTATGGAAAGTCCTATATTTTGTAGTACTTCTTGTTGTACTTGTTGGTATCATCATTCCACTTGTTGTGTAATTGATTAAATGACATAATAAAAAACAGACACTGTATGTCTGCTTTTTTTATATTTGGAGCGAATGAAGGGAATCGAACCCTCGACCGGAGCTTGGGAAGCTCCTATTTTGCCATTAAACTACATTCGCAGAACTGATAGTATTATATTAAAGTGTTTAACTAAATTAGTCAAGAAAAAAGAAGTTTTTTTGGTTAAGAACAGCAAAAAAAATATGTTAACTTGTTGACATACGAATATCTTTGTGATATTATTCTACTGTCGCAAAAATATGCGGGTGTAGTTCAATGGTAGAATTCCAGCCTTCCAAGCTGGCCGCGTGGGTCCGATTCCCATCACCCGCTCCATTATAATATATGTGCCAGTAGCTCAGCTGGATAGAGCATCGCCCTTCTAAGGCGAGGGTCAGGGGTTCGAATCCCTTCTGGCACACCATTTTATTATATTGGGGTGTAGCCAAGTGGTAAGGCACGAGACTTTGACTCTCGCATGCGTAGGTTCAAATCCTGCCACCCCAGCCATAATTATATTGAGAAGCCATGGCAATTGTTCTGACTTCTTTTTTTATTTAAGTATTTGTAGCTTTGCGTCATCTGATAAACAGTATATGTGTGCGTCTCCACAATGCAAAATTCACTTTGCGCAGGCAACTGTTAAGATAATCAGAAGCTAGTTGTGTTTGCTATCTAATGTAAGTGTACACAATGTCAATATTGACAAAAGATGTTGTGAGGTGTATACTTATTTCAATTAAAGGTATAAGGTAAAAGGTATGGCAGAGAAATATATTAGTGTCTATGATGGAGAAGGGAATATTACAGACGAAGCGGGAGAGGCTTTGCATAATATTTTTGACAAAAATACTCCAGATCAACAGAAAAGTCCTGTTTTTACAATAACTCAATGGAACAGATTGTGTTATTTGTCTACGCCATCATATACAGCGAGTAGTTTCATACGCGATATCAGAATAAACCCAGACATTACTATGGAAGAATTGCTCAAATATGTGACAAAGGATGAAAGTGATGCAATTTACATTATAGAAGTAATTGGAATGAGCAATGGTCTTAGAGACTCTGATTGTGGTATACTAAAGAAATCTGAAAAAACAGGTGCTTACGAGATTATGGAGATTGATATGTGTGAGAGACAAAAAAGATCAGATGACATGCTCAAAAAACTTTGTAGTCATTCACCAGAAACTTTAACGTGCTTTAGCGATGAAGAATGTTTTTAATACAAGCAGAGAATTAGAATTATTAGTTGACAAGAGACAAAAATATGTATATACTTTGGGAGTATCAAAACTTTTTGATATGGTGATTGTAGCTCAGTTGGCTAGAGCGCCAGATTGTGGCTCTGGAGGCCGTGGGTTCGAGTCCCATCTTTCACCCCAAGAACGAAGACTTATGTTGTATAAGTCTTTTTTTGTTTATTAATAAGCGGATCTCGAACGGTGCGTAAAGAAAAGCTACCCCAATGGGTAGGTTTTTAGCACCCGGCGTGATAGCGAGCCACAACTTCTGGCACCAGCCCCGAAGCGGAGCGAGTCCCATCTTTCACCCCAAGAACGAAGACTTATGTTATATAAGTCTTTTTTTGTTTGAGCAAAATAATGTATATATATACTTATATTTATCAAAATAATAACATATATGTTGGTTTTTGTTTGTCAATTCTTTTTTGAATTGATATAATACATCTAGATTAATTTTGTAGCTAGCATTGGACATATGATTATATACAATTGAAGATTGATATTAGGAGCAATACTATGGGAAAAAGATGGAAAATAATTTTATCAGTACTTTCTTGCATTATTATACTAGCAGGAGCCGGAGTAGGACTATACTTTGGTTTGAGTGACAAAGGTAATGGTGGAGGAAGTAGTAGCCCACAAAGTAGCAGTGGTACTTCTCAAGATCCGGTAGCAACCTACTATACAGTTACTTATGCTAATACAGCTATACCAAATGCAAGGGTAGAGGCTGGATCTTTGTTATTGGAGCCAACTTCTGGAACAGCAAAGGATAAGTATGTATTCTTGGGCTGGTATAAAGATGCCGACTTCTCAACTCAATGGGATTTCGTCAATGACAAGGTCAATGCCAATACTACTTTGTATGCAAAGTATGAGAGAGCAATATACGGTATGAGAATCAATACTGATAATGTTGAGACTGAGTTCGACAAAGGTGAGATGACAGATTATAATGGACTTGTTGTCGAGATAATGAAGAGTGATCTCAAATATTACACTTTGCCAGTTGGTGACTATACAATTACAAGCAATCGTACAGATGTCAATGTTGCAGGTTGGTACACTATTACAGTACAATACAGAACTTTCCATAGCGATTATGAAATTGAAGTTTTGCCAACAACCGAGAAAGGTTTGTTCTGCTATGTCAATGACTCATTGGTATACAGAAGTTATGTTGATAATGGTGCTGGGCTACCAGAAGAACTAGAAGAGCCAACATATCCACAAGCTGGATATGAATTTGCCGGTTGGTACACAGATAAAGGTTGTACCACAGCTTTTAGTGCAAGTACTATTACAGCCGATACAGTTTTGTATTCAAAATGGACAAAGAAGTTCCTTATTACTTTCAACAATGTTGATGTTCCTGGACAATATGCCCTTGCTGGAGAAAAATATTCATTGCCAAATAGTGCATTGATAGCAAAGACAGGTTATGATCTTGTTGGATTCTTTACAAATGAAGACTACACTTTCTATAGTGTTGACGGCGACGGTGTTGTAACTGGAGAAGTTCAAGAAGATAGTATTAGTGTTGAAGGATTGGCAAAGGAAATACATAACACAAATAATGAATATTATGTACTATACTCTAGAGTTGGCACAAATGGATCAAATTTGGTAAAAACTCCTGTATATAAGAAGGTTTATACTGGGAGCTATATCAAAAATGAGCAATCTATTACAGCAACAGAAGCTCACGATTTGTATGCAATATTTGAGCCAAAGACTTTCCGTGTTACTTATGCATGGAACAACAATTCTCTTGATGATTACAAATATGTAACATATAACCAAGCTTATGGTGAATTACCACCTCTTGAAGATGGAACATATATATCAGAAGGTTGGATGTTGAACGATACAAGAATAACAAAAGATAGTATTGTTAAAATAACTAGTGATGTACAACTTATTGCTCAAGTAGTTGAGAAAGAAGAAGTTGATAGAAATCTATACGTAAGATTACCATATCTAAAAGTTAATTTGGCTGATGTTAATTATCACGTATATCGCAAATCTTACTACAGAGCTCCAGAAGGCGAGGGTGATGCAACATATGTAGAAGAAGCCTTTGTATTCAATAATAATAGTTTTGCAAAATACTTATTGCTTAATAGCACAACAGTATTAGACGGTAATACCTTTGTGTTTGATAGCAAAACATTTACTTACGATTCAACTGCAAGAACACTTACTCAAGAAGAAGCTTTGGTAGGAACTGGATATGGAATGTTCTCTTACCAATCAGGCGATAACAAATATGCAATAGACGTATCCGGTACGAATGTTAAGATATTTGCTAGTTTTGATGCTTCTGCAAACGTTGTTGCTGATAGGTATATGTATGAAGTTTCTAGTAAGACAATATACACGAATTATAAGTATGAAGTATACAACGGATATACATATGATTATTTCTTAGATGAGTTCCTAGATGATTTGTTTGCAAGATATAGTGATGCAGCTTGCACTAGAATATATGCAGGTAGCAAACTGTTCGCAAAAAATATGAGCGAAGATTACTATGAAGAATGGCTAGAATTGGTACGTAATAAAACTATAGTTGGATATATATTTGAAGTACCTGAGGGCTCAGATGTCAGAGGATTCTATGACGAAAAAGATGCTCAGATCAAATATGGTGCTATTATCAATCGTCCAGACAATTTTGGTATAGGCGAAGATATAACCTTATCAATTAAGACATGTATTCCTGTCAAAATCAATTTGTCTGTCAATGGTGGAACATTAACTCCAGCAATAACATACGTTGACGGAATAGTTGGAGATTTATTCCCAACTCTTCCTACTCCTTCCAAAGTTGGTTATGCATTCGGTGGTTGGTATTATGACACAAGCTACAGAGTACCTATCCAAGAAGGGACGTTGGTTCAAGGTAATAACACTCGAGTATATGCTAGATGGGACAAACTCGCTGAGATAACAGTAAGAGTATATCCTGATACTGCAGCTACAACGTCAATCGCAACTTATAAGTTCCAAGCAGGTTCTACATATGGCGCTAACTTCCCAAGTGCTTTGGTACGTGAAGGATATGTATTTAAGGGTTGGTATTCTGATGTTAATCTTACAACTGAGGTCACTGCAGACGATGTTGTTAAGACAAATGTCTTATATCCAAAATTCGAATCCATATATGTAGAGGTTACACTTAACTATGTTGATACTCCTATTGGTAACGGGCATATTACAGTTAAGTATGGAGATATGTATGGAGCACTTCCAACCATGATTAGCAAAGAATTTGCAGATGGTGGTTGGTATGCCGATGTGGGTTATGAGACCAAAGTTACATCAGCTACAAGAGTACAAAATACTGAGGCACACATCTTGTATTTCAGAAAACTTCCTTATCATCAAGTAGTCTTTACAACTTCAGCAACTGATGTGGTTGGCGAGGGATATAAATATAAGAAAGCCCTTCTCGATACAATTCTTATACCAAAGAGTCCATATACTAGAGATGGTTATGTGTTCGCAGGTTGGTTCATTGATGCAAATGATAATGGAATAATGGACGGAAGTGAAGAGATAATTGAACCTAGAGTAAAGTTTACTTTGGTAGAGGATGCTGATATTAGTTTCCATGCTTATTGGGTCAAAGAAGCTACTTTGGTATTTAGGAAAGGTGCAGAGTCGGCAACTGGTGCTAATCCATTGAATCTTATCATAAAACAAGGTGAATCAATAACTCTTCCACAAATACCTTATGATATGACAAGCTCTTCGGCAAACAATTGGATAACTGTATGCCCAGACGGAACAGTAATGGCATTTACTTCAAGTGGAGCAGCTTCATCAAGTGGTTTGTCAATTAACGATATTATGTTTAAGATTTGGTGTTATGACGATCAAGATGATTGGACACTTGTTTCTATGAACATGTTGGGCGAATTTGAGTATAACGGAAAGAAATTTACATACACTGATGGAACGATAACCTGTGGTGGTGTATGGGAACTTGAAGATGGTAAGATTGATATCGAATCAGACGATATGCTTGATGCTATATATGAATACTTCACTGGTGGTGTATGGGAACTTGAAGATGGTAAGATTGATATCGAATCAGACGATATGCTTGATGCTATATATGAATACTTCACTGGTGGTGTTGGAGAACAGATCCCAATTGATTTTGAATTGTTGATAAACAATGCTCACAATCAGTATCTTCCATATCTTGTACTCTATGAAGGAAATATTGTTGAAAGTAGAACAACTATATGTGAAAATGAGTTCTTAATATCTGCAACAGGCATAACTAATGAAACTCTAGATACTAACGCAACATTAGTCTCTGGATACAGCAATATTTATAGTATTGAGATGTTTGAGACCACAGTGTTCTTGCGTCACGATACTGAAGAAAACAAATTATATCTTGGAGTATCGGTATTATCAACTTTTACAGATGATATTATTGGTGGCAAAGGAGAACAGATCCCAACAATCAAATACACATTTGAGGAAGGATTTGTTATTGACAACTTGACTCAGCTTGGTATTGATACTAGAGATGAAGGAGTTGACGGTGCATATTATTATTCTAACGAATCAGAATGGGTAGATTTTGTTGTGTTAGATAAATTAACTTTGACTCCAAATTGGGAATATACAATAAATATCAATAATTATGCTCCAGACGGTACTTTGGCTAGCGTAACAGCACAGCAGTCAGGAACAAAGGGTAGCGTTGTTGATTTGAACAACTACAAGGGTAGCTACAACTATTGGGAAATCAAAGAAGTTTTCTTCAAAGACGAGTTTAATAACATAACACCAATTACTGTTAATGAAGATGGAATTATTAGCTCTTATTCAATTACGACTGCGGGAACGATCAATATTGTATATGAAAAGGTAGTTGTTTTGTCTTTCAACGAAGGGACCTTTGGTACAATAGAGAATATGGTGATCAGCGAGAGCAAAGTTTCTGAAGCTAGCAATGATCATCAAGGACTATTCAATAATGCGGGTGCTTACTTTGATTTTGACAACAATACATATGACTTCACAAACAATGGTCAGACAGTTAATTTTACCAGTTATGATGAAGCTTACAGCACTTTAGTAAACTTATTTAATTATGTTCCTGATAACTCTAGCGAGTCATATGGCAATGGAGATTTATTATCGTACTCTTCTAATATATTTACTGTCACAAGAGCTTTGAACCAATATACATATAGTGTCTATACCGTCTTTGACAGTGGTGAGCAACAGATATTCGGAGATTCAAACAGACAAGCATATGAGACTGAATATATCAATCTCCAATTGCTTATAGATAATATATTAGAAAGCAACAATCAATATAAATACAACAATGCAAAATGCAGTGTTGATGGTAATGAAAGCGACATAGATGATATCAGTAATTTTGTTGTAACAACATCTGACACGCAGGTGGTTTTGTATTTTGTAACAAAAAGTCAATATTCTTATTCAATATATGGATTTAATTGTGACACACAAGACCGTGATGCAACTACAATTGCTACAGGAAGTGTCTATGAGAATCAATATGTTGACATGTTTGATACTTTGAAGCAATGGTTGGATCTTACTGAAAACCTAGACAAAGCATATGACTATACAAGATCTATTAGCGAACTAGAAGTTCAAATTACAAGCGATGGTCAAGTAATAGAGTTGCCTTACAAAGCAGCACAAAGTTGTTCAATCACAGTTTATTATTACATTGATAATGGAGGGTCCCAAACATATACAAACTTCGATCAGTTGTATGATGGAAGGATAATAGATTTACAAACTACGTTTATTTCTCCTATTATTAGTAGCAGTTCTGATATTGAATTTGATGCTAATACAACTATGTTAGAAACATCACATATTGTACAAGCAAACGAAACTATTAACTTATACTTCAAATCAATCGTAGTGCCTACTGTATCTTATGCTATAAACTACAGTTATTCTGATGGAACTAAGACTGGCACAATTGATAGTGGCAGTATTAATTCTGGATCGGCTATAAATATTAGAGAGATTATAGGCTCTTTCTTGGATAATCATAACAGTTTGGATTATAGCTATAACAGCATGTATATCGACGAAGGTGATATGGAGACATATTCTCTATATGAGAGCAATGGTGATTTTGAGTTAACGGTGTACTTTGTTCCAGCAACGATGTACGGTTATACGGTTTATTATGTTATTGACGAAAGTGGTTCACAGTATTATACTTCAGATACCATTGCAACATCTCGCTATCTTGACTTGCAATCAATGGTAGATAGTATTTGTTCTAATTACAGTTGCACTTTTGATAGTACAGCTACAGGAATATCAAATTTGTCAGAATATAGCGTACAAAATGATGGAGAGAGTATAACGTTGCATTTTAGTACTCAACAGGGAACAAGTAGTTATGCTTACACAATCTTTGTTAAACACTATAATGCTGGCCCTAGCGAAACTGGTGATCAGTTAGCAAGTGGTACAGATAGTAGTATTAATCTCACAAGTTATATTAATATTTGTCAATCGGATGTACTAGAAGTAGTTGGTATTAAAGTTGATGGTAATCCTGTTAATAGTAATACAGTATCTATTACAAGAGAGAATACTATTATTACCATAGAATGCTGTTATAAGGTTATTCTTCAATTTGACTCTACAGTATATGGAGAAATAATTAACAAGACTTTTGTTGAAAATGATATGCCAAGTGAAGACGACTTTGTTAAAGATTATAATATAACACTCAATATCAACAACTGGAGTTCATATGATGCTTCATATGGAGCGTATGGAGAGATAGATTACTCATACAATGGAGCATATTATTCTGTTGCTTCTAATATTGAAAATTATGCTATGTTGAGACAATGCATTATGAGTATATTTAACAACTGGCAAGAAGACTTTATGAATAGTAACACCTTCACTCTTACAAGAATTTTTTCAAAGTTGACAATAAAATCTATTGCTCCCGACGGAACGGAATTTGAATCAATAACAGACATCGCAGATGGTGATGATATTAGCAACCAAGGTCTTGATATCTACTATACAATTACTCCAAGCAAATACACAGCAGTAGCAGATAATCGTATGTATTGGGCTGTTAAAACTGTTTCGTATCAATATGGTGATAATCCATCAACGACATTGCCATGGGGGAATATTGATTCATGCTATAATACATACAAAGGTGGTATTGTTACTATTACATACGAAAGAGCTCTTAATGTTGCTTTTGATGGATTTGACGAGATAGGACTTACCCCATCCCAGACGACTATTTCTGAATCAACATTGACAACTTTGAGTACACAAGTAAGTGATTCTTCATATGTTGCCGGTACTATATGGAATGAATTGGAGATCTGGAGCAGTATTGATTTTGACAAGTACTGTTTATCCATAAAATATTGTAACCCATAAATGCAGATGATAGATTACGGTTCAAACATTTATAGTGAGACAGACTTAATAAACTCATTGAGAGAAGCGGATGGAAAGAATGGTGCTATCTATGATATGGTTCTTAGTTCTTATAATTTGACCTATGGATTAGGAGATTATGAGCAATATAGTAACAACACAATTTATATTTATTTGCAAAACAATAAGTAGTAATAAAAAAACTACCTTATACCAAGGTAGTTTTTTTTGTTAATTAACTATGATTGTGAGCATAGATACGGATATCAATCTCTCCGTATTTTCGCTTATCAATCTCTGAGAACGGGTTAGATGAAGAATACTTTTCTGGCTTATTCAGCTCAGACAAACTTTCCCATATTATGATACCATCAGGGGCCAGAAGATTGTATTCGTATATCTTCGATATAGCTGATTCTGCAAATATGCTGTTATATGGTGGGTCAAGGTATATGATATCGAATTGTTTGCCTTTTTTGTAGTATTGAAGCAAGGCTGTATTATAATCTTGCATAGATACATAAGCTTTAATGTTGAGTGAACGCAAGTTGTCGCTAATAAGTTTGCAACTATCTTTGTTGCTATCAACAAAGCAGACTTCTTTGGCTCCTCGACTCAAACATTCTATGCCGATAGCACCTGTACCTGCGAACAAGTCTAAGACAATGCTATCTGGGATATAACCACTTATTACATTGAATATATTCTCTTTGACTCTGTCCGTTGTTGGCCTAACACCTTCATGTTTTGGCGATAATATCTTGCGACCTTTGTACAATCCAGTTATAACTCTCATATTGACTCCTATGCTATTATTATAGCACTAATACAACAGTAGATACAAATATTATTTTGGATAATACTTAACGGAAAATGGTTGATGATAGATATGATTCAACCCCTAAACACTATTTGTAATGTGTACTTGGGTAGAAAAGCAGTTATTACTCGGGGTGAGAGCCCATGATTAAATAAGATAATAAAAAAAGAGCAAGACTGTCTGTCTTGTTCTTTTTGATTGTTTGGTGGGTCATTGGGCGCGACGCGTAAAGAAAACAACCCGGTGTGGTTGTTTTTAGCCAAAGCGTGGGAGCGACTTGTCGCGGTCTGGCACCGACAGGTGTCGAACCCCGGCCACAGTATAAAAATATGCTAATGCAAACTTAAATCCTAGTTGTTGTGTGTGCTTGTGTGGAATGGTAATCATTACTCGGGGTGAGAGCCCATGTTTAAATAAGATAATAAGAAAAGAACAAGACAGACAGTCTTGTTCTTTTTGATTGTTTGGTGGGTCATCGGGGGCTCGAACCCCGGACACCCTGATTAAGAGTCAGGTGCTCTACCAACTGAGCTAATAACCCAAGTACTAAATATTAAACGAACTAATCCGTTACGGGTGTCCGGGGTAAACCCCTCCGCTCGCAATGAATTGCTATATCACGCTTTGGCTAAAAACTTGCCACTGGCAACTTTTTCTTAACGCATCGCGCCCTGATTAAGAGTCAGGTGCTCTGTCACACCTAGAGCTAATAACCCAAGTACCATATAGCGATGTTACGAGTTGTATTATATATTTTATTACAACATTTGTCAAGGTAATTGCAGAATTTTTTGTTAAAAGTTTTTATCACATATTTATATTATTTTTCATAACTTTTGTATATGAATAAGTTTGTTATAGATAGAGGTATATTGCTCAGTAATATTGAGCGCATTCACGGTCTTATTGGGAAGAAAAAACTATGTGTTATGGTCAAAGCCGATGCTTATGGTCATGGGCTTGTGCGAATATCCAAGATAGTTCAGGGTTCAGTAGACTATCTAGGCGTTGCTTGTATTAGTGAGGGAATACGCCTTAGGAATAATAATATTTATGCACCTATTCTTGTGGTTGGAAGTTATGATAGAAGGCTCGCAAAATTGGGTATAGTTAATGATTTGACTTTGTCTATAGGTAGTGAAGATAGTATGTTGCATTTGAGTAAACTTGTGTCTACTCTTCGTATCAAGACGAAAGTCCATATACAAGTCAACTCTGGAATGAATAGATATGGGCTTGATTGTCGCAAAGATTTAAACAAAATATTGCAAATTGCATCTTGCAATCCATATGTGATTGTAGAAGGAATATTCTCTCATATAAGTAATGCTTGCGATAAGTTATCGACATTCAAACAGTATAATAAATTCAAAAACATATGTAAGCATATTCCTAAAAACACAATTCGACATATTGCATCAAGCGAAGTGGTATCTAGGTATAAAAATATGCATATGGATATGGTGCGAGTAGGGATTGCAATGTATGGCTATGGATTAGGATGTAGGCCAATACTTACTATCACCAGTAATATTGTCGATATAAGGTATGTCAAAAAGGGTGCAACAATAGGGTATAACAACAAGTATTGTTTGCAACGAGATAGCTTTGTGGGAACAGTTGCTATTGGATATGCCGATGGCATCAATCGTAAGCTCTCTCAAGGTGGCAAGGTGGCAGTTGATGGCAAGTGTTATAAGATAGCTGGCAATGTGTGTATGGACTGTTTTATGGTGGATTTTGGCTCTTACAGGCCACATATTGGACAAGAAGTGATAATTCTTGACTCAGATATTAATGCAGAAGTGATTGCAAGCCAATGTGATACAATCTGCTATGAGATACTTACCTCTTACAAGACCAATAGAATGAAAGTACTAGTAAAGGCATAATTGATTGACTTGGTCTGGTAGATTGGGTTATAGTATAGATAGGAGAAAAATCTTATGGATATGGAAAGAGAAGTTCGGTATTGTCTAAGTGCTGACCTTATGCAACGCATAAAAGACGATTCAAAACTTATTGAAGAACCCAAGAATAACATTGATATAGTATGTGGGTATAATGGCTTTGATTCATTACGAGACTATGGCTTTATATGCCGCGTAAGGCAGAAGTCTAACAAAGTTGTCTTGGAGATCAAAAAGCGCATATCAGATAGCGTATGGGAAGAGTATTCTGCACAAAGTGCTAGTCTCAAAGATGGTGTTGCTTTTTTTAGCGCACTAGGAATGAAACCATACCTATATATCAACAGGACAAGAAGTGTGTATTCGCAAGGGAAATTCAAGATATTCTTTGATAATATTGATATGTTGGGAGATTTTGTTGAACTTGAGTATGTCGGCAAAGACAATATGTGGAAGACAGCTCTTAACAGGTTTTTGTCAAAGTATGGCATTGATGATAACAGGCAGAAGTTGTATGGAGATATATTCAAAGACAAAATTCAAGAAGATGAGGATTTCAAACAGAAGTTTACAGTACGACTTGATGACGTCTTATAACATTGTAGCAAAAATGTGTTGACAAATCTCATTCAAAGTGACATAATGCAGACATAAAAGCATTGAGGAAGTGTGGCGACTTCTTAGCTGGTAACCAAAATGTTATCCGTATCTCTTGCGTTAAAAGAGGAATGAAGGTATATGACTCGTGTCATATACGAATTAGGGTGGAACCGCGAGATAATCGTCCCTATGGCTAATTTTTAGCTTGGGGATTTTTTATTGCAAAGAGTCCTCATAATGAATAATAAGAGGTGTTATATGGAAAAGAATGTTGTAACTATGGACAAGATTGTCAATCTTTGTAAGGGTAGAGGTTTTGTGTTCCCAGGTAGTGAGATATATGGGGGGTTTGCTAATACTTGGGATTTTGGCCCAATAGGTGTTGAACTCAAGAATAATATCAAACGTGCTTGGTGGAAGAAGTTTGTTCAAGAAGACCCAAATACTTATGGAGTAGATGCTGCAATCCTTATGAATCCTAAGGTGTGGGAAGCAAGTGGTCACGTTGCAAGTTTTGGAGATCCAAAGATGGATTGTAAGAAATGTAAGCAGAGATTTAGAGCAGATACAATGATAGAAGCACATAGCAAGGGTAGTGTTGCCGCTGAGGCTATGACCAATGAGCAATTGGAGGCTTACATTGCTGAGCATCATCTAACTTGCCCTCATTGTGGAGGTTTTGATTGGACTCCAATACGTAAGTTTAATCCTATGTTTATCACTTCTCGTGGTACACTTGAAGAGGGAGCAGATACTGTATACCTTAGACCTGAGACTTGCCAAGGCGAGTATGTCAATTTCCTCAATGTACAACGTACAGCGAGAGCCAAAGTGCCTTTTGCGATCGCACAGATTGGTAAGTCATTTAGGAATGAGATTACTCCGGGTAACTTCCTATTCAGAACAATAGAGTTCGAACAAATGGAACTTCAAATGTTTTGTAAAGAAAGTGAATCTATGGATATATATTCGGATTATAAGGCAAGAGCTTTGAAATTTGTCGAAGAACTTGGACTTGCTCAAGAGAACCTTCGTTATCATGACCACGATAAACTTGCTCACTATGCGAAGGCAGCTTGTGATATACAATACAACTTCCCAATAGGTTGGCAAGAACTCAATGGTATACATCACAGAGGTGTATGGGACTTGTCTCGTCATCAGGAGTTTTCTGGCAAATCAATGCTTTATCTTGATCCATTTACGAATGAGAAGTATATTCCTAATGTTATAGAATACTCTATAGGTGCAGATAGGCTAACCCTTGCTCTTATGTGTGCTGCGTATGATGAAGAACAGCTAGATAATGATACTCGTATCGTTATGCACTTTAAGCCATCTATCGCTCCATATAAGGTAGCAATATTGCCTTTGCAGAAGAATATGTCTGATAAGGCAAAGGAGATCTATTCTAGCCTAGCCAAGCACTTCATGTGTACATATGATGAGGCTGGTAGTATTGGCAAAAGATACAGAAGACAGGATGAGATTGGTACTCCTATGTGCGTGACAATAGACTTTGATACTTTGGAGAAGAATACTGTTACTGTTCGAGATAGAGATACTATGCAACAAGTTACTATTCAGGCAGGCGAACTAATAGATTATGTCCGCAAGATAGTAGAAGGTTAATATCTATAATATCAATAATAAAAGGGTAGCATATTTGCTATCCTTTATTTATTATAAACATTGAGTTGTACGAAAAAACATTTATCAAAAAATATTCTAATAAAAAACAGCCACAAAAACATTTGTGACTGTTGATTGTATTATTGACCTTGACCTTGATCTTGACTCTCGTTAGATTCGTCAGCACCTTTATCTTCTGAATAATAAACATTAGGATCTTCGTCACTAGGAAGTGGATTGCCCTCAGCATCAATAGTTGCAACATACTCTTGAGAAGGAACATTAGGAGTTTCTTCGATAATAGGCTTGTCTCCACCAGATATTTTGCTATTGGCTGCATCGATTAAGTTATCATATTGCTCGCCGAATATGCTATGTCCATCCTTATTGATAGCACCTATTGAGAGCACCAAAAGTCCTGCAACAGATACAGTTGCGATCACTATTCCGGTAACAGCAAGGGCTTTCTTCCAAGCAGGAACTGGGCGATACTCAATATTGTTATCGATATGCCATTGAATAATGTCTTCTTTTTCAGCACTTCGCTTGCCAGCTCTCATCATCCATTTGCCGAATCTCGTTTGCCTATCATATTTGTCGTATTCTGTTCTTTTTTGTTTATGGGGTTGTTTAAGTTTGTTAATTAATCTGCTTTTGTGAGATTTTTTGCTAGAATCTGAGTTTAATATGTTAATTCCATTAAGAATAGATTCACCTTCTTCCTCATCGTCTTCTTCGGTGGTGAGATTGTCATCTTCTGTATCAGTGACGGGAGATACAACATGGCTTTCAGAATCATCTTTTTTTGGTTTTGAAGCTGATGATCTAGGCATTATACCCAAGCCACTTACTTTTGTTCTTTCGATTGTTTCTTTGAGGGTGCCGTCTGGGTTGATCATAACAACATTTGTCTTATAAGAAGTTATTTTGCTACTTTCGTCATAACATTTGTTCTCTGCACTTCTATCAATACAAATAAGCTCAATGGAACCATTTGGTGTGTCTTTTGTGTCTTTTGTATATATGTTCTTGTCAACTGAATATACAAGCTCGTCATTTACATACTTCTCATATCTAATTGTTCCATAATCTTCATGATCTTTTAGACGCCCAATCTTAACAGTAACCGTCTTGTCATCTTTTTTGACAACAATAGTCTCTACATCTGGATCGCTCCAAAGAACACTATCTTTAGGTGTGTTATTCTCTGTTGCAGGATTACCATCTTCTGCAGTGTGTGTAATGCTATCGTGGCTTCTATTGGTTGAACCAGAAAGAAGCTTGTTAGCTAGATAACGAAGTCTCTCATCTCTTGCCTCAAATTTATCTTGGAGTATATTACCTTCATCATCTCTGATATCAGGAAGCTTATTATCTTCGCTAATACTCGCAATAAGTTTTTTATAAAATGTCTCTGCCATATTATTGTTCTCTCCCTATAATTTGTATGCTTAGATTGTAGCACGGGATAGGGTGGTTGTCAATACCCATTTTTATAATTATTTATATATTTAAAGGGGATCTTGTTAGACATAAAAAAACTCTCAGAATGCTGAGAGCTCTCTAATGTCTAGATATTAAAACAACAACCAAAACACAAGGGATATGATATTGAGGACAAACTGCACCGTGAAAGTAAACTTATTCTCGCGTCTAAATTGTGTAAATACAAAGAACATAGATAGTCCAGTCAAAGCACATCCTATACAGAAGAATACGATATACAATGCTGGAGCAGCGATACCTATCATTCTAAATAATCTGCATAGAACAATAAGTCCAAGAGATATAAGTACGGATCCGATACAAATATCGTCTTTGTTAAATTTAAACTTCTTGGCAGTCTTAGCTGGGGTGGTATCTTTGTGCTCTTCAGTCTTGACTTCAGGAGTCTCGATATTCTCGACTTCTAGTGCTGGGGTTGTTTCTGTTACTTTCTTGGTTGCCATATGCATATCCTCCGATAATTTACGCTTTCATTATATTATAATTATTCGATAAACTCAACTAATTATGACTAATTTGTTACGAAAGTTTGTAATTTGATAAATTTTTTTGATAACTAAGTGTATACCGAAATGATTGTATTGTCAATATAACAAATTATTTGACACCACTACTTCCAAATCCACTAACCGAACCTCTATCACTTGCATATATGTTGATATCTTCACATCTGCATAGATTGATAGTTGTTATCTTGTTGAGTATCATTTGAGCAATTCTATCTCCCTTGTGGATATGATATATGCCCATCTTGTGTCTATCTTCTATCGTACAATCTTCGTTGCTACCTATTGGTGAATCGTTGTGGGTAATAACTCCCATTTCACTCCTATAACCTGTATCAATTGTACCAAGAGCAACTTGTATAGGAGTCTTGGCACTCAATCCACTACGAGGCCTTACCTGAACTTCATATCCGTTAGGAATAGCGATCTTCAAACCTGTTGGTATAATGACTGTTTGACCTGGATATATGGTACAATCAGCATTCGCCCTTATGTCCATACCTGCGTCTGTAGGATGCGCATAAAAGGGTAGTGTAGCTCCGTCTAGGACCTCAATAGGCATGTCTACTGGGGCATTAATTCTGTCCATAACTTGGTTAACAATTATATCAATTTCTTCTTGTGTCATACAGTATATTCTCCTATATTTATTCTGCAACAATTATATCAAAATTGTGGAAAATCTCCTAATGTATTAGGCTGCTTATGATGATTTTTTTTGCTAAATTGTTTACGTATAAATCAAAAGATAATTCTTTGCTGACTTTGTTTTTTTACATAAAAAATCACTTGTAGCAATATGCTCAAGTGACTTATTTGTCTGGTGACACCAGAGGGACTCGAACCCTCGTTACCGGCGTGAGAGGCCAGCGTACTAACCACTATACGATGGTGCCAAGATCTGATTGACTTCCTTATAATAGCAGAAAAGTTGAACAAAAGCAATAGTTTTTTTACTGTTTTTTGGATGCGACCAAAAGTTTTTGTGGCAACTTCTTTTATTTGGTTAGTTTTGATGCAAAGTTATGTTATACTGCAGATAGAGTTATAGGTGCTAATGAGAAGAATATTTAATTATCGACCAGTTGTAATATTCTGTTTGTTCGTTATATCAAGTATCTTGATAGCTTTTGCTATGCAAAGGAGTGCTTGGTATGCTTTTCTTCTGCTACTTCCGATCAGTGGAGTTATAGCTCTTTTATATCATCGCAAATCACTCAAAGTACTTTATTATCTTATTGCTATATGTGTTGGTTTTTCTAGTTGTAGTTTGACTTTTGCATTTTATAACAAAGACGTTGATGGCAAGTATTATATAAGTGGTAGGGTAAGTGAAGTATCTATTCAAGAAGAGTACACCCTCGTATATATCAATGGGACAAAAGCTGAAGATATTAATACTGGCGACACTGTCAAGTTGCCTGGCAAGACTGCAATATATCTATACGATGGAGATTCTTTTAATGTAGGTGATAACCTAACTTTGTTAGCAAAAGTTAAGCCTAGCGTTTTGTATAAAGATAATGGCGTTAACACTTTTGTATATCGCAATAATGTTAAGTATTATGCTAGTGCGTATAACATTGTAGAATCAACTCAGGGCAAACTTTCGTTGTCGGAGATGATTAAGAAGAAGAGTCGAAGTCTTATGCAAGACAATCTATCTAGTGAAGTAGCAGGGGTTACATATGCAGTATTATTCGGCGACAGGACTATGATAGATGATAATGTCAACAATGCTTTCAAAGATAGTGGAACGGTACACTTGCTTGCTGTATCTGGTTTGCACGTAGGATTCCTTATCGCATTATTATATCTGTTCTTTTCACTTATAAGATTGAAGAAATGGTACAAGTTCGGAGCAATGGCAATTGTTCTTGCTTGTTACTCTTATATTTGTGGGTTCTCCCCATCGGTCCTCAGAGCAAGTATTATGGGACTTGTTATTCTGCTTGCAGATAACCTTGGTAGAGAGAAGGACAGGCTCTCATCGGTTGCATTGTCGGCGGTGCTTATACTTACATTTAGACCACTCTATCTATTTGATTATGGATTCTTGCTAAGTTATGGTGCTGTGCTTGGGATTTTACTTATCGCACGTCCACTTACACAATTGTGTGGGAAAAACATTGTGACAAAGGTGATTGTGGGAGCCGTTGCAGTATGTATATGTGCTCAACTTGGAGTCTTGCCTATCACAATGTCAATGGGTGAGTTGCCAACGTACAGTCTGATTGCTAATATCATTGTTGTTCCGTTGTTCGGAATAGCATATATGTTGCTCTGTATCATCAATCTGATAGTCCTCATAATGCCGTTTATGAAGTTTCTTTATGTATTGATAGAGGGATTGTTCGGTGGAGTGATTACTATCAATGCTTTTGTATCTAACTTGCCAGGAGCAGTTGTCAAAGTCTTCAGTTTTGGTATACTAGCAAGCATAATTTTCTACATATTAATATTTTTTATTAGCAAATACACCATGCTTAGAACAAAATTAAAAGTATCAGTTTGTTGCATTCTTGCGTGTATTTGTGTTACTATGGTGGTAGGTAGCAATCTGCCAGCAAGGTTTGATTACAACAATATAAGCTTCATTCGTAATAGTTCTATATGTACGGTTGTATCAACGACAGACAATGAAGTGTATCTTGTCGATCTGCCAAGCACATACAAAGAATCTCAGAAGATAGAAGAATATCTGAGGGCGAATCGTATAAGGCTATCAGGTATAATAGCCTTGCATAATACATCCACTCAGACTGGATATGTTCGCAATATCTTGGCTTATAACAAAGGTAAGATATATCTTCCAGATGGTCACAATCTGCTTGCAAGTATGGATTCTGAAGGCTACAAGTTCGAAATCTTGGAGCCTATGCAAGACTATGATATTGGAAGTTTGACAATCAAATACATTGCTAATCAACAATACGTAGCAACTAGTATAGCGATTGAAAACAAAAATATGTTATACTTGAGTACTGATGAAAAGTTGAGTGTTGATCTAGTCAAATTGACTGTTCCTAACGTAGACTACTTGATCGCGCAACAATTAACCGACAAGGTTGAAGATGTGTACGATTGCCAATATATATTGAAGAAAGATAATGGGCAGCACAAAGCCTTAGATATAGACTCAACATTATCTATAAGAATATAAAGGAAAAAAGATGAAATTTGAGAACTTAAAGAGTAATTTGAATAAAGAGATTTTGCCAGCATATTTTATTGGTGGAGAGGATAGCTTCCTTGTATACAAGGCATTGGAACTTGTCGAGAATGCTTGTAATATCTCTATGCCTGACTTTAACAAATCGATATTTACCAAAGAAGGCTTCAATGCGACAGATATTGTCAATGCTTGCGAAGTTGTGCCGATTGGTGACGCTAGAAGGCTTGTTATTGTCAAAGATTATCTAGGGGTCAAGAATGATAAAGAAAAGAATATTCTCGTCTCTTACCTTGCAAATCCCGTCCCAAGCACGTGCCTAGTATTGTTTGCGAGTACGCCAAACAACTTCTATCTTAGTATGGTTGATAAGCTAGAATATGTTGATTGTAACAAATTGACATTTGATACACTCCTTAAGTGGATTGCTGCTACTGTACACAAAGAAAGTTATTCAATAGAAGTGCCAGCGAGCAAGATGCTTGTTGAGTATTGTTCATTCAATCTCACAAGAGTAGATAGCGAATTGTCTAAGCTTATGGCTTATAGAAGTGACACAAAGATTATTACATCCAAAGATATTGAAGATATGGTGACCAAAGATGAAGAATATGTTATCTTTGAACTAACCGATGCACTTGCTAGCAAGAATGGAGACAAAGCATTTGCCATTGTGGACAATCTATATTATCGCAAGAATACTCCTACAATGATATTAGGTTTTATAACCAATCACTTCAGAAGGTTGTTGTTCTCTGCAATATCTCAATATAGCAACAATGAATTGTCTAAGATGCTTGGAGTCAAAGAGTTCGCTATAACAAAAGCTAAGGAGCAAGGCAAGAAGTTCACCAAACTTAAACTAAAAACTATCTATGATTTATGTCTTGAATGTGATTTTAATATCAAAGCTGGCAAGATGACTGGAGAGAATGCTATTGCATATCTATTCGGCAATATATTGAAGGATTAGTTAATGAACAAAAAAGTTATCAACATCTTAATAGAAGTCGGGCTATATATATCATTTGCCTATTACTACCTTATCAATGTGTGGGGTGGTGGATATTATGACCTTATGGGGCTGCCAATATATGCCACGATTATAATAAGTGGACTTGTTGGGCTTGCGATATTTGAGTTGGCGTTGCTTGTATTGGACAGATATTTTAGGCGAAGTATTATTGGCTTCCAAGACAAATCAAACTACTTCAGACACAATATCAGATTGCTTATAATAGCAAGGAACATTGTACTTGGATCGCTCAATTTCTTATTTATGGCGTATCCGATTATTTCTATCTGGGGACTAATGATATCATACATCGTAACTACAACGGTTGTGGGCTATATCTGGCTAAGATTATTTGTCAAGAAGTATAAACTTGGCAACAACTATGGTATCTATCTTGATAAGATGAGCAAGGCCTTGTGCTTCTATCTCATCATATACATTATCATATCAGGAGGTGTATTATGAAAAACACCTTCCTAAAAATAGTATTAGTTTGTTGCCTTGCTATGTGTATAGTTGGTGTAATCCCAAACAAAGCATACGCTGATACACCAAGATCGGTAACAGAATACAACAGTCTTACTATACAAGAAGATATCATCGAATATGTGTATGGTGAGAATGTTGAACAGAAACTCCGTGTGGATAGAACGGCAGGCTCTGATGGAGAAAAAGCGGCTTGTGAATATATAGCTGATAAGTTCCAAAGTTATGGATATGAGGCATATTTTGAAAATTATCGTCAGGAGTTTTCGGCTGCATACGCCTTGGGCAAGAAAATAACGTCATCTAATGTAGCGGGTCTCAAGAGGTCAGCAACAGATACGGGAGACTTCATAGTAATAGGTGCTCACGTAGATAACACATATAACTTCGAAGGAGATGATGGCAATGCTATCCATTCTCACGGGGTTTATGACAATGCTAGTGGAATGGTGGCTATGCTCAATATTGCACGTATGTTAGCTACGGTGGAGTTGGATTATAATGTGATATTCGTTGCGTTTGGCGCAGAAGAGTTGGGCAACTTGGGTTCACAAGCATTTGTGGCATCTTTGTCAAAGGAAGTCAAAGACAACCTTCTACTTATGATCAATTTCGATTCGATCGGTTGTGGAGATAATATGTACATGTATGCAGATGAAGTCCATACTGTACATGAAGACTATTTTAGAGAGATAGCAGATACCTATGTGTCGCAGTTCTCTCAAGAAGCTATCTTAGAAGCACCAACATTCAAGAAGGCAACCTATGACTCTTATGCAGGTCAGATAGAGTACTCTCATATGGGACTCAGTAGCGATAATGGTATGTTCGTAGGTTATGGATACAATGCTGTAACATTCTTCAGTGGTGCTTGGAATGATATGACAAAGACAGGGATAAGTGAGTCTTCGACTTTGAGTCAAACATTCCATACCGCTGATGACAATATCACTTCGATTAACGAAAAGTACGGAGATAAGTTCTACACCCGCATAGAAGAAGTAATAGGTATTACAATGAATGTACTCACACAAGAGGATTTTGTTGAGCAGATGAGAAGTAGTAACAATAAGTTTAATTATTTGTTCTTTACTACTACGAGTTGGATATCATTAATATGTGCAGGTGCAATAGTGATATTGTACGTTTGTTGCAAGAGCCGTGCTAGGAAGTTTGTACCAAAGATAGACAGTAATGATTCGGTTAAAAAAGCCTTGCTCGATAATGATTATGACAAACTCCAAGAAGAACTAAGCAAAGGAAGATATCCTGATATAGAAAAAGATTACAATACCGACATAGCAAAGAGTATTGATACTAACAATGATGACAAGAAATAAAAAAAGCACCAGTATAATGCTGGTGCTATATTTTTTATATAAACAGGGTAGTAGTGCGATTACTTTGTTTCAGTTTTAGCTTTTGCTCTATTGATATATTGAGCCATACGAGCTTTTTTGCGATTGGCACAGTTAGAGTGAATAACTCCACGTGACTCTGCAGCATCAATAATAGAACAAATCTCGCTAAGCTTCTTGTCGCTGTCTTCAAGGCTTGCGTCGATAGCAAGTTTGAACTTCTTTATACTTGTAGCAAGAGAAGATTTGACAAGTTTGTTCTCAACTTTGCGTCTCTCCAATACTTCTACTCTTTTTTTAGCTGATTTGATGTTTGGCATAGTTAGCATCTCCTTTTTTGATTACTGGGACATTTTAACATATATATTTTGATATTGCAAGTATTATTGTAATATTTTTTTGACAATTTGCTGACTTGGGGGAGAGAAACTATTTTGTTTAACAAACAAAACAATGAATTGTTAACAATAAACAGAATTGATTCATATAAAAAATATATGGCATATATTGGAGTGATAGATAGTGGAGTGGGTGGAGTAAGTGTGCTTAAAGAATGTGTTAAGCGAGCCCCACAAGAAAATTATGTATATCTAGCTGACACCAAAAACTCTCCATATGGAAGTAAGTCAAAAATGCAGATATATAAAAGTGTATTATCTTGCATATATCGACTGCTAGAAGAATATAATATCAAGTTGATCATCATTGCCTGCAATACTGCCACAGCAGTCTGTATAGATAGACTCAGGCAGATGTTTGGATTGCCAATCATTGGAGTAGAGCCAGCCATAAAGGTTGCTTTGTCACAACAAAAAGATAACATAATATTGCTATGTACTCCTGCCACAAAAAAATATAGTCATATAATAAAATATTACAAAAAATATAAAAAATTAACAATCGTGACACAAAAAAAATGGGCAAGATTAATCGACAATAACATAGATAATATTTCAAAAATCGACCAAGCATTCCGTATCAATACAAAATGTACTTATGACTGTATTATTATAGGATGTACGCATTATTGTTTTGTCAAAAATAATATTATTATTAACAATAATGTCGATATAATAGATAGTAACTCATATGTTGCCGAACGATTGGTCGAAAAACTGCGCTATCATAACTTGTCGGAACATCAACATAGACCAAGATATGTCTTTGAGCAGACAGGACATATTGACAATTTTGTATCAAATATGACAAAAATATTTTTGAATTAAGTATTGACAACTTTTTCTTTATGTGTTAATATTGCCACACTCACCCATTTGGCAGAGTTGCTGTTTATGGGAGAGAATATATATGTAAACATACCGAGAATTATCGGTTATATTATGGGGAAGAACAAAATATGGATACTGAACAAATTATATTAAAAGTAAGGACTAATAACCAGCCAATTGATGAAGATAGATTAGACATTATAAGTGTTGATGAGGCTGTTAAGATTTTTGCTGCTTTGTGCAAAGGTGTTCCAGAAGCAATACCAGAGAAGATTTTTTCATTCAATCCTATCAAACAACTTTTTATGAAGAAGAATGTATATCAGATACTTGATAACTATGTAAGTAAGCCAGGTGTTACAGAGCCAATTATGCTTTCTGCTTTTAGATCAGAAGAAGGATGTAGTGTAAGGATATGTACTGGTAAAGGCAAGTTTTATAATAAGTTGTCAGTTGGGGAGATGTTCAATATTGAGGAAAAAGATATTGAAGTTCTTGATAATGCTGGCAAATATGGATATGAGAATAACAAAAAAGCATTGGTAAAACCATCATATATAGAATATGACGAAGAAGAAGATCCAAACTATATCTTGCTTGATTATGCTTATGCTCCTTCACTTCAATACAAATATTCACCTTTTAAGTCTCCAGAACATTATGATGACTCATTATCCTTGACAGAGAGCTTTTGTTATTAAAAAAAACACAGCCGAAAAGTTTATGGCTGTGTTTTTTATTGTCATTATAGATAGTTAAATAGGTCGATTATCATTCTCTTGATGTGAGGATTCTTGGTAATAAGTGAAGAGTAAACATTGTCTTCATCAATCTTATATGCTGGAGTTGTGAAGTTAAGAAGATTACCTTTGTATATCACAAAAAACTGCGCAGAATATGTTGCATTGATCTGTTTGCCTACCCGAAATACATTAACGATAAACTTATGCTTGCCATATGTCTGATCCCCAGAATATATATTGGTTAAGTCAGGATTGATTTCTTTGTCGTCTTTGAATTCTTTTGGAATAAACTTATCGCTATTGTTGTCATATATAAGTCCTAGGTAGTTGTCCAAAAACTCCGAATAATCTGTGCCATATGAGTAAATAACAGTTGATGTAGTAGGGTATAACTGATTGCCATATACTCCTAGACAAACAACAGACTCATCATCTTCATATATGCCCAATTGGGTATACATATTCCTTGGTATTAAGACCCATTCTTTGGGCATTCTTACATTGTCTAATAATTTTTTATCCATATTTTTATGATATCACAATCAGTAAGTATCTGTCAACCATATTGCTGTTAGGAGAGCAGTTGAGTTGTGAACTTCAAATTCACGCGGGCGCGTGTATACGCAAATATAATTATTATATATAAATAAGAAAAATCCGATATTGACATACTGATAGTTGTGTGTTATCATTATCTCGTAAATCAAAAAGGTGGGTAAATAATGCTAGAGATTTCACACTTGACAAAAAGATATAAGAACTCGAAGTTTTATTCAGTCAAAGACTTGTCCATTACACTCAAAGATGGAGAAATCTTTGGTTTTTTGGGTAAGAACGGTGCTGGTAAATCTACTACTATCAAATGTATAACTGGGATTTTGCCATATGACGAAGGCACGATTAAGATATGTGGCTTTGATATCGCAAAGAATCCTATTGAAGCCAAACTCAATATCGGATACGTACCTGATAACCACGCTGTATATGAGAACCTCACAGGCAAAGAGTATGTCAACTATATGGGCAATATATACAGGGTGCCAAAAGAAGTGATCAAAGAGCGAATGGAGAAGTTTGCTAAGTTGTTCAGTATGGAGCATGCCATTGACAACCAGATAAGATCATACTCTCATGGTATGAAACAGAAGATATGTATCATAGCTGCACTTATCCACAATCCTAAGTTCTGGGTACTTGACGAACCTCTTATGGGTCTAGATCCACAATCGACATATGAGATCAAGCAGTATATGAAAGAGCATAAGAAGCTCGGCAATACAGTATTCTTTTCCTCACACAATATCGACATGGTAGAGAAGTTGTGTGATAGGGTCGCCATCATCAATCGTGGTCAATTGATGGAGATTATAGATGTTAAAAAGTTCCTCAAAGAAAGTCCTGTACCATTGGAAGATTATTTCCTCAATATGACAAGAGAGAGCAAAGCTAAGGTTATAACAGTTGAAGACAACAAGGTCAAAGGCGAGAATAAACTTGTCGTGCTATGGAACAAGATTTTTAAGAAAAAGACTTCGGTCAAAGATACTAAAAAAGTAGAAAAAGTTGAAGAGCCAAAGGTTGAAGAGCTTGCCAAGACAGAACAACCAAAGGAAGCAAAAGCAACTTCTAAGAAAAAGAAGGTAGATAGTCAACCTTCACAGCCGGTGGAGGCTACAGATACTCCAAGTCCAGTCAAAAAGACTACCAAGAAGACAAAAACAACAAAGGATAATTAATGACACAGTTTCTTACACTTCTCAAGATAGAGTTTATGAGCAAAGCCCAGCGTGTTAATCGTGGTACTAAGGTATTACCACGAATTATCAGGTGGGTTGTTATTCTTGCTGGTATTGCTGCTATCGCAGGTGTAATATTATTCGCATTCAACAGTGTCATCAAGACTTGCCTATTGTCAGGACTTGAGCATGAGTTTTTGATATACTATTGTTTTATAATTCAACTTATACAACTATTATTCGGTATCAGTATTACAACGAAGACTTTATACTTTGGTCAAGACAAAGATATATTGAAACTTCCTGTTGATGGTAAGATGATCTATCTTGCCAAGATAACATACTTATTCATATGCGAATTAGCATTTTCTACAATACTTACTCTTCCTGTGTTTATACAGTTTGGTGTACTATCAGGGCAGAACATATTATTCTACTTTACATTATTACCTTGTACATTATACTTCCCAGTAGTACCTTTCCTTATAGGACTTGTGTTATCAGTACCTGCAATGTATGTTGTTGGATATCTCAAGAATAAGTTTACTGTTATGTTATTCATATATGTTGCGTTTGTCGCTGTTGGATTCTTCTTATACATATATGTGTTGAAGTTCATCATTGCATTGCTTCAATCAGGAGACTTACAATCGGTATTCTCCGAGAATGTTATAGTTATGATTAAGAGTTTTTCTAACTACTTGTTTCCACAAGTACTGTACAAGAACTTACTTCTCAATTATCACTATATCAATAGCCTTATTATCAACTTCACAATGTGTGCTTTGCTTATACTTTGTATTTATTATTTCTCAAAGCGTTCTTATCTTAAGATACTTCTCGGCAATATTGAGGGCGAAAGTCATTCATTCACCAAGAAGACTCTTGTCAAAGAACGTTCGACATCGCGAGCACTATTCTTCAGAGAATTCCTCACGATATTTAGGTCAGTCAACTATTCTTTCCAATATTTGACTGTTGTTATCACCACACCACTCATGGTATACTTCTCTAATGCAATAGCATCTAACATAGGTGCATCTCAGTTGGGCGAGGGTATGCTACCTGGCATAAGCGTACTTGTACTTATTATGTTCCTTAGTATGGGGTCATCATTCGCTGCTACTTCAGTAACTCGTGAGGGAGGCAACTTCTTCCACACCAAGATTATTCCTGTCAAGTATTCGACACAGATATTCGTTAAGTTCATCATGTATGTCATTGTCGCATTGCCATCGATCTTTATGAGTTGCATAGTTTTGGCAATATTCGGGTTCTTGAGTTACTTCGAAGGGACAATGATAGCAATAGCTGTTGGAATGGTCATTATTGGCAATATCGCCTCATCGATATCTCTGGATATCAAACGTCCACAGTTTATGTACCTTGATGACAAAGAACTTACAGGCACCAATAATAATGTTAATACAAGCCTTAGCTTGGGATTCATTATAGCGGCACTTATGGGCATCGGCAGTATTGTAGTATCTTTCTTAGTATCTATTCCAGCAATATATCTTGTATTGTTCGGATTCTCAGTTCCTTATATGGTCGTCGGAATATTCTCATTATTTTACAAACTTAACAAACGCTACAGTAATATCGAAGCGTAATAAAAAATCTAAACGGAGGAAACATGAAAAAACTTTTGATTTTCTTGATGGTAGCAGTACCACTTGTAATAATCATTATTGTTAACCTAACAGTCAATGCTGTTGTGGGTTATGTTTCTATTGCCGTAGATAATGTTACTCTTGATAAGTCTACAGTAGTTGCCAATGTTGATGATAAGTTAACTCTTAATGCCACGATATATCCAGAATCAGCTTCCAACAAAGAGTTGATATGGAGAAGTGATAACGAAGATGTCGCAAAAGTTGACATCAATGGCAATGTGTCCTTTGTAGGTTTTGGTAAAGGCTATATAACAGCGACTTCGGTAGATGGAGCAAAGATGGCAAGTTGTTATTTCTATGTTACAGATACCAAAGTCCATCAAGTAGTTGTTATGGCTCCAAAGGACGAAATACAGGTTGGCGATAATGTACAGCTCACAGCCACAGTATTGCCAGCAGAATCTATCAATAAGAATGTTACATATTACAGCTCAGACCCATCTATCGCAACGGTTGATACCAATGGTTTAGTTAAAGGTGTGAGCATAGGATATGTGTCTATAATAGCAACAGCAGAGGACGGTGGATATAGCTCTTATGTTACAATCGCCGTTATCAATCCTGTTACCTCTATTGTTGTACCAAATGAGGAGATTATTACTTCTCAGAGTTACCAGACAATCAAGTATAATATCTTGCCTGCAGATGCTTCTAATAAGAATGTTACTTTCGAAGTAAGCAGCGATATTGCAACTGTTAACAATGCGGGCGTTGTGTCATTCTCAGCACCAGGTAAAGTAACAGTAACAATTACAACCGTTGATGGTGGATTTGTTGCGAGATGTAGAGTTATATATACTGCAGGCTACGCAACTTCACTTGATTTTGAGACCAATTCAGTTATGGCTACGATTGGAGACTCTCCGGTATATCTCAATTACACAACAACACCACTTAGTGTATACGCTACAGAAGTGACTTTTGAAAGTGATGATGAAGATGTCGCATATGTCGACGAGAGTGGATATTTGCAATTCGTTAGTGGTGGAAGCACGCTTATTCGTGCAAGAATAGAGAAGAGCGAAGATGTCTTTATTGAGAAGACAATAAGTGTATATGTTCAGAGCCCAGCAGAGGGAATAGTTATTAGCGATAATATCTCAATAGCCGAACATAGTTATCAGTTGCAACCTTTGTCATATCCAGATGATTCTACCAATACTGATTATTTCTATCATTCTTTGGATACTTCTAAGGCAACTGTCTCGGATACGGGACTTGTAGAGTTCGTTACCGATGATCCATGTGAAGTTGTCATAGATATATATGCCAATGTAGATAATGGTGATGTCAAAAAATCTGTTACCCTTAACTATACTGGTGGATATGCAATCGACTTTGAATTAGAAAACGATGTAATAAACTTGGAATATGGCGAACTTGGTAGTATTGTTACAAGTATCACTCCAAGTGGGGCTAATAATAGCAGGTTACAATACAGGATTATAAATCAAACTCAGAATAATGGTGGAACGAATGTTGTTAACGTATTATCAGATGGTTCTATTGTTACTCTTGGCGGTGGTAGTGCAGAGATTGAAGTGTCGATGACAACCTCAACTTCTGATATTGTCAAAAAGCGTTGCATAGTTAATGTAACGAGATTGGTTGAAGATATCGACATACTCTTGGATTTGGATTATGTCAATGGTGAATATGTTACAGCATTGCAGACAGTTTCTTTCTCTTGCAATGTAAGCGCTGTTGATAGCTCTAACAAAGATATCGTATGGTCGCTAAGTGATAAATCATTGCCTCCACCTTCTGAGGGAAGCTTTATGTTCAACTATATTGGTGTTGTTACTCTTATAGCAACATCGGTTGATGGTAATTGTTCGTCATCTGTGGATATCCGTTATACTGGAGCCAATCCTACAAATGCAACTATTACTCAAATACCTGCCAATATGAATGTTGGAGATGCTTTGGATATTGAAGTCCTTACATTATCTCCAAGCAATGCTGTATACAAAAATCTTAGATATGCAATATCCAATGAGAGTACTTTGGACCCAAGTGGAGACGTTATTCAGATAACTGGTAATACACTTACAGCTCTCAACGGTGGCAAAGCAAAACTAACCGTGTATGTTGCAAGTAGTGTTCAACTAGTATATGAGATCAATGTTATTAGACAGGCTCAATCTATTGAGATCACTCCAAGCAATATTACTACAACAAAGAACACAATAACTTTCTCAGCGAATGTGTTACCATATGATACAACCAACAAAAATATTATATATACAGTAGATGATCAATCAATAGCTACTATTGAAGGCAATGTACTTTCTTTCAAAAAGAATGGAATTGTTACAATCACTGCTACAAGTGAGAGCAATACAGCAGTAGAACAAGTATTCACGATAGAAAAAGTTGACAAAGATACAGGATCTGTAGAACCTGATAATGGCACACTTACCATGTCAATAGGCGACTCCAATGCAATGGATTTGTCTAGTCTTGAGGGACAATATGAGTCAGTACAGAGTTCAATATTGTCACAGACTCCGATAATTGCAGGAGAGACAGTTGTCTCAATTGGCGAAGATGATGTTGTCGTAGCAGTTGGTTTGGGTAGTGCTGAGATAGAATATATATTATTGGATACATATGGAAGTGTATTCAAGTACTATAAGATTGTTGTTAATGTCATTCAACTTGCAGAGAGTATAGGCCTTGATACCGATATGGATATCATAAGTAGCGAATATGTAACTGCAATTAGCGAAGTTGACTTAGCATTCAATGTAAGTCCTGCGTCGACTACTGATAAGAGAGTAGAGTACGTGATTATCAATTCATATGCCAACCACGGTGTAGCAAGTGATAGCATAGCATACATAATGGACAACAAACTTATGTTCACATCTTCTGGTATCGCTGTTATTAAAGCAACATCTGTTGATGGCAATGCGACGGCTACTTTCCGTATCAAGTATACTGGTGGAGATGCTGTTGGAGCTACTATTAATGTTGGCTCTAGGTTAGAGATGAATCAAGGTGATGAGATAACTATTGCTGTTACAGAATGGCTACCAAAAGACACTATCAATACTCGTGTTAATATCTCTATCACATCTAATGCGTTGAGATCAATAAGTGTTAGTGGTACAACTATCAAGGCACTTGCTGGTGGCGAGAGTAAGATAACAGTATATCTTTCTAACAATATAACCAAAGAGATAACCATAGTTGTTGTCAAGAAAGTTGCCCAGATACTTTTGGATAGTTCTGCAGTTATGGTAAGCGATAGCCAATACACAATCAATCCTGTTGTATATCCTACAGATGCTTCACACAAAGATTTGCTATATGCAGTAGATGATAATTCTGTTGCAACACTTACTGGTAAGACACTTACATTTAACAAAGCAGGTACTGTAGTAGTAAGTATGTATGCAACAGATAATAGTGGAGTAAGTGCTAGTATCCAAGTAACGTCAACAATGGGCTTTATTGGAAGAATAGAACTTAATACTTATTCGAAAGCTATTGCTAAGAATGCTTACTTTAACTTATTTGTTAATAGATATTATCCAACTGATGCAGAGAATCACGATATAACATTTGAGATAATTTCTCAAGTGACAAATGATGGATCTGACAACGATGTTATAAGCCTTGGTGCCGATGGAATTGTAACTGGATTGTATGGTGGCACGGCAGTCATTAGAGCATATACATATGATTATAATCACAACATGATATCTTCTGAGTGTAGTGTAAGTGTTGTAAGTAATGTTAATGCTCTAGCAATAGATTTCTCAGTCAATGAGGTCTATCAGAACTCAATCACTACTTCTAAGTCAACTATTGCGTTCATTGAGACATTGTCTCCAGTTGATGCTTCTAACAAAAATGTAGAATATATCATTTCTGATAACTCTGTTGCAACAATATCGAATGGAATAATCTACTTCCTCAAAGAAGGAAAGGTTACAATTAAGTTCGTTGCACAAGACAATACAAATGGTGAAAAATATGTCATTCAGAGTTTCTATTATACAGAAGGCAAGATAGTTGATATTAAGATAAAAGATTCTTCATTTATGACCGATAATGTTATAAGACTCAATGTTGGAGAAAACTTTATCTTCGAAGTAGCTCGTTTGGTGCCAGCTGATATCGGAAATATATCTTTTATTATGATGAACAAAGCAGAGACGAGAATTGATCTTGCTAAGCAAGTTATAACTTTTGAGAATAACAGAATCACTGCATTGCATGGTGGAGAAGCAACTTTCAATATATATGCATTATCACAGTTTGTCGGTAGTTACAAAGTTATTGTGACTAGGAGCTGTGAAGATATAGAGATTGGATCGGTTAGACAATACACCGGTATCCCATCATATTCTGTATTTGCCAAGGCATTGCCTAGTGATTGTTCTAACAAATCATTGCGTTATGCTATTACCAACAATGCAAGTGCTGCGACAATTGATCCAGTAACTGGTGTTGTAACGTTCTCGCGTATGGCAACAATAGAGATCACTATATCATCTATTGCCAACCCAAGCATAAAGAAAACTATCAACCTAGAATACACTAAGAAGGTTCAAAGTATTGCCTTCACACAGACAACTTCAACGCTTTATGTTAATGGCACTGGTGTAGACTTGAGCGTAATATCTACTCCATACGATGCAGAAGCATTTAATGTAAAATACATTTCTAGTAATGCTAGTATTGCAACTGTTTCATCTAAAGGTAAAGTTATTGGTGTTAACCCTGGCGAAGCCGTAATAGTTGCATATGTTGATGGTCGTCCTGATATTACAGCAACAAAAACTTTCAAAGTAATAGAAGTGTTGGTAGATATCGAGCTTGACCTTGATGAAAGTGGCGACAAACTTGGTATCGGTGGATACAGAGTATTTGCTAACAACTTCTATGACGAGAATCTTGGCGTTATCAATACATATCAGATGACAATCAAATCAATTATGTCTGCTAGTGGAAATGTAGGAAGTATTGATTTGGTATGGAAGAGTTCTGACGAAGCACTTGCTACTGTTGATAACAAAGGATTGGTAACATTTTTAGCTCCTGGCGAGGTGACAATATCTGTTGAACCAGCGACACAATATTTACCATCCAATCCATTGAGAGATAGATATACTTTCAATGTTGTTGATGGTATCAATATATACAAATTGGCAGAGTTTAACAATTCTGCACAAGGCGATCAAGCAATAGTCCTTCAAGCAGATATAGTCTCATCTGAAGGAGAGGCGGGAGCGATATCTTCTGCTAAGGTCAAAAAAGCACTATATGGTAACGGACATTTGATCGATTTTACAAATTGTTCAGACTACCTAAGAGTATCAATCGAGGCGTCGGATACCGTTGTAGATAACGTAACATTAAGAGGTGTATCTTTCGGAGAAAATGCGGCACTCTCAACACTAGAAGACAAAGCCAAAGTTATTGCAACAAATTCTGGATTAAATTTGACTAATGTCAGAATTAACAATTGTATTATAGAGAATGCGATGATACTATGTGAGGTATATAACGCACAAGTAGTTATATCTGGATGTATTATAAGGAACTCGTTCTCTGGAGGACTTATATTGACTAGAACTCAGAATAGTACAAACCCTCCTAATGTTACTGTTAAGGATTGTGTCTTTGCTAGATCATTGTTCAGTTCGATCCTCTTCAATCCTGATCAGTCGACCTTCCACAGTGGATATGAGAGCAGACTTACAGTTGAAGGTAAGTTATATATTTATAACTGGTTGCGTCTAGAAGAGATAAAAGGTAACTGTATAGATCAGTATGTTCCTAATGCAACTGCTCAAGTAACAGATCAATTGAAGAAGTATCAACAATATGCTTACAACTACAATGGTCAAGATTATTATATGCTAGGCATATTACAGCTTTACGCAGGATGTGAAGGCGTAAAAGAGTTTAAGAGTAACGGTATTGTTGATTTGTCGAAATTGGATTCTTCATGTCAATACACTTATGCTCAATTCAATGGTACGGTTAAGGCATATGGTGTACCGGTAACATATTCGCTAGATTTGCACTCACTCAAAGGTAATTCGACATTTATTACCCCTGGGTCAACATATGACTCGTCGATATACACTATAATCAAACAATCAATAGCCAAGAATGGCTAACAAGGAGAACAAAAACATATTATGAGAAAGTATAGAAGTATCTTCTTAATATTCTCGATAATGCTAATGGTCATTAGCATAGGTTTTTGTGCGCTTCCAAACTCAACTGAAGATGCAGCTTATGCAGACATAACAGGAGTATCAGGTAATAATTTTGTCCTTACGGGCTATAACGGTTATCAACCGGATCATTACTTCTATGATATTGCAAACAATTCCACATTGAATGCAGTAGATGTGACTACATGTATTAAGAACTATATGAATGCTAGCGGAGAAGAATGCAACAAGTTTTATGTTATAACTGCAAATAATAATACATCTTTTACTAACAAAAAGAGCTATGGAACAGCTTATTATTATCCAACAACTGATATGAGCGAATTTGTTGACAAAGAAGTTCTTTATGCAAGAGTATCAGCAGGTGTATTGTCATTCAATGATAAGGGCAAATCAAAAGTTAAACTAACGATAAGTCATAATGGACAAACTTACTCTGTTACATCTTCAAAAGTGTCTGATAATAACGAGTCTGTATATTCACCTGAATATATTTATACAGATTTTGTTAAGATAACCGATATCACCCAACCTATCGTATTTACTTTTGAAGGATTGGATTCTGGCAGTATGTTTAGTTCCTCGAAGTTCACTATATTTGAGCCAACAATAAGTCTCAAGACTTGTATAGATGAAGTAACTATAGAGAATGAAGGGAAGACTGTAACGGTATTCCCAGGTCAAATAGTTGAGTTGGGTGCTGTCAATGATATAACAACAACAACTGGGACAAATAATTTTGCTAAATACTGCCGTAATATCCATAGAATAAGTTATGTTATTGCTGAAGGCAAAGAATATGCTTCGATAATTGGCAAGTATTTGTATGTCAAATCCAATATCCCAAATAATGCAACTATTAAGGTAGCAGCAAAGTGTAGAAATGACTCCTTGTCATCAAACTATATATATAGTGAGATAGCTACATATTCAGTCAATGCAGAAACATTAAAAGTAAATATTCTAACAGATTTTGATAATCCAGGAACGGTCACTGGTGGAGGTAATTACTATACTGGACAAACAGTTTCCTTAATTGCTGAAGCTGCTAGTGGATATACCTTTGTTGGTTGGAAAAAAGGCTCAGAGTTGCTATCTTCATCCAAGAATTATACATTTACAGTTACAGAGCCTGTTGAAATAAAAGCTTGGTTTATCAAAACAGTAATTATAACAGGAATATCCGTAACCGATAAGGTGTATGATGGGACGAACAATGTTGAAGGCTTAGAGTTTGTATTTGATGGCAAAAGAGAAGGACATGAGCTTACTCTTGATAATATTGAAGTAAAATATTCTAACATAAACGTTGGAGATAGCATTGTCTTAGAGACATCTGGTGTTCCTACTTTGGGTGGAAGGAACGCAGATATTTATCGTGTAAATCAGTACAGCATTCCTACAAGTTTTGGTAAAATATTACCTAGACAGATAAACGTTACATCAATTGCAAGTAGCAAAGTATATGGTGATAGTCAAGAAGAATTGCCATTTGAGATAACTCCTGTCGAAGGTAATGCAGAAAGTGGACTTGTCGAAGGCGAGTCTTTGAGTGGAACATTGGGAAGAGATCTTGGAGAAAATGTTGGTAATTATAATACAAATACCGGCACTCTTACCCAGAATAACACAAATTATGAATTGCTATTTACCTCTTCAGTATTCGTCATTAATAGAAGAAATGTAACAATATCAAGTATTGTAGCTCAAGACAAAGTTTATGACGCTACTAGCAATGTTCAGATCAGTATTATTCTTAACAATACAATTGCTGGAGATGATATACAGTGTGTAGCGAACGGACAATTCAATGATGTTAATGTTGGATATAATATTGTAGTTCCAATTTCATCAAAAGAATTGGTTGGTAGTGCAAAAGACAACTATACATTGGTAAGCGATATTGTAGAAATAACAGGCAACATTCTTCCAAAAGTTATCAAAGTTGTTGCTGAGAATAAGACAGTCACATATGGAGAACGCGTACCACTATCGTATCTTATTGAAGGTATTGTTGAAGGCGAATCTCTTAATGGAGAACTTACAAGAGAAGACAATGATAATGTTGGTAGTTATGCAATAACAATGGGCTCATTGAGCAATCCAAATTATACATTGGATTTCACTGCAGGTTCATATGTTGTTAATAAAAAGCCAATAACAGTCGTTGCTGATAGTATTACAAAATCATACGGAGATGCAGATCCAACACTTACATATCAAGTAACAGGACTTGTTAATGAAGACGTCTTGAGTGGTGTATTATATAGAACTGTTGGGGAGACTTGTGGAGATTATCCTATATCAATAGGTACTATTCACAATGACAACTATGACATCGCATATACACCTAGCATATTGTCTATTACGAAGAGAGAAGTAGAATTAGATATATACATGGTGGACAAAATATATGATGGTAATGCTGTTGCTACATTTACGTATGAGTTTGTTAACCTTGCTTCTGGAGATGCCCTTACATTCGAAGCTCAGATGTATTTTGTTGATGAAAATATGCAGATGAATGCAAATGCAGGCGTCAATAAGAAAATACTTGTTACATCTTCAAAGATAAGTGGAGAGATGTTGTCTAATTATTCTGTTACTGGAAGGATAACCAACCTTACTGCGACTATTAGTCGTAGAGCAGTATATATAGATATAGACAAATACAGCAAGATATATGGCGATGAAGATCCAATTATTGGATATGAACACAGTAATATAATCGAAGGAGACGCTCTTGTAGGCACTCCTAAACGTAATGTTGGAGAGAACTGTGGTGAGTATTCAATATACTTGAATGATTTGAACAACGAAAACAATCCTAACTACAATATTGTTTATAAGACAGAAGGTAGTCTTACAATAGTCCAAAGACAAATAACTATCAAAGTTGACAATGCGACAAAGTATTATGGAGACACAGATCCTGAGCCAAAGTTATCTATTGCATCTGGTAGTGTAGCAAACGGATTGGAACTTGAAGACATACTTAGTGGAGCAGTTAATCGTGTTGATAAGGAAACTGTAGGCAGACATCAATATTTGCAAGGCTCGTTGGCAATTGATAACAATTACAATATGACTTTTGACAACTCTGATAGTTTCTTGCTTATACAAAAACGCAACATTACAGTTATTGCAGATAGTTTGTCTAAGATATATGGCGAAGCTGATGAGGCTTTGACATATGAAGTAACCAATCTTGTTGATGGGGATACCTTCAACTTCGAACTACAAAGAATATATGGTGAAGATGTTGGAGAATATTCTATAGAATATGTAACACTTAATGATTCTCGATATAATATAGAATTTGTTGCTGGCGTATATCATATCTTGCCAAGAGATATAACAATACAAGCTGACAAAAAAGTTAAGATTTATGGAGATAATGATCCAATATTTACGTGTTCTATCGTTGATGGAATACTTGCGAATAATGACTCCATATATACTATACAGATAGGTTCTATGCATAGACAGAGTGGCGAAGATGTTGGTGCGTATATGATAGAACAAGGTGATTACTCTTTTGGTAAGAACTACAATATTGAATATCAGACTAACGAGCTCACTATTGAATCTCAGAAGATAACTGTTGTTGCTCGTGAACAAGCAAAATACTATTACGATGAAGACCCTATCCTTGACTATTCTATTGCCAGTGGAGAACTCAAACTTGATGATGAATTTGTTGGACAATTGCAGAGAACTGAGGGAGAAAATGTTGGTGAGTATAATATCAATATCGGATCACTAGCTATTAACAACAACTATATTATTACATTTGTTCCAGCTGTTATGACAATAGGTAAGAGACCTATTACTATCGTAGCTGATCCAATCTCGAAGACATATGGGGAAGAAGATCCAACTTTGACATACCGTGTCATAGGTGAGATAAAAGATGGCGATGTTTTGTCTGGTGAACTCCAAAGGGCAAAACCAACTTCTCTAACTAACCCAACACTATATGAGAATGTTGGTAAGTATGATATTGTTTCTACTTTTAGCAATGAGAGTTATGATATTACATATGTAGAGAATATCTTCACTATCAATCAAAGAATTGTTACCATAGTAGCAGATAGTTTCACAATTACATATGGAGAAGAAGACCCAGTATTGACTTACAAGATTGTCTCCGGAGAGATTTTGGATGGCGATGTGATAAGTGGAGAGTTGTATCGTGTCCCTGGTACAGATGCAGGAAAGTATGATATCAGAAGCAGTATAACATTGGGTAAGAATTATAAGATAGTTTTCACAAAAGGTACTTTGAATATCTTACCAATAGACATAGTTGTAGAATGCAAGAACTATGAAAAGATATATGGAAGCGTTGATCCTATGTTTGAGTATGAAATAATTGAAGGAGCATTGATCAATGATGATGAGTTAAGTGGAGGCATTACAAGAGAGGCAGGTAAAGCAGTCGGTAAGTACAAGTTGCTTAGTTCGTTGAGTAATATCAATTATTCGATATCGATCAAAGAAGCATATCTTACTATTGTTCCAAAGCAAGCATATCTCAACTGTGCTGTACATGACAAGGTATACAACGGCGACACAATTGCATATATCAAGACTCCTGTTGTAACTGGACTTATTGATAATGACATTGAGTTAATATATGACAAAGAGAACTCAGCTAACTTTGTAAGTAGTACAATTGGATTTAATATATTGGTTGTATTCCATGATATAAGCTTGGTTGGTGATGGAGCAGAGAACTATACTTTGGTATTACCTGAAGGTGTTACTGGCAATATAACAAATAATGAAATAACTTCTGAGGGAGTATCAATTACTACTTATACAAATACAACACTTGTATCTGGTGTTGAATTGAAGACTACCAAGATGTCGGTATCGGCTTCTCAGATGGGTATAACAAATAAACAAGTTGTATCGAGTTATGATGTGTGGATGGAGAATAGTGGCGAGCTTGTTGAGTTGGACGGAAGTATAACTTTGGAGATCAAATTACCAAATAAGTTCAAAAGACGTAATAATCTCTATGTATATAAGGACAATGAAGATGGAACGTATTCGTTAGTTAACAGCACTGTTAAGAATGGCTATGTTTCTATTAATACTGACAAACTAGGCACATATATCGTAGTATCTGACAATGAGAAATGGATAGATGTAGGAGCGTATATAAGCTTGGCTGTCCTAGCACTTGTTGGTTTATATGTATTATATAAAGTATTAAAGAAAAAGAAATCTAAGAAAAAAGAAATATAAAAAAAGAAAACATCTCAATAATCTGAGATGTTTTTTTATATCAAATATTATTTAATGGGACATTGTGAAATTGTTGTTATAATTGTTCCTTCCAGCATATGGATTACGAACCATATTCCTTGCGTATGCTTTATCCTTTTTAGACAAATAATTATTATTGTATGCATTGCTAGATGTTGGGGTTGCTATAACATCTGAGTTGCTCTCTTGGGTAGTATTATTCTGTTCATCAAGAATATCTTGTACCGCAACTAGGTCTTGATCTTGAGATGAAGTTGCTACTGTAAATGTTGCTTCGCCACCAATTACTTCTACTTTTTCTCCACAAAGTGTCTTAAGAAGGGTATCTTCAAGATTAAGCTCATTATTGTCGATTGTGCTTGCAGATATAGAGTATGTCGTGCATGTCGTGTTGCCATTATCTGAACAATATACAGGGATCCTGTATTGAACAAAACCACCTTTCATGATGTATTCATAAGCAGGGCCAACGTATTGTGCGTTAGGTATGCGAGACATTATCTTGTTGTCCGTGCTAGTCATTTGTGTTATTGACTCTATGCCTGTGAATTGCAAGTAAGACATAAGTGAGTTAATGGTATTGACATCTCCTTGATTTGTCTTAATCTCTTCGTCAATGCCTATTGTATTGTATCGAATACAGAACTTCCTTGTTTTGTTGCCTACAATCACATCGATAAATGTGGATTCTTGTTCGGCTTTTTCTTCATCACTAAGGTTCGTAGTATCAACTTGATCATTACGGAAAAGTTTAAGAGTCTTGATGTCTGCTGCATAGATTGATTGTTTCTTTAAGTCGCTATTGAAGTAATTGTTAAGCTGTTTCATTGCGAGAGCAAGCTCATTGTTAACCGAAGGGTGTTCCTCAACATTGCCATCTGCCCATATATTTGTAGAATCTCCTGTGGGATCGACAAATATATCGCCTTTAGCAGCATCAACAAATTCTTTGACAGGTCTTGTATCAACTTTGTTGTAATTGGCTATATAGTTAGCGAACATAATAGCAGGTATTGCTATCAATACAAGCCCAGTTACTCCAACAGAAAATAACACCTTACGCTTATTTGATTTCTTCTTAGCATGCATCTCATGCAATATGGCGTCTACACCTGTGTATTCAATTTCCGACTTTTTCTTATTACTCATGCTTATACTATATCACAAACATGCAACATTTGCAATACCTAAGTTATGCTTTTATACAAATCCAAAACATGAAGTTTGTATTATATTTTGACTAATGATTGACAATTGATTGATTATTACTGTATTCTATATGTGCAAGGTGGTAACAATGAAAGAAATACTAATAATATACAATCCAAATGCAGGCCATGGTACAGCTCAACAATTTGCTTATGACCTAAAGAAAGAGTTTGTATCGAAAGGCACTAGAGCGATATTATTCAGAAGTAATACTATTAAAGATATGAATGTTTATTTTGATAAACTCAAGAAGACTAACAAGAGCTTTGATACAATAGTTTTCTTAGGTGGAGATGGCACGTTAGGTATCGGAGTTGATAGTATGATCAAGAAGGGCATTGATTCGCCCGTGGCTATATTTCCATTGGGTACCGTTAATGACTTTTCTAAACAAGTACATATGAAACGTAATGTCAAAAAATGTGTTCAAGCAGTCCTCAATGGTAATATTAGGAATTGCGATGTAGCCAAAGTTAATGATAGGTATGTTGTCAATGTAGCATGTGGAGGATACTTTACACATGGCGCCAATACTTATAGCCGTCGTGCAAAGCAGGTGTGGGGCAGAATGGCATACTATACCAAAGGTGCGCTCAATGTATTCAATATGAAGCCTCAGAAGCTACGTATAACGGTCGATGACAAAGTTTATGAAGAAGATATAGTATTCTACTCAATTCTCAATTCTAAGAGCGCTGGTGGCTTCAAAAAGCTTGGTGTACATGCATGTATGGATGACGGAATGTTTGACTTCGTTGGTATCAAGAATATCAAGTTCTTCAGTATGCTCAATGTGTTCCTTAGAATTATAACAGGCAATCATACTCGAGATAAGCATGTGTTGTATGTTAAAGGAAAACATTTTAGAGTTGAGTGCTTAGGTTGTGTTAATCCGAAGTTTGTCAACAGTGATACTGATGGCAACGTTGGGCCAAAACTTCCTCTTGAAGTCGACGTTATAAAGAAGAAGATTAAGATAATAGTAGGTTAGTGATAGCAAAAAAACAGGTTTATGTAACCTGTTTTTTATTATGCATATGATGTCGTTATAGTTTTATAAGATTTGCACGAAGGTGATAATAAAGCACTTATATGCTATTATTTTGAACCATAGTACTTATTATTTAGTCTCAGCTTGTTTTAAAACTGCTGCGATAAAAGGATCCTTTTCTCTAGTGTATTGGTCTCGGCTGTTTGCGTATTTTTTCTCCAACATAACTTTTAGTTTGGAGTACTGCTCAACAAGTTCTGGATGGGTATTGAGATAATCTCTGAAGTTGATATGATTGAGCCAAAGCCTATCATTCTTCTTCTCAACATGAATATAATGAGTCCTAATCTCTCCATTGCATTTTTTGAAAAAATGTCTGCCAGGAAGTCCTGCATCTCCGTCGTAAGTGTAACCGATACTCTCCAAGATTGGAATAAGTTTTTCTCCATATTTGAGACTTGGTACACCTATTGCAATATCTATTATTGGTTTTGCAGAGCAGAAAAGTATTGATGTACTACCTACATGCTGTATATCTACCTTGTAACCTTCAAGAGCTGTAGACAAGATAGACTTTTCTTTCTCAAACTCTATTGCCCATTCTGGATTGTACTTTACTATTTTTACTGTACCACTTTTGAGACCTAACATTACTTTTCTCCTTACGATACCACAAGTATAACATAATAAAAATGTTAATCAAAACATTTGATTAACAAAATCTATAAAAATACTTGCAATCTTTAACCGTTTATGATATTTTATTAAAGTATCAAAAAATTGTGATTAAACAGCAATTCATCACGCCGAAGTGGTGGAATACCTTCGGTGGCGTTCGTAAGTTTACAACTTACTCGGCTAGTGCAGACGACCGTCTGTCATCCCACAATTAGCTTAATTGATTATTCCAACTTTCATTTACATAGTATATTCATCACGCCGAAGTGGTGGAATACCTTCGGTGGCGTTCGTAAGTTTATAACTTACTCGGCTAGTGCAGACGACCGTCTGTCATCCCACAATTAACTTAATTAATAATTCCAACTTTTATCTTCATAGTATATTCATCACGCCGAAGTGGTGGAATGGCAGACGCGACGGACTCAAAATCCGTTGAGAGCAATCTCGTGCGGGTTCAAGTCCCGCCTTCGGCACCATACAATACAATCCGAACCTGTTGGTGAGGATTTTTTTTGTCCCAAAATAGTTATAGAATCAATAATTGTACTTGTATGGAAGTTGAGACTATGATAATATAAAAATATGAAGATAATTGTTGCAAGTGGAAATAATGCGAAGATTCAAGCAGTATACAATGTGTTCGAAGGCGAAGATATTGATTTTTGTATTGTCAGTAGTGATGTCTCCAATAGACCTATAGGTATCGATACTATCATAGGAGCATACAACAGAGCCAACAATGTCGAGAAAGAAGGTGACTATATTGTCGCACTCGAAGGTGGCTATTTTGTTATCGGCGACAAGTATTATATTGCAGATATCTGTTGTATCAAAAGCGACAAGGGGTATCAGTTCGGCAATAGTGATTTGTTCACATTATCCAAGAATATGTTTGACTGTGTGAATAACAATATCTCATTGAATGCTGTTATCAAGAACATAACCAATTATAAAGAAACAAAGAACTCTTTCAAGCAAGGACTTGGCATAGTTGGCTATATGTCGCAAGGAAAATATGATAGATGTTTTGGCAATACTCAGGCAGTAATGAATGCATATAACTCCGAGGTATGTACACTTGAGGACTTCCATCCAATATTCAATAATATCATTGACTTACATGGAGAACAGTTCGATAGGTTAGATGAGGAGTGTAAGCATTGTCTAGATAACATCCAACAACCTGATACAGAATAATAGTATTTTGCAAATAGTAAAGTATTTTGTGAAAAATTATTTATTGCAATGCGTAGATGCATTGCTTTTTTTGTTGAAGTATTGTCAAGTTTGTTATATTTGATTGTTACTTTTGGGATATTAAGATATAATAATATCAGAGGTGTTATGAGTATGGAAAAACTTGTTATTATTGATGGCAACAGCCTTATCAATCGTGCATTCTATGCATTGCCGGTGCTTTCTAACAAAGATGGAGAGTTTAGCAATGCTGTGTATGGATTCACTACCATGCTCATCAAGACCATTGAGGATCACAAGCCTACTCACATTGTAGTGGCTTTTGATTATGGCAAAAGAACATTTAGACACGATATGTACTCGGATTACAAAGCTGGCAGAAAGGAGACTCCTGCCGAACTCAAGAGCCAATTTCCTATACTCAAGCGTTTGCTTTCTGCAATGAATATCCAGATGTATGAGAGAGAAGGTATAGAAGCTGATGATATCATTGGTACACTTGCTAGGAAGTACAAAGTCCCAACAATCATTGTTACTGGAGATAGAGATGCTCTACAACTTATAGACGATAGCACGGAAGTCTGGCTCACAAAACGTGGGATATCTGAAGTCAAGTTGATGAATGAGAAGACATTCCATGATGAGTATGGTTTCGACCCAATAGGCATTATTGATCTTAAGAGCCTTATGGGAGATAGTTCGGACAATATCCCCGGTGTACCTGGTATAGGTGAGAAGACTGCTATGACTCTTATGCATGACTATAACAACCTTGATGGTGTGTATGCCAATATTGAGAATATTAGTGGCAAACTCAAAGAGAAGTTGATTAACGGAAGAGATATGGCATATTTGTCAAAAGCCCTTGCTACCATTGATACTACTGTTCCAATCGAGAGCAAACTCAGTGATTTTGAGTTTACATTCCCATTTTCTCAAGAAGTATTCGACATATTCACTCAGTATCAATTCAATTCGCTACTCAAACGTCCAGAGTTGTTCGGCGACAGTATGGTTGTAGCCAAAGATGACTCAAAAGTTGAGTCTAAGCAAATCCAAGTCAAAGATATACAAAGCATTGTATCTAATGCCAAGCGCATTGGTATTATTATTGGAGAGAGTAGTATTAACTTCGCTATAGACAAGCTTGTTGAATACACAATCAATTGTGAGTTAAATCTATTCAATGTTGGAGCAGAACATTCGGAGGCTTTGTCTAAGCTCAAATCTGTGCTAGAAGATAAGAGAGTAGAAAAAGTCTTCTATGACAGCAAAGATATGCGACACAAACTAGCGAACTTCGGAATCAATGTCCAAGGTAAGATATTTGATTGTATGCTAGCAAGCTATTTGATTAACGCTGGAGATAAGACACCAAAGTGGCCTAATATTGCAGAGATATATGGTTTGAATACTAAGTACAATGCAGTTAATCTTATCAAACTAGTTAGTCTGCTTGAGATAGACCTTGACAAGAACAATCTTAGGAGTTTGTACGAAGATATAGAACTTCCACTTGTAGATGTATTATACGATATGGAGAATACGGGATTCACTATAGACAAAAAGGTCTTAGATGAACTTAGTGATAGATATAGTTGCGAACTTCAAGACTTGACCAAAGTCATTTATAGCCTTGCAGGGACTGAGTTCAATATCAATTCGCCAAAACAACTTGGGGAAGTATTGTTCGACAAGTTGGGGTTAGAAGCATACAATAATAAGAAAAAGTCAACAGGTATAGATATCTTAGAGGAGATAAGCGATAGGCATCCAGTTGTGCCACTTATCATTAGATACAGGAAGATACAGAAACTCAGTACGACATATCTTGAGTCTTATCTTCAACTTGTCAGTGGCAATAGAGACAAGATACACACGATATTCAATCAAGCATTGACTGCTACTGGAAGATTGTCATCTTCTGAGCCAAACTTGCAGAATATCCCAGTACGAGATGATGAAGGTAAGGTCTTGCGTAAGATGTTCGTTCCAAGCAATCCAGAAGGATTCTTGGTGTCAGCCGACTATTCTCAGATTGAACTAAGATTACTTGCACATTTTAGCCATGACCCATTGCTTGTTGAGGCATACAATACAGGAAAGGATATCCATGCGCAGACAGCAAGTGAAGTCTTCGGTGTACCATTCGGAGATGTCACACCTTTGATGAGGCGTAATGCAAAGGCAGTCAACTTCGGTATAATATATGGCATAAGCGAGTTCGGACTCGCACAGAATATTGGTTGCAGTAGGAAAGATGCAAAGAAGTTCATGGAGATATACTTTGAACGTTATCCTATGGTCAAGAAATATATGCAAGATAATGTAGAGTTTGCCAAAGCACACGGTTATATATCTACAATGATGGGGCGTATCCGTAAGATCAATGAGCTTCGTTCTCCCAACTATATGACAAGACAGTTTGGAGAAAGAATAAGTATGAATATGCCATTGCAGGGTACTGCATCAGACATTATTAAAATTGCTATGATCAAAGTATACAATAGACTCAAAGCGGAGAACTTGAAGAGTAAACTCATACTCCAGATACATGACGAACTCATTATAGATACTGAGCCAAACGAGTTGGGTGTTGTCACTAAGATTCTTAGAGAAGAAATGGAGAATGCTGTCAAACTCAATGTTCCACTTACTGTTGACGTCAATGCAGGTAAAGATTGGTACGAATGTAAATAATCAAACTTGTCGTTACAAGCTCATACTTTCTGTATGAGCTTTTTTATTACAAGGCTTGTATAGCCAATTGCTTGCTAAGTTGTATGACAATTGAATATAGTATAATATTTGTGTATAAATATACATTATTATAAATAATAATTCAATAATTAAAATCATATAGTTTGTGCATAATAATATAGTATGAAGTGGATAATATCTGTCTGTATAGTTGCCTTTGTATCTGTGATATGTGCAGTGATTTTTTATCCATTCTATCCGTTGAAGTACACAGAGCAGATTAAGGCTTATGCCGAACAATATGATTTGAGTCCAGAACTTGTAGCGGGAGTTATATACGCTGAGAGTGGGTATAATAGCAAGGCTGTATCTGACAAAGGTGCTATGGGGCTTATGCAATTGATGCCCTCAACAGCGCAGGAGATCGCGAGCAAGTTGGGAGAGAAGTATTCGGAGGATATGCTACTTGATGTTGATACAAACATTAGATATGGGTGTTATTACCTAAGATATCTATATGATAGAAGTGGTAGTGATATAATTGTCCTTGCTAGTTACAATGCCGGACTAGGTGTGGTGAGTAAATGGCTCAACAACAATGAATATTCATACAAAGGGGAATTGGTTGCCATACCGTATAAGCAGACCCAAGAATATATAGATAAAGTCAACAAAGCACGTATTTATTACAAAAACAAATTATGATGCTTGACAAACAATAGCATATTTGATACATTAGTACTGTCCAGATAGGACATTAGACAAAAAGGATATATATGATAGTTTGTATAAATGGTAAACGCATAGCAAAACAGAAGCATAGTAAGTGCTGATTTTTTGTTAGCTTATATAATTATTTGATAAATAATTGAAGTATATGACAAAAAATCTGGTCATATGCTTCAATTTTTTTTGGACAATATATAAGTTGCACAGGGGTAGAATTGGTCATACAAACTCTGACTTTATACAAAAAAACATATGAAAATGCCGTAATCTAGTTGGTGTACAACCAACTTTATGATAAAATAAAAACAATATTAGGAGAAAATCACAAATGGACAACAACCAAGAATTATCACACGAAATAGACATAAGAAGGAATAAGATTGCAACTCTTAAGAGTCAAGGGGTTATCCCATATGCAGAGAAGTTCGTTAGGACACATAAGATTATAGAAGCAAGAACTTTGAGCGAAGGCGAGAAAGTATCTGTCTGTGGAAGAATGACTTTCCGTAGAATTATGGGCAAGCTTAGTTTCTTTGTAATAGAAGATATAGAGGGTAAGATACAAGTTAGTATCAGCCGTAATGAGATAGATGAAGAAAAGTATGCTTTCTATAAATCAATGGTAGATGTAGGAGACTTTGTAGGCGTAAGTGGTGAGATATATCTCACACATACTGGAGAGATAACAGTTAGGGCACATAGTTTTGACCTTCTTAGCAAGGCAATGTTGCCACTACCTGAGAAGTTCCATGGTCTTAGCAATCTAGAACAGCGTTATAGAGAGAGATACATGGACCTTGTCAGCAATCCAGAGAGCAGAGAAGTGTTCCTAAAACGTAGTAAGTTCATTTCTTTCCTTAGAAGATTCCTTGAAGACAATGGCTTCTTAGAAGTTGAGACTCCAATACTTCAGAGCGCAGTTTGTGGTGCGAGTGCTAAGCCTTTCTTCACCAAACATAATGCACTCAACAAGATGTGCAATCTTCGTATCGCACCAGAAGTATATCTAAAGCAAGTTATTGCTGGCGGATTTGATAGAGTGTTCGAGGTGGCAAAATGTTTCCGTAACGAAGGTATGGACCCAAGTCACTTGCAAGAGTTCACAATGGTAGAATGGTACGCAAGTTACTGGAACTTTGAAGATAATATTAGATTCTTCCAAGAGTTTATTCGTAAGGCAATGATGGAGATCAATGGCAGTATGAAGATTACCCTTGGAGACAAAGAACTAGACTTTGGAGCTGAGTGGGCAAGAATCAATTATACTGAAAAGGTCAACGAGATACTTGGATTCAACGTGCTTGAGTTCACCAATGTTAAGGACATTATCAAGGCAGTTGTTAAGTCAGGAGTTATGGACGAAGATGAGTTCAACGAATGCAAAACTGTTGGTGGTGTTATTGATATCGTTTATAAGCGTAAGATTAGACAAAATATCGTTCAACCTACTATTCTATACAATTATCCTGCGTGCCTTGTTCCTCTTGCTAGAAGGAATGATGAAGATGATAGAAGAATAGATATGTTCCAAGTACTTGTTGCTGGTGATGAGATTTGCAAAGCTTATTCTGAGCTTGTTGATCCTATCGTACAGAGAGAGGCTCTTGAAGAGCAAGCTAAAGCAAAGAAAGATGGCGACGATGAAGCAATGGATCTAGATGAAGATTTCTTACTTGCGATGGAGCATGGTATGCCACCAATCTCAGGACTTGGTATGGGTATCGATAGATTGATGGTATTGTTGACAAGTCAACCTTCCATTAGAGATGTAGTATTATTCCCAATGATGAAATAATAATTAGGAGGACATATGCCAGTAATATTCTGTGATAGCGCATGTGACTTGTGGCGTAAGCAAGTAGAAGAATGGGGTGTTAAAGAGATTAACTTTCCATATATGCTTGATGGCGAAGAACAAAGTAAGTTGTTAGAGACCCCAGAGGACTTTGATGATTACTTTGTTAAGCTCAAAAAAGGCTCTATGCCAGGTACTGCGAGTATCAATGCGCATATGTTCAAAGAGGCTTTTGAGCCGGTACTCAAATCTGGTCAAGATATATTGTACATACACTTATCTAGCGCTTTGACAGGGACTTTCAATTACCTTCCTGGTATTATTGGTGAACTTGAGACAGAGTATCCTGGTAGAAAAATATATACTGTTGACTCATTGCATGTTACTATGGGTATAGGTCTTCTTGTATATAGAGCAACGAAGATGCTTGCAAGTGGCAAGTCCTTGGTTGAGATAAAAGCTGAGCTAGAAACTTTGAAGAATAAGATATCATGCTTCTTCGCAGTAGATGATTTGTTTTTCTTAAAAAGAGGCAGTAGACTTAGCACGGTTCAAGCAATCGGTGGAACTCTACTTGGAGTCAAGCCAATACTCAAAGTCAGCGATAATGGTAAGATTGTAAGGGTTATTAATGTCAAAGGCAGGAAGAATGTTATCAAGAAACTTGTATACTTTCTTGAGACTTTGGGCGAGAACGTTGCAGACTTTCCAATAGTCATTATGCATGCCAACAACCAAGAAGATGCACAAGAACTCAAAGATGAGGTAGTGAAGCTTGTCGGCAAAGATAGTAATGTATGGATTCAACCAGTTGGACCTATTATAGGTTGTCATTGTGGACCTGGTACTCTTGCAATTGTCTTCCGTTCTAGAGCAAAATAGTGTTTAATAAAAGACACCTTTTTAATAGGTGTCTTTTTTTATTCATCATCATCTTCGCCCATATTGATAAGAGAAGTGTTGAGTAGGTTAGCACGTTTGAGTGATGCATAACCATACTTTTGTCTAATAGTATCAACGCTCTTGTCTTTGTTAATAATCTTCTCTTTGGAAATACTATCAAATAGTGACATTTGATTAGATATATCTCCACATACGAGGTTGCTACATTTGATACGCAGAGCCCTTATCCTTCTACTTCCAGAGAAATCCCAATTGTGTATCAATAGTTCAATGGCTACCTTTGCTATTGCTTCTGCATTGTTGGTACTGCTAATGATTGTCTTAGATTTTTCGAAACTCGATAGATTGTTGTCTTTGATAGATAATGATATTGTGTAACATTCAAGGCTCTTAGCACGCAATCTTGCAGAAGTAGATTCTGCTAGATAATAAAGAACTTGCTTGGCTTGTACGAGGGTTGAGATGTCTTCAATGGCTGTTGTACCATTGCCGACACTTTTGACCATATAATGCTCATCATACAAGGCTACTTGATCCTTTTCTTCGCCACGAGCAATCTCCCTTAGATACTTGCCGTTGACTCCAAAGCGTTGTACTAGGAGCTTCTCATCGGTATTGGCAAGATCCCCAATTGTATTGATATTAAGTTTCTGAAAATCTTGTATTCTATGTCTTCCTACGAACATAAGTGCTTCAACTGGGAGTGTCCATGCAACTGTCTTATAATTCTCTCTACTTATCACGCTAGTAGCATCAGGTTTTTTGAGATCGCTACCGAGTTTTGCGAACATTTTGCTGAATGATACGCCTACCGATATTGTAAGACCGGTCTCTTGTTTGACAGTCTCTCTGATAGTATCTGCAATAGTCTTGCCATCACCAAAGAGCCTTGTACTTGCAGTGACATCAAGCCAACATTCATCAAGACCAAATGGCTCTATACGATCAGTAAATCTATAATAAATATCTTTAACTTTGCGAGAAATATACGCATATTGCTCGTGATGGGGAAGTACACATATGAGGTTGGGACATTTCTGCTTGGCTTTCCATATAACTTCGCCGGTCTGTATGCCAGCATTCTTAGCAATATAGTTCTTGGCAAGTATTATACCGGTACGCTTGGCTGGGTTGCCAGCCACAACAACAGGAAGCCCCCTGTATTCTGGGTGATTGATACACTCTACAGAGGCATAAAAGTTATTAAGATCACAATGAAGTATTGTTCTGTCCATATACAGTATTATAACTCATAAAAACCGAGTTGTAAAACATATGTTCGATATTGATAAAAATTATTTTTGCAAAATCTGTTGACAAATAAAAATCATATGAGTATACTAAGGTCAAAGAAAGTCAAACATTACATTTTAGACGAAGGAGGGGTCGATATGCAGAATATTAGCGATATTATTGAAGAGTTCTTATTATCTACGATAGGGCAAGACGATATGCTCAATATTTCGCGTAATGACCTTGCAGAATACTTCAATTGTGCACCGAGCCAGATAAACTATGTGCTTTCGACAAGATTTGGAACCGATAGGGGATTTATCATCGAGAGCCAGCGTGGTGGTGGTGGATACATCAAGTTGATGAGAGCCAAATATGATAATGATATAGAGGATCTTATTAACAATCAGATTAGCGATGAGATTAGTTACAAAAGTGCGTGTTTTTTGTTAGAGAACTTGCAGTCCAAAGGATATATTAGTGCAGAGCAATCGCAAGTGATATCGTACGCATTGAGTCCAAAAGCATTGAGTTGCCCAATCAAGATAGAAGATAAAATGAGAAGTAATATTATGAAGAATGTGCTACTTAACATTCTTAGGAATTAGGAGGATATAGTATGGCAAATTTTGAATTCGCAGATAGCGTCAAGAAGGTTATCAAGTATGCTGGAGATATAGCACTCAAGACTGGCAATCTTCAGATAGGCACAGAGCATCTGCTCTATGGTCTTACTTGTGTACAGACAAGTCTTGCATCTAAGATGCTCAAAGATGAAGGAGTAACCAAAGAGAAGCTCCTAGAACTTTTTAGTGATCAGATGAATAATATTAGCATATTCACAAATGCAGTCGAACTCACTCCAAGTAGCAAGAATATCATCTACAACGCACAGAATATTGCAAGGCAGATTGGTCATAACTTTGTTAGTGCTGAGCATATATTGCTCGCTATGTTATATAGTGGTAGTAGTTATGCAACAAGAGTGTTGGAAGAGATATTTGAGATCAATATCGATGACTTCAGAGATAGGCTTTTTGCTGAGATCAACAAGGGCATCAATGATGAGGGTGGCGAAGAACAGGCTGACAATGATGTGGAGAAAAGTAAGTTACCTCAAAAACTTCTTGATATGGGCTATGATGTTACTCTCAAAGCCCGCAATAAGAAGATGGACCCAATCATTGGCAGAGAGGCAGAGATAGAGCGTATCATAGAGATTCTCTGTCGTAAGACAAAGAATAACCCTATATTGATAGGAGAAGCAGGTGTTGGTAAGACAGCAGTGGTCGAAGGGCTTGCTCAAGCAATTGTTGCAGGAAGAGTACCAGAGATGCTCAAAGACAAGACTATATATAGCCTTGATATTGGCTCACTTATGGCAGGTACCAAGTTCCGTGGCGAATTAGAACAAAGACTCAAAGAAGCTATCGAGACAATAATAGCTGACAAGAACATTATTGTATTCATTGATGAGATTCATACATTGGCGCAAGCAGGTAGCGAGAAGGGTGATGTCAACCCTGCCGATATGCTCAAGCCTTACTTAGCACGTGGAGAGTTGCAGACAATTGGAGCAACCACAACAGAAGAATATCGTAAGTTTATTGAGAAAGATAAGGCATTGGAGAGGAGATTCCAACCAATAATGGTCAATCCTCCTACTGTTGAGCAGACTATTGAGATACTTAAAGGTCTAAGAGATAGTTATGAAGCATTCCACAAAGTCAAGATCAAGGACGAGGCAATAGTAGCCGCCGCCACATTATCAGATAGATATATAATGGATAGGAGCTTACCAGACAAAGCTATCGATCTCATTGATGAGGCTAGTAGTAGAGCAAGAGTAAGTGGAAGTATTATTCCTGCTAGTATCAAAGAAAAGCAAGATAAGTTTGACGAACTTGAACGTAATCGCCAAGAAGCAAGTCTACAATATAATTATGAAAAAGCAGCGAAGTTCCATGCCGAAGCAACAAGGATTGTCGCAGAGATAGAAGAGGAACGAAAACGACTCAATTTAACCAAAAGCGAAGATAGTTCTTCAATCGGAGAACAAGAGATTGCTAGCGTTATATCCAAGTGGACAGGAATCCCAGTCACGAAGATAACTGAGAGCGAGAGAGATAGATTGCTTAGACTAGAAGAAGTATTGCACAAACGTGTAATAGGACAAGACGAGGCAGTCACTGCAGTAGCGAAGGCAATCAGACGTAGTAGAGTTGGTCTCCAAGATGGCAAACGCCCAATAGGTTCGTTCTTATTCTTGGGTCAGACTGGTGTAGGTAAGACGGAGTTATGCAAAGCCTTGGCAGAAGCAATGTTTGATAATGAGAATCTAATCATAAGACTAGATATGAGTGAGTATATGGAGAGTCATTCTGTTGCAAAACTCATTGGCTCACCTCCAGGATATGTTGGACATGATGAAGGTGGTCAATTGACCGAACAAGTAAGGAGAAAGCCATACTCTGTAATACTCTTTGATGAGATAGAGAAGGCTCACCCAGATGTCTTCAACATACTACTACAAGTCCTTGATGACGGACGTCTTACAGATAGTCAAGGTAGAGTAGTCAACTTCAAGAATACTATAATCATACTAACAAGTAACTGTGGTGTAAGTGAGTTGAGTGCGCGCAATTCTCTTGGATTCAGCAACGGAGGACTCAATAGCGAAAACCCTGACTATGAACAGATGAAAGATATCATTTTGAGTAGTGTTAAAAAGAAGTTCAAACCAGAGTTCCTTAACAGAATAGATGTTATAACTATCTTCCATAGCTTGACAAGTGAGCAACTCACAAAGATTGCAATGATAATGATCAACAATCTCAATTCAAGACTCGTAAGCCAAGGCGTAAGTATCAAGATGACAGAGGATGCACTTGAATACATTGTGGACAAAGGCACAAGCCCTGAATACGGCGCTAGACCATTGAAGAGACTTATCCAACAAGAGATTGAAGATAAGATTGCAGAAGGTATGCTTGATGGTACCTTGGTTGATAAAAAGATAATAATAGATGTCGAAAATAATCATCTTGTATTCAATTCTGACAATTAGGGCAAAAAGGTTTGATTATACATCGCTATTTTGATATAATGAAAGTGGGCAAAGGAGTTCAACCTTAGTTGTGATGGCCCAGAGAAGGGCATAGCACTCCTTGGTCTAATGAAATCATGGAGGGGAATATGAAAATTGAAATTACATCAAAGAACTATGACATCAGTCAGAACCTAAAGGACATTATTGAGAAGAAAGTCAAGAAGCTTGACAAATACTTCACTGATACTGCTTCCGTCAAGGTCAACTGCAGGAAAGAAAATAACCTCTGCAAACTCGAGCTTAATGTAAGAAGCAAAGGACTATTCTATCGTGCAGAAGTCACAGGCGACAACATGTATGAGAATATTGACTTGGCTCTACCAAAGGTTGAGAAACAAATAGTCAAATATGGTGAGAAATTCACTCAGAGCTTTAGACGTGGGGCTCTCGCAAGCAAGGATTATCTATTCTTAGATGAGTTCAAAGAAGATAAGAAGAAGGATACTATTGTCAAACGTAAGACATATGAACTTGAGCCAATCTCAGTTGAAGATGCACAGATGTTCCTAGACAATATCGACAATACATTCTATGTGTTCCTCAATCAAGAGACAAATATGGTCAATGTCATATATAAGAGACTTGATGGTGGATATGGCCTTATCGAGACAGTTTATTAGAATAATATTAAGACAGGGTATAATAGCCTTGTCTTTTTTTTTGTGTCATTAGTTAAACAAAAAGAACAGTTGATACCAACTGTTCTTCTTTAACTATAATTATTACTTTGTAAGTAAGCCTAGGTCTTTCATTACTCCAGCGATGATATCTGTTGCTCTATCTATCTGTTCGTTGGTAAGAGTAGCCATATAACTTGTTCTTATAATTGATCCACCCTCTGGTGCTGCTGGGGCAACAACTGGGTTGACATATACGCCACGTTCAAATAGCATCATACAAGCACGGAATGTATTCTCATCGGTATATGTATTGATCGGAATGATAGGCGCTTGGCTATCACGGATATCAACATGCTTAGCTTTGAGACATTTCCTTGCATAATCTGCTATCTCTTGAAGTCTACGTACTCTACTTGGGTCTTCTTCTAAGATATGTAGGGCAGTAAGAGCACATTGTGCACTTGCAGGGGTAATAGATGCACAGAAGATGAATGGACGAGATACGTGTCTAACATAATCTACTACATCTTTGCTTGCTGCCATATAACCACCAAGGCTTGCAAGACTCTTGGAGAATGTACCCATAACAATATCTACATCTTTCTCAAGACCAAAATGCTCTGCAGTGCCTCTGCCATGAGCACCGAATACTCCGAAGCCATGTGCGTCGTCAACCAATATTCTCGCACCATATTTCTTAGCAAGTTTGACTATCTCAGGAAGTTTGCAAAGGTCTCCACCCATGCTAAATACACCATCAGTTGCGATAAGTATACCTTTGTCTTGTGGTATTGACTTAAGTTGTGCTTCTAGGTCTTGCATATCGCTATGATTGTATCTAAGCATTTTGGCGTAGCTTAACTTACAGCCATCATATATACTTGCATGGTTCTCTTTGTCGCATACGACATAGTCATTCCTTCCAGCAATAGCGCTGATGATACCCAAGTTGGATTGGAATCCAGTACTGAATGTCATAACTGCTTCTTTATGAAGGAAGCTTGCCAATTCTTTCTCAAGTTGTACATGAAGGTCAAGTGTTCCATTAAGAAATCTAGATCCAGAGCATCCACTACCATATTTTTGCAAAGCTTTAACGCCTTCTTCTATAATACGTGGATGAGAAGTAAGTCCAAGATAGTTGTTGGAGCCTAGCATTATCTCAGAAGTGCCATCCATAACAACCTCTGTGTCTTGTTTTGTGTTAAGAGTATGAAAGTATGGATACAATCCTGCTGCTTTGATATCTTTGACAACTGTATAATCGTTACATTTCTTAAAAATGTCCATTGTGTCCTCCAAATTATTATTAAAATTGTAGTTTATTAAAAAATTACATTACAAATATACCATAATAAAAAAAATAAGTCATTAAAATGTGGCTTATATGCTTTTGTTTTTTTTCAAAAAAGTGTAAGATAATAATATATCAATACTGGCAAGGGATACTTTGCCATCATAGGAGAACGTATGATTGTATTTAAGAATGTGTATCTCAAGTACACCAAAGAATACTATGCGCTATTCGATATCAGCTTCGAGATAGAGAAAGGTGAGACAGTTGCTTTGCTTGGTGAGAAAGATAGTGGCAAGAGCAGCATACTTAGACTTATAGCAGGGCTTGAGCCTGTGACAAAGGGTGAGATATATGTTAAGGATATCCCTATTAAGAAAGTAGATTATAGAACAGACTTGTCATTGGGTTATATACCATACAAAGGTAACTTCTTGAACAAGAAGACTGTATATGATAATCTTAAGTATGTGCTTAAGATACGCAAAGTCAATGCTGCAGAACAAGAGTCACTTATCAATCAAGTGCTTATCGACCTCAAGCTTGAAGGATTGAGAGATACGGTTATTAACAAGTTGAGTTTGTATGAGAAGTATCTTGTATCTATTGCAAGATTATCTTTGAGAAAACTTGATGTTGTAATGATAGACAATATTTTTGAAGAGTTGGCTCCAGCCGAGAGCAAGAAGATTGTATCACTACTTAAGAAGTATTTTGGCAAAACAACATTTATTGTCGCAACCAAAAGTCGAGATATCGCTAATAGCTTAGCAAAAAGAATCATCAACCTAGAGTTTGGTGCTATAACAAAAGAGGAAGATAATGGGAAGAAAAAAGTTAGTTTGTGATCTTAATTTTGATGAAGAAAAGACTCTTAAAGAGAAGATTGTGTCAATGTTCAATACCCCAAATCTTATCAATTGCTTCAATGATGAACACTATCTTCCATATAGTGAAGTATTTGAGCATCCCAACGTTAAGATGTTCTTCAAAGATGAAGAGTTGCTAGATACTATCAAATGTTTTTTTGATAATGACCTCAATATCACCAAGACTTCTCAGAAGTTATTCCTTCATAGGAATACGCTTGCTTATAGGATTGACAAGATCAAGAAACTTTTGGGTATTGATATCAACAACTTCTCTGATGCAATATTGCTCAGCAACTTTATTTATATCAACGAAGTAGTTAATAGTTAGAACTTATACTCATTGGCTTTGACAAAGTTCGTAGTGAGTTTTGCAGGTGGTGCATCCGCCTGCTTTTTTTTGTTGCCAAATATTGAACTGAGTATATTGGCACCGTTGCCCTTGGTAAGCCCTCCGAGTAACTCTCCAAGCTGATTGTTGCCTCCAAGCATAGACAATATACTACTTGTATCTTTTGATCCACCCATAAGAGCGGGGAGTAGACTAGCAAGAGGACTACTATTGCCACCTAGCATAGATAGCAAGTTGTTGATGTCGAATGTTGGACTTGCTGGTGCAGGCTCACTACTAGGGGGAGATTTGGGACCTAAGAAGTCACTAGGATATGATAGCGTAGCGGAGTTGTATGTATTATTCATATTGTTCCTTTTTTGAATCAAGATATGTTTCACTTATAACTAATATATGAGCATATAATACTCAAAAGTTAACAAATAACTTCAAAGGGAGCATATATGATAGACAATTTATTCGATTATGGTCAAGAGAAGATTGATCGAAACGATACTGTAGCTACTGAACCAAGCAAGGAACAATTGCTCAATACATACAACAAATACAAGGGCTTGAATCAAGATGAATTGATGCAAGAACTCAAGCGTGTAACTAAGGAAAAAAAACAAAGTGGAACACTCAATAATAGTATGATCAATGATATGGCAAAAAAAATAAAGTCAGTATTGACTCCCGAACAACAAAAAAAACTTGATGAGGTGTTAAAAAACATTGATGACTAGATATCTGCAAAAAATCGATAATAGCCTTCTCGAAAGAGTTTCTATGCAAGGCTTGAATAAGCATGAATGTATTGTATATGCCAATGACTATTTGCTTGCCAGCCGTATACTCAATACAGACGGAATTGAGGTTGCTAAGATACCATTTATCAATGCGTTTGCTGTCAAGTTGAGTAGCAAACAATTGTTGCATTATGCTAAGGACAATGCAGTCAAATATATTACACGCCAAAGCAAAGTATTCGCACAGATTGATGTGTCAAAGAAGATTGTTGGAGCAAGTAAGTTCTATCATAATGGGGATTATGGTCAAGAAGTATGTGTGGCTATCATAGACACAGGTATAGATGAACATATAGACTTTGTTACGCCTCACAATAGGATTGTTAAATTCGTAGATATCATCAACGACAAAGAGTCCCCATATGATGATAACGGACATGGGACTTTTGTAGCATCTGTTCTTGCTGGCTCTGGTATAAGTAGTGGAAAAAGATATAGCGGAATAGCACCTAAGTCTAAGATCATCTCGATTAAGGCTCTAGAGAGTAATGGCGAGACAGGGGTTGTCAATATACTCAAAGCGATGCAGTGGGTGTATGACAATCGTATCAAGTATAATATACGGGTTGTATGTATGAGTTTCGGTAGTACACCTTTGGACAAAAAAGACCCCCTTGCCATAGGCGTAGAGGTCTTGTGGAATAGTGGGGTAGTTGTAGTCGCTGCGGCAGGCAATAGTGGGCCGGAGAGAGAATCCATCAAGTCTCCTGGGGTGAGCCCCAAGATAATAACAGTTGGTGGTCTCAAAGATAATAGAAATGATGTGAAGTATAATGCACACAACTTCGAAGTGGCAAAGTTTTCTTCACGTGGACCTGTTAGATATCTTTATAAGCCAGATTGTATAGCTCCAGCCGTTGATATATGTGGTGCAAAATGTGGCGGCGGATATTGCAAGATGAGTGGTACGTCAGTCGCTACACCAATAGTGGCTGGTATTGTTGCGCTTTTGATAAGTGCAAATCCTCTTATAAGTCCAGACCAAGTCAAAGTAAGGCTACTTGGCAATTGCACTCCAATTGTCGGTGATAGGAATGTTGAAGGCTTTGGATATATAGAGCTTATATAACTATCTATTTGGCAGAGATTTGACAATGGCGATAAGTTTATCAATCTGCCTTACTGAGTTGCGACTGGACATACTCACTCTAACTGCACCTGTTGACAATGTGCCTAGGTGTTTGTGAGCAAGAGGTGCACAATGAAGGCCTGCTCTAACGCAAATGTTATTTTTGTCAAGAATATCTGCAATCTCAACTGAGTCGTAGCGTTGTTTGTTAAATAGCACAACTCCATACTTACTATCATTGTCAGTATAGATTGTAATGTCGTTAAGTTCGCTAAGCTTAGCAATAAGGTATTGGGTTAAGTAAGCGAGCTTTTGATTATGCTTTTGGCGATTTTTTAGGACATACATAGCCCCCTGTCTGAGTGCTGCAATTGCTGGAGTTGGAAGGGTGCCACTTTCGTACTTCTCGGGTAGATATGCTGGCTGAGTTAGTTCGATAGAGTTCGTCCCAGTACCTCCGTATACAAGTGGAGATAGTTGTACGCCTTCGCCTATCGCAAGACCTCCGATATTCTGTGGAGCAAGTAGCCCTTTGTGACCGGCAAAGGCATACATATGGACATTTTCTTTGGTTATATCAATATCTATATGTCCGCAAGCTTGAGCGCCATCTACTAGCAACTTAATGCCTTTTTTGTTACATAGTTTTGCGATGTCAGATATGTCATTTTTGTTGCCAGTAACATTGCTGATATGATTGACTATCACTAGATAAGTATTGGATCTAATTGACCTCTCTATATCACTACTTGTTATATGAGAACTGTTGCGTGGATAGACAACGGTATAATCAATGATGCCCTTACTTTTGAGCATCTCGACTGGTCTTAATACGGAGTTGTGTTCAAAGCAAGATACTACTATATGCCCATCACTTTTGGCACTACCTTGTATAGCTAGATTGAGTGCCTCCGTACAACTCGGGCAGAATATAACATTTTCTTCCTTTGCTCCGAACATCTCAGCTAGTGTTAGCCGAGATTTGAATACTTCCATAGCCGCTTTTTGGCTAGACTTATGACCACTTCTGCCGGGGTTGGAAGAACAAAAGTATCTATTATATGCACGTCTAACACTCCTTGGCTTATAGTAGCTAGTCGCTGCGTTGTCAAAATATATCATAGCTTATTCCTTTTTTTCACAATACAATTGTTTTACTAATACAATGTAATAGAAGTTCATTTATGTAATTCTATGTTTACGCAAGATTTTTTGTGAAATAAGAAGGAAAAATATGTATATAATAGCAACATTTAGGTCAAGAAATCAAACTATGGTTTTTTTTCAGATAATAAGTTCATATGGGGTTAGGGCTCAGATTGTATCAACGCCACGCCAAGCACAAGTATCATGTGGAGTGTCTGTCAAGATACCAATGGAGACTCAAGACACAGCAAGAAGCATATTGGCACGAAGGCGATTTGACACTTTTGTGGGGTTGTTCTTGGTCACAGAAGGTATAAATACAATAGTGAAACCGTTATTTTAACATTTTTGATTGATGAGAGTATTTTTTTGTGATATAATACTCGCAATAAGTAGTTAGAGGAAGAGTTTGTGAGTACAAAAAGTGAAGTGTTTGACAAAATATATAGTTATCTAACAAGCCTATTCCCAGATGCTAGTTGTGAGTTGTATTTTAAGAACAACTACGAATTGCTTATATCTGTGATACTATCTGCTCAATGTACGGACAAGCGTGTTAATATTGTTACAAAAGATTTGTTTGTCAAGTATCCTAGTCCACAAGATATGGCACTTGCAGACCTTGTAGAAGTGGAGAATATGATACATTCTTGTGGCTTCTATCATAACAAAGCAAAGAATATTATTAGTGCTTGTCAAGATATTGTATCGAAGTTTGGTGGACAAGTCCCAAGTGAGTATGAAGAACTTGTATCCTTGGCAGGAGTTGGCAGGAAGACTGCTAACGTAGTGAGGTCCATTGCTTTTGGTCAAGATGCGATAGCAGTAGATACACACGTATTCAGAGTAGGCAACAGACTAGGGATAGCTACTAGCAAGACCCCATTAGAGTGTGAGAAGAAACTTCAGAAGTTTGTACCCAAAGATAAGTGGGGAGAGTTCCACTACTTGTTGGTTCTATTTGGAAGATATAAATGTCGAGCAATAAGTCCATTATGCAAAGAGTGTCAATTGTGTGAGCTTTGCAAGTATATAAATAGGAGATAGCAATATGTTTATTGATAAGGTTAAGATTTTTATAAAAGCCGGCAATGGTGGAGATGGTGGTTTGTCATTTTTGCACGCATCTGGTATGCCCAATGGTGGACCAGATGGTGGTAACGGTGGTAATGGTGGAGATATAATATTCGTTATATCCAACGAGCTCAATAACCTTGCTGTATTCCACTATAACAAGCATTTTAGAGCAGGTAACGGAGAGAATGGGACCAAGCGTAATAAGAACGGCAAAGATGGCAAAGATATTATTGTTTATGTGCCAAAGGGTACTATCATTCGTGATGCTGAGACCAACAAAGTGATTGCAGATATGTTCTATGAGAACAAGCACTATACAGTCCTTCAAGGTGGTAAGGGTGGCAAAGGTAATGCCTTCTATGCTACTTCAACTCGCCAAGCACCAAGATTCAGTCAAGCAGGTGAGCAGACCAAAGAGTATTCAATTATACTTGAACTCAAGACAATGGCAGATGTTGGACTTATCGGTTATCCAAATGTAGGCAAGAGTACCTTGCTATCAAGCATTACTGATGCTAAACCGAAGATTGCCAACTATCACTTCACAACATTGTCTCCTAACCTCGGAGTAGTCAAGTACTATGACCATAGTTTTGTTGTAGCAGATATACCAGGACTTATCAAAGGCGCTAGCCAAGGCGTAGGACTAGGGCATGACTTTTTGAGACATGTAGAGAGGACTCGTATGCTTGTCCATGTCATCGATATATCATCAGAAGATGGAAGAGATCCATACAATGATTTTTGTGTTATCAATGATGAGCTCAAGGCGTTCAGTCCAGTTCTTGCAGAACTTCCTCAGATAGTAGCACTCAACAAATGTGATTTGCTCTACGGAGAAGATATCAACAAGATTAAGTCCTTTATTGATAAAGTAGGTCCAAAGTACAAGGTCGTAACAATATCGGCATTGTCTAGACAGAATATTCAGAACTTAGTCAAAGAGATATATGATATGTTAGTTACATTGCCAACACCAGAGCCATTGCCAGTAGAGTATGACAACTTCGATTCCAAAGACGTTAAGTCAGTAGAGATTGTCAGAGAGGGCGACGCATTCCTACTAAGTGGTGGATATATAGACAATGTCATCAGAGGTGTTGTGCTATCTGATTATCAGTCAGCAGCATATTTCCAGAAGAGACTCAAAGACGATGGTATCATAGCCATGCTCAAAGCCAAGGGTGCAAAGAATGGCGATACTGTTAAGATCAAAGATATAGAATTTGAATACGTAGATTAGGAGAGATTATGATTACAACAAAGCAACGTGCATTCTTAAAAGGTAAGTCAAGCAAAGACCCATGTGTTGCACAAGTAGGCAAAGATGGATTGACTAAGCCTGTACTTGACGGTATCGAAGGTGTCATCAATGCAAGAGAACTTGTCAAGATCAATGTCTTGAAGAATTGTGATTTGTCTTCAAGCGAAGTCGCAGAGACACTATCCAATAGACTTACTGCCGACATAGTATCTGTTACAGGCAACAAGATTGTTATGTATCGCAAGTCAGCAAAGAACAAGTACGAGTTATAATATTTCGTACCTTTATTGAGAGAACAAAAAAACAGTCTAATCATAACGATTAGACTGTTTTATTATACCAATTTATTTATTAACCGTGCCGTTCTCAGTATCTTCTGCAACTCTTACATCTGTTGGTAAGTTGTCGCTACTAGTTGGAGCTTTCTTAGATGGTTTCTGCTTAGCTTTTGCTTTTGACTCAGCAGATTGAGAAGTCTTCTTGACTAACTTCGTGTCTTTTTTCTCCTGAATACGTTTGACTTTGGCTTCTTTCTTCTCTTGCTCTTTTATCTCTTTGATAATGGTCTCAAATTTCTTTGATTTGCCATCAGAGTACAATTTCTCAAGATTGTAATACTCTCTGAGTTCTTTAGTAAAGATATGGACTATAACAAATCCATAATCAAGTATTATCCAACTAGACTCTCCGAAGCCCTCCTTCGAAAGTGCTTCTAGTGGGGAAGCTTCTGATACATAGTTTGCTAGAGCTTTGGCATGGACAAAACTTGTAGCCGTAGCAAGTATAACATTCTCTGTGAATGATAGTATCTTCGAGACATTGATAAGTAGGATATTCTCAGCCTTCTTCTCATCAAGGACTTTGCAGATATTGACTATCTCTTGGTATTCTTGTTCCATATAAACTCCTTTGACTATAATAAGTATATATCAAAGTTGTGTACTTTGCAAATATTTTTATTACTTTATTAAAAATGTCTACTTTGTCCAAAAATCGTCAATAATGAAGGTATGCACAAGACTAGACTCGCAAGCATATCTGACGAAATAGGCAAGATTGTGATAATCTTTGCCGTGGTTTTTGTCATTCTGAGATACTTTATAGAGAACTTCTATATTTGTTTGGCTGTGTCACTTATTATAGCTTATATTATCAACTCATTGATTAACGCAATATTGTTCGGCAAAAAAATAAAGTTGTCTCAAAAAAATGTGTTAAATGCCGATATAGATAGCTATATTATTTCGTTCCTATTGATGAGCGATGAAGAGTGCTTGAACTTCTTTGCCAAAGTATTTGCCATAGACAATCCTATAATTAAGGACAATATGCTTATCAAAGGCAATACCTGTATTGTACCAATGTTTGCAGGCCCCGATGTGAGTTGGGAAGCGCTTGCAAGAAATCTACAAAATGCCAAAAGAAATAACTGCAATAAATTAGTCGTACTGTGCAATGAATACAAGCAAGATTTTCCTACCACAGAAGAGGTTGAACTCAAAGTGTTAACCAAACTTGAAGTATATTCTTTGCTCAATAACTATGGTGTGTTCCCAAGTATTCCAATATCAATAAGTAAGAAAAAAAACTATACAGCGTTGATCAATGCTATTTTTGACAAACGAAAAGCCAAAAATTACGCCTTCTGTGGAGTAACAATGCTGATATGTAGTTATTTTGTGAGCATTAAGATTTATTACATTATTTTTGGAAGTCTGCTTATGTTATTTGCGTTATTTTGCAAGCTTAACAAACGATTTTCTCAACCCAACCAAGTTCAAAATATTTGGGAATAGATAATATATTTTGTTGTAAAAAAAACTATTAGTTGTTATAATTGAATTATGGAAATAAATATCATTGAAGGATTGCAATCAATATGCTCAAAAGCCTTAGATAACTTGATGTTACTCATAACACAAATGGGTGACGTTGTGTTTTTTGTTGCTATCTTCTGTGTATTGTATTGGTGTTATGATAAGAGATATGCTTTGATGTACTCATTCTACTATCTCACTTGTTATGGGCTCAATAGCGCACTCAAAGCCATTATTGCAAGACCAAGACCTTGGCAGGCAAGTGCTAATGTCGTTAACTTCACCAATTCTTCTGGTTCCTCTATGCCAAGTGGGCATGCTTCATCTATTGCTGTGATGGGCACATCTCTTACAATTGAAGCTTTCCATAACAAGAAGACTCCAAAGTGGCTCAAGATAACTGCTTGCGTTGTTGTCCCTATCATTTGTATACTTGTGGCATTCAGCAGGATGTATCTAGGTCAGCATTATCTAACAGATGTCATTGCAGGACTTGCTTTGGGTGTAGGTGTTGCCTTTGGAGCACGATACTTATTTGCGTTGCTTAAAAATAAAGAAGACAACTTTGCTTTATATTTGTTACCAATATTCTTTGCAGGATTATTTTTGTACCCTAGGGAATTGTTTACTTCCAATCTTATTCATGCCAAGATATACGAGTATATTGGATTGATTACTTCTGTTATTATTGGCTACACGATAGAGAAGAGATATATCAAGTTCGATATTAGAGCCAACGCCCTATTCAATATCTTCAAAGTTGTATTTGGGTTGGTGTCTACATTCGCTATTTACAAATTATTTGACTTTATCCTACCTAATATTTTGATATTGAAGTTTTTGACTTGTTTTATTACAGGTATGTACTTCAGTTGTGGGATAATGTGGTTCTTTAAGTTTTTTAGCAAAATTATGCTTATCGAGTATCGACCTAGGCAGGAGAAAGGTGATGGAAATAATATCAAAGAGCGACCATAAGACATGGAAGATTGCAAAGAAGTTTGGCAAGAATCTTAAGGCAGGGGATATTGTTCTTTTGTCGGGGGATTTGGGTAGTGGTAAGACAGTTTTTAGTAAGGGCATTGCAAGTGGTCTTGGGATAAAAGATCATGTAACTAGCCCAACATTCACTATATACAACTATTATCAAGGCAAGAAATATGACCTATACCACTTCGATATGTATAGAATAGAGAGTGCTGAGGAAGCATTGGCATTCGGTATTGATGAGATTATTGACAATAGAGCTATTAAGTTGTTCGAATGGCCAGAAGTGATAGGGGAGCTACTCCCACAACATCACTTTGTGATCAATATATCTAAGATTGATGATACAACTAGAAGAATACAAATAGAGAGGCTATAATGAATATTTTGGCAATAGATACTACAACCAAGACAATGATTGTTGGTATCAAGAAGTTTAATGTAGTACATAAGAACAGAGATGTTGATAGTATCAAGCATCTTGAGTATCTTATGCCTGAGATAGATCGTATGCTATCCGAAGCTGAGATGACAATCGACAATATTGACATAGTTTCAGTAGTAGTTGGACCGGGGTCTTTCACAGGTATAAGGATAGGCGTTGCTACAGCGCTTGGGTTGTCAACGAGAAAGCAGTTCAAGACTATCCCAGTCAACTCGCTTGACCTTATTGCATATATTAATAACAAAAGGTCTAATACAAGAGAGAATGTCACTTGTATCATACCAAGTTCGTTGAATAAGTATTATGTAGCAGATTATTATGCAACTGATAGAATAGGTGATATTTATGTCAAGACTATTGACGAGATCAGAAATGATGAGCAGTTGAAGAATAAGAAAGTTGTCTGCCTTGGTGACAATGCTTATGGTTACCAAGAGATAATGTATGATGCACAAGACCTTATTGATTATACAGAAAAGATGATTGTTAACAACAATTATGCTCCTTTGACCCCATGTTATGTGTCTTTGTCTCAAGCAGAGAGAGAACTGCTTGCAAAGGAGGCTACTGTTGGATCCAAAGATTGAGATACATAGATATGACCATAGATTTTTTAATAGAATATTCGAGATACACAAGGTGTGTTTTCCTGACGATGAAGTAACATCGATGGGGCTAATGGAAGAGATACTTGCTCCGTCTAGGAGATACTTTGTTGCAACAATTGATGGCAAGGTAGTAGGGTATATCGGAGCGTGGAATACAAAATCTGATTATTCTATAATAACAGTTGCTGTTGACCCAGACAGTAGAGGTATGGGCATAGCAAAGCGAATGATAGAGGCTCTCAAAGATGATGCAAAGTCTAACGAGATATATGCGATATCTTTGGAAGTGAATGAAGATAATATTCCAGCAATGTGCTTATACAGGCAGGCAGGGTTCATAATAACTAACACAAGAAAAAATTATTACAAAGGTGGCAAATCTGCCCACATAATGTGGCTATATATGTAGGAGTTGTGTTTGTTCGATTATGAAGGTGAATGCGTAGATTATGAAGTATTGGGTGAAGGCGAGACACTAGTCTTCTTACATGGTTGGGGCGGGGATAAATACAGCCTTAGGACAATATATGATAATCTGGCAAGTAGATATAGAATAGTGACATTGACTTTTCCAAAAGAACTTACGAGTCCTTGGACAGTATCAAAATATGCAGATATGGTGACAAAATTGGTTGGCAATCTTGAGATAAATAAGTATACTGTTATTGGACATTCATTCGGAGGTAGAGTTGCATTAGAATTGGGCAACTTGGCAGAGAAGATAGTTCTTATAGATAGTGCAGGTATAAAACCAAGACTAAGTATAAGAAGGAAGATAAATATTCTTCGGTACAAACTGAAGAAAAGCCTTGCAAGATGTGGGTTGATTAGTCCTCATAGACTTGCACATTACGGAAGCGAAGAGTATAAGACTCTCAGTCAAGTGATGAAACAGACATTTGTTAATATAGTCAATTATGACCAGAAGCATCTGCTATCATCGATACAATCTCCGACATTGATTGTATGGGGAGACAAAGATGCCGATACCCCATTGTATATGGCAAAGATTTTGAACAAAAGATTACCTCATTCAGAATTAGTAGTACTGAATGGCAATCACTTTGTGTACCTAGACAAAGCTGATGATATAACAAGACTTATAGACGATTTTGTATATTAGGAGAATTATGGATTTCTTTTCACCAACAAATATTCATATGTACATAGCCATTGGACTATCTCTTGTCAATGGTGCTTTGTTGTGCGTGGCGGGGTATAAGTTCTTCCAGATTATACAGCTCTCTGGATATAAAATCAAAGGTTACTTCACGTGGCTCAAAGATACCAAAGCCAACTATGTCAACCGTATAATAATGCTATGTTTTCTTAGCGTATGTGGAAGCTTAGTTGTTAATTGCTTGTTCGATGTATATAGTCCATTATCCTTGTATTCTTATATCGGATTGATATTCTATTTCTATTTTACAATTGTGTTCTGTGTCAATTTGTATTCAGCACCGAAGAAAGTGCCTTTGAAGAATACTCGCAGAATGACAAGGCTTAACATTGCTGCATTTGTTTTTATCAGTCTTATCTCATTTGTATTCATTGTACTTTCTAGCAAGTTCTTGCATATGTTTAGATTCGGAGCAGTATGCTTGACGCCATTGTTATTGCCAGTCATTATACCTTGTGTTCACTGGATAATGGTGCCAATAGAAGAGCTTATTAAGAAGACGTTTGTGACAAAGGCTAAGAAAAGACTTAGTACTATGCCAAATCTTATCAAGATAGGTATCACAGGTAGTTTTGGTAAGACTAGTACCAAATATATCCTCAATACAATATTGAGAGAGAAATATAGTGTATGCATGAGTCCACATAGTTTCAATACAACAACTGGATTATGTAAGGTTGTCAATGATTATCTCAAAGATGACAACGAAGTACTTATTGCTGAGATGGGTGCAAGGAACAAGGGTGATATCTCAAAGATATGCAATATCATACAACCTAAGTACGCTATTATCACAGGGGTAGGGACTCAACACTTACATACATTCAAGACAGTTGAGAATATTGCTAATACGAAGTTCGAGCTTATTGATAGTTTGCCAAAAGACGGTGTCGCAGTATTCAATGGTGATAATGAGATAGCTGTCAAGATGTATGATAGATGCTCTGTGCAAGAGAAATATCTTGTCGGAACCAAAGACTCTTTGGTCAAGGCAACACGTGTACGAGTTGATAATAATGGCACACACTTTTCTTTGCAAATAGGTGAAGATATTATCAATTGCAATACCAAACTTATGGGTAGGCACAATGTTGAGAATATATCACTTTGTGTGCAACTAGCTAAGGTGCTTGGACTCACTCTAGATCAGATAAAGAAAGGTATAGAAAAACTTGAACCTGTAGCTCACAGACTAGAACTTATCGAGAATGATAACGGAGTATTGGTACTGGATGACTCATACAATGCGAGTGTTGAAGGAAGTACCGTAGCACTTGAAGTCTTAGCCAAACTCGGAAACAAGAAGATAGTTGTTACCCCAGGACTAGTAGAGTTGGGTACGATAGAGAAGGAAGAGAACTTCAACTTTGGTGTCAAACTCGCAGGGGTTGCTGATTATGTCATCATAGTCAACAAAGTCAATAGCAAGAGTTTGCGTGATGGATTGCTTAGCAAAGAGTATCCAGAAGATAGGATTATTCTTGTAGATACCTTAGAGCAAGCCAAAGATAAGTTCAGCACTCTCATTAGTAGTGGAGACGTGATACTACTTGAGAATGATCTTCCTGATAATTACATCTAGATAGATAATATATCATATATACAACAGCAGAACATTGCTGTTGTTTTTTTCATATCATACTATTAAGAAAAAATACTGGAGTTTGTGTATGAAAAATGTCGCAATAATATTTGGTGGAGTAAGTCAAGAACATGATGTGTCTATTATTACTGCAAAACAAGTATATGAATCAATAGATAGATCGAAGTATAATATATTACTTATATACATAGACCGTAACAATGTCTGGCATTATGCTGAGAAGTTTGATATCAAAGATTTTGTCTACAAGTCGGACAGACTTCAAGTAGTAAGTTTAGTTAGTGGCGATAAGACTTTGTATAGAAAAAAAGGTAAGACATTCAAACCTTACAAAAGTATAGATATTGCTTTGCTTGCCACCCACGGTGGTATGGGAGAAGATGGTGCATTGCAAGCTGTACTTGATGGGAGCGGTATCGTATATTGTTCTTCTGGGAGATTATCTAGTGCTATCACTATGGATAAGATTGTAATGAAAGCATTGTTCACTACAAATAACATTCCGACTGCAAGATATATAAGTATCAATAAGAAGACAGCAACTGCCATGGTAGACAAAATGATACAAAACACTATTGATTATCCTGTTATTGTCAAACCGTCGGGTTTGGGTAGTAGCATAGGTATATCGGTTTGTAAGACAGACAAAGACCTCGACAAAGCTCTTAACCTTGCATATGCGTATGATCAAAGAGTTTTGATCGAGCAGTATATCGATGGGGCTAGAGAAGTTAATATGGCTGTTATTGGGGATCAAGATACTGCCGAATTGTCGCAGACAGAACAGCCGATAGGACTACAACAAATATTGACTTTTGAAGATAAGTATATTAGTAATAAAAAATCAAAAGGTTCTCAAAAAAGAAAAATGCCTGCAGACATATCTTCTTCAGAGAAGCAACAAATAGAAAATATCAGTAGGCAGTTGTTCGAGATATTTGGACTAAGTGGAGTCGTAAGAATCGACTTCTTATTGTCCAAAGATGGAACGGTACTAGTCAATGAGATTAACAGCCTCCCAGGGTCCCTTGCATTCTATCTATTCAAGTGGAGTTTTAGGAAGCATATTGACAAACTCATTGCAATAGCAGAGAAGAGTTCGGTGTGTAACAAAGTAATATACAAGTCCAAGATATTGGACAATTACATTAACTAAGTTTGTTGAGTATGTTATGAGCGACTTGTTCTTGGGACTTCGATAGAGTATTGTATAGATACTCTTTTTCTTGTTCAGAGAATACTAGTGAGGAGATACAAAAGGACTTGTCTATACCTATGCCACCATTCCTACCAGTGTATGTCATAGTGGGTATGCCAGCACTTTCTAACTCATTGAGATATCTGTATATTGTTCTCTGACAGACTTCAAACTTGCGTGCCAAAACCGATGCCCTTACGACATTGTTCCTTAATAGCTCTATTAGTATTCCCATAGCAAGATATGTTTTCATACTTGCATTATATATCAAACATTTGCGTTTGTCAAACATATGTTCGATACATTATTTTATCAAAAACACAAATATATCTCTTTGTCCAAAATTGGTTTCATAGTCATTCATATTCGCTTTGGTACTTACTACAATAATTTTTTTGTTAACGGAGAAGTAACAATCCCCAATTTCGTTGCCATTGATGACTGTACTGCCGGTTGCAAGATTGCCTGCATAAGTCCAGTATATATTATTTGTATGGTCAATAAGAAGTTTGGCATTACTTGGGAGACTTGAGTTTTGAGAGATTAGATCTCCATGTCGACATAGATTCCATTGAATGGGCTCTATACTGTTACATATGAGTATGCTGTATCCAATGTCAGAGACCAAGATATCAACTTTGGTAATATCTTCACATACATCGGCATAGGTGAAGATAATGTTATGTGTATAATCAAGTTTGGTGACAATGATGTATTCATCGACTTTGGCTGACAAAAAATAGCAATCTTCGAATAGTTGCGTTGATACGAATTCGGCTTGTTCGAACGTGATAACTATTGTATCGCTTTGTGTATCATATATAACGATATTGTCTTGGCTTTGTAAGATTAGACTGCTATTGACAACAGCTGTGACTTTGTCGAAGTCAACTTCAAGACTCCTGGTACTTGTGCTAGATACAAGAGAGTTTGTTATACTATCTACTTCAACTAAGTTATCGTACATACTTATCAGTTGAGAAGCTGTTGTATCATGAAGATAGGTGATATAGTCCTGCGTTATATGATACAACTTGTACGAGGTGTTGAATATTATCGCATAAATACTTTGGTTGATGACAATAGAGTCTATTACTTTGCCGTCGGCGATTTTTTTGTTATCAATGAGATTGCATTGACTGTCGATTGTCAATAGGCTTATGTAAGATTCTGTGGGGCTATCTGTCTGACATAGAATGATAATACTATCTTCAAGTTCTACAACTGATAGCATTGTGTCGTCGTATTCTGTGAGATAATTGTTCGCAAGTATAACATTCTGATTGTCAATCTTGTATGGAAGATAATGCTGTAACTCATCTTCCGCAACAGCATAGTCCTCTGTCGGATGATTATAATTGAGCGAAGAGAGCAGTACGATGACTGCAAGTAGTATCAATCCGAATGTTATCCTAAGCAGATTGAATAAGTTTTTGTTCATATAAAAAAGCCTCCTATCAAGATTGTTACAATGTTATCACATTGCAATCAGTCATATATGATAGGAGACAAAAGTAGTTAGATTATACTGTAATAGTTCAAAAAACCATACAATAGGATTCATAATAGTTTTATAAACAGTATTTGTCTATAATATTGCAAATTTTTTGATTGCTATCTAAGTTGGCACTATTTGACATATTGCCTATATACTCATTTTGGCGTGATAGTAATTGCTTGATTTTGTCGAGAAGTATGTCTATGGTCATTGCTTCTTGATATAGCACCATTGCATAGCCTTTCTTTTGGAACAACTCAGCGTTCTGAACTTGATCGCCTCGTGAGGACTTCTTTGGCAAAGGTATGAGTAGCATTGGTTTTTTGATTGCCAACAATTCATTTATTACATTGGAGCCAGCTCTACTTACAACTATGTCTGATATCGCAAGCAAGTTCTCTAATGTATTGGTGTATTCGACTTTGTAGTAACTTTTGGCAGTTATATTGGGTGACTTATTCTTACCTGTTATGTGGATAATATTGTAGTACCTTGTAAGGACTTTGATATTGCTCTCGATAAGATTGTTGATAGCTTGAGCTCCTGTTGAGCCACCGATGAATAGGATTGTCTTTTTTGTTCTATCTAGTTTTGTAGTCTTGTATCCCAATTCTTTGCTGCCTTGAAGCAGAGCTTTGCGTATAGGTGGACCAGTGAAAACACACTTATTATGTCCTTTGGCCGTTTCTTCAAAACTTGTGCACATACAATTGCATTTGCGATAAATTATCTTATTGGCTAGCCCCATACTGAGATCTGATTCGTGACTGATGATTGGTAATCCTAACTTTGCACTAGCAAGCACAACGGGTATGGAGACATAGCCACCTTTTGAGAATATTACATTTGGTTTAATCTCTTTAAGTATAGCAAGGGCTTGCTTCTTCGCTTTGTGTAGTACAAAAGGAATTGCCAAGTTTTTGGCAGTAATTTTGCGTATAAACTTGACACTAGGAATGGTGTGGAAGGTGACAAAGTCGTAGCCTTGCATTATCTCTTTTTCTATACCATCACTACCAATGTAATGTATCTTATACTTATCTTTGAGATAATCAAATAGTGCGATATGTGGTGTAACATGACCACCAGTCCCACCACCAGTTAATACAATTGTCTTCATCTATTCCTCCTACAATTGTAGTATATGAAAGTATATTGTCAATTATTATCTCGTGACTTGTATTTGTCTATGTATGTAATATAATAATAATGCAACAATTGTGAATATATATTCTCCATTGTGTATAATTATACATACAATGTTCGTGATATTGCAATTTAGATAACAAAATAATTATTTTTATACATATTTGTTAGACTTTAATAACTCAGTATTGTATAATAATAACGTTAATATTTTTGGTAAAGATACAGTTGATTCTTTAACCTTATCGGAGGATGTAGTGAAGAACAGTTATGACTCAAAAGACATTGTTGTATTGCAAGGATTAGATGCTGTAAGACTTAGACCAGGTATGTATATCGGTACAACTGGACAGAAGGGTCTTCATCATATACTATGGGAGATAGTCGACAATAGTATTGACGAGATCTCTAATGGATTCGGTACAAAGATACAAGTGCGACTCAACAAAGATGGTAGTGCATCTGTTACAGATAATGGCAGGGGTATTCCTGTCAGTATGCATCCTACACTCAAGAAGAGCGGTGTCGAAGTAGTATTTACTCAACTACACGCTGGTGGCAAGTTCAATAACAACAATTATAGTTATTCTGGTGGATTACATGGTGTTGGTGCGTCAGTTACCAATGCTCTTAGCGAATGGCTCAATGTTGAAGTATATCGTGATGGCAAAGTCTATGAGATTAAGTTTGCTTCAATTGCTGATGCTAAGGGCAAGGTCAAAGGTGGTGCCGTAGTATCTCCACTTACGGAGATTGGCAAGACCACTCATACTGGGACCAAAGTTACTTTCAAACCTGATAAGAGAATATTTGGCGATGTAGACTTCAGTGCAGATATAGTTGTCAAAAGACTCAAAGAACTTGCATTCTTGAACAAAGGAATGGAAGTGGAGTTTTTTGATGAAGAATCAGGACTTGCTAAGAACTATAAGTATGAGGGTGGTATAAGTGACTTTATCAAATACTTGAACGATACAAAGTCTGATTTGTTCGACCCAATATATATCGAAGGTAAGACAGATTATCTTAGCCTTGAACTCGCATTGCAATATACAGACTCATATACGGAGAGTATATTCTCATATGTCAACAATATCCCTACAAGCGAGGGTGGTACGCACGAGACAGGGCTAAGGACGGCTCTTACCAAAGTGTTCAATGATACTGCTAGGAAGTTTGGCTACCTCAAAGACAAAGAAGTCAATCTTATGGGCGAGGATTACAGAGAAGGATTGACAGCAGTATTATCTATCAAGATGCGTAATATTCAGTTCGAAGGTCAGACAAAGACCAAGCTTGGCAATCCAGAAGCGAAACCGAATGTAGAGACAATAGTCAATGCAGAACTATACAAATACTTTGAGAACAAAGAGAACCTCAAGAAGTTCGAGAAGATAATTGACAAAGCAAAGGGTGCAGCACGTGTTCGTCTTGCAGCCAAGAAAGCTAAAGAGTTGACGAGACAGAAGAATAGCATTGAGAATGCTAGTCTAGTAGGCAAATTGGCGAGTTGTTCTGGAAGAAAAGCAGAGCTTAATGAATTGTTCATCGTAGAAGGTGACAGTGCAGGTGGTAGTGCTAAGCAAGCAAGAGATAGATCCAATCAGGCCATTCTTCCACTCAAAGGCAAACCTTTAAATGCTGAGAAGAAGCGTCTTGACCAAGTCCTTGCCAATGAAGAGATAAGGACCATAATAGCAGCACTAGGTACAGGTGTTGGAGAAGATTATGACAGAGATTCGCTCAAGTATCACAAAGTAATTATTCTGTCCGATGCTGACCAAGATGGTGCTCATATAAGAGCAATATTATTGACCTTCTTCTTCAGATATATGAAAGATTTGATTAACGATGGACATGTATATATTGGATTGCCTCCATTGTACAAAGTCCAGAGAAAAGATACTATTGAGTATGTCTATTCTGATGTCGAATTGCCAGATGCAATCAAGCGTATAGGCAAAGGTTACACTATACAAAGATACAAAGGACTTGGCGAGATGAATCCTGAGCAACTATGGGAGACCACTATGGATCCAGCCAAGCGTACACTTGTAAGAGTAGGCATAGAAGATGCAGCCAATGCCGAATTGCTTATAACAACTCTTATGGGTGACAATATTGAGGCAAGGAAGAAGTATCTTAGCGAATATGTCAACTTCAACAAAGTTGATGAGTTTATGAAGAAGTTGGAGACTAAGTAATGGGTGACGACTTTAATCCTGATGAGCCAATAGACGGGCAAATTGGTGTTGAAGAGCTTTTTGTTCCAAGTGTAGAGCAGGAAGAGAAAGTAGTTGACACCAAACCGATAGATGGGCAGATGAGTTTTGACTCATATGCTGATTTTGTTGCGCCAACTGTTGAGTTAGAGAGGAAGTCGAAGCCAGCTGATTCTAAGCAATCAACTCCCGATAAGACAAAAGCGCACAAGTCAGAGACACCTATGACACAAGATATAGTTATAAAATCAAAACTACATATTGATAATGATAGTTCTCTCGATAATGCAAAAAAAAGTCGAGATAAAGCAGAATTTTTGCCAAAAAATCGCGAAGTTGTTCCAAAATCGGCAAAAAATGGCTCAAAAGTCGACAGAATTGAGCCAAATCATACAGAGAAACAAAAAACTATATCTAGTGTTGAATCTCAACAACCCGCAGATGATAAGATTGATTACGATGCACTACTTGTTGATAACAAAACAAAAGATGATATAAAGAAAGTTCAAGGTAGGTCGAAGAAGCCTAAGACCTTGGAGGCTCTGGTGAATGGTGGTAAGAAAATTGATGATAATGAATCTCAATTATTCAAAGATATTCAATCAAGTGATAATAAAAGGGAAGATATGAAAGAAGATAACAAGATAACTCCATATTCAGGTTCAGACAAAACAATCGTTGATGGTATGATGTATAAGACTGTCGACGAAGTTCTGCACGAATCAATGATTCCTTATTCTGAACATGTAATACTAGATAGAGCATTGCCAAGAGTGGAAGATGGACTCAAGCCTGTACAGAGAAGAATATTATATTCGATGATGGAACTTGGTGTTACACCAGACAAACCATACAGGAAGTCGGCACGTATTGTTGGTGATTGTATGGGTAAGTATCACCCACACGGCGATAGTTCTGTATATGATGCTATGGTTAGACTTGCTCAACCTTTTAATACCAATGGTTTGCTTGTTGATGGACATGGTAACTTTGGTTCTGTTGATGGAGATAGAGCCGCTGCTATGAGATATACAGAGGCAAGGCTTACATCCCTTGCACTTGAACTCCTAAGAGATCTAGAGAAGGATACTGTTAAGTGGAATCTTAACTTTGATGATACTCTCAAAGAGCCAGATATATTGCCAGGTAGATATCCAAATCTATTAGTCAATGGTTGTCAAGGTATAGCTGTAGGATTAGCCACGAACATTCCTCCTCACAATCTAGGTGAAGTAATAGATGGTGTAGTTGCATATATCAATAACCCAAAGATTACTCTCAAAGAGATGATGAAGATTATCAAAGGTCCAGATTTTCCTACTGGAGGACTTATGCTTGACAATTCTGAGATAGAACAAGCATATCAGACAGGTAAGGGTAAAATATATATAAGAGCAAAGATGCATCTTGAGAATAGTGGTGACAAGACCAACATTGTCATAACAGAACTTCCTTATCAGACCAACAAAGTTACTATTATGCAGAAGATAGCTTCACTCCGTGATGACAACAAAGACCTATCTTGTATCAGCGAGATAAGAGATGAATCAGATAGAACTGGTATACGTGTCATAGTAAGACTCAAAAAAGAAGCCAATGTCAAAAGAGTAATAGATATTATACTCAAATCTACTGACTTACAGGTATCTTTTGGTGTCAATATGGTTGCAATAGCTGATGGCAAACCAAAACAACTTGCATTGCTTGATATTATATCTTATTATGTCAATTATCAAAGAGAAATAATTTATAGAAGAAGTAAGTTTGAACTAGAACAAGCAAAAGAACGTGAGCACATATTGTCGGGACTTCTTATTGCTATCAAGAATATCAATGAAGTCATCAAGATAATCAAATCTTCTAAGAATACTTCAGAAGCCAAAGACAAGTTGAAAGCTAGATTTGCACTATCTGATAGACAAGCGCAAGCAATCCTTGATATGAGACTTAGCAGACTTACAAGTCTAGAAGTCAACAAACTTGAAGAGGAAATCAAGCAGTTGCAAGAGCTTATCAAGAAACTCAACGCAATAATTGCATCTACAAAGATGCAGTTAGATATTGTAAAAACTGAGATGCTTGCTATCAAGAAGCAATATAGAAGAGATAGAATGACTTCTATGAGCAAGGTCGCACACACTATCTGTACAGCTAGCGAAGACAAACCTACTTGTACTGAAGTAATAGTCGGATACAATGCTCTTGGCAACCTCAAAGCTATTGGCAAAAAGTATTATAACATGGCTCAAAAAGAGTTCAATGACAACTCATCTTTGGGCGAAGTGCATTCAATACTTTACAATACGTATTCAGATAGAACTGTGTTGGCCTTCACTGATACTGGCAACTGTGTCAAAGTCCCTGTAAGCAAACTCCCAGAGTCAAGATTTAAGGACAAAGGAATACCAGCAGATAAGATTGCTACTGACATAAAGAGTGATGAGAAGATTGTTGGCATATTTGACTTGCAAGACCAAGAAGGCGATTATATATTCGTGACAACACGTGGTATGGTCAAGAGAACGAATATCAAAGAGTACAATTTGTCAAAGACTTGCTATCAGGCAATCAAACTTGATGACAAAGACAAGGTATTGGCTATCATCGATGCAAGACAGGAAGGCGAGCTGGCACTTATGTCTGAGCAAGGTATGGTTGTTGTCATAAGCAAAGATGATATTCCTGTTCAAGGTAGAATATCGAAGGGCGTTATTGGTATCAATCTTGCCACATCTGACAAACTTGTCGGTTGCGGACTAGTTGAGAAGAAGACAACAGCGGTCATACTAACAGATATAGGTTGTATCAAGAGAGTTGACTTGTCTCAGATAGAGTTGTCAGCAAGGAACAGAAAGGGTGTCAAACTCCTAAGTGCAGATGGCGGTAAGAAAGTTGTCCTAGCAGAAGTGGGTGATAATACTACTGTTATAGCCAAAGTTGATGATGAGTACTATTACAAGCAATCGGCAAATGTCTCCATAGAACCAAGGTTGGGCAAAGGCAAATCGATCGCTAAGAAAAAGCTCAATATCAAGACAACTTATATTTTCAGAGTTTAATATTAAGAATTATTAATATGCCATGATAAAAAGTGGCATATTTTTTTTGCTGTCAAAGTATATATTAACATAAGCTGTATTCTAAAAAATACGACAAAACCCCTATTATCACAACATTTATTGACAGACAAAAAATTATGAATAATTATCAAATAGATTTATCATATAAAAGCGAGGACATATGAGATTTTTTGTTATCAAAGCAAATACAATTAAGATCATCTTACTAATGATTTTGTGTATGCTTTTGCTTTCGATTAACTTTGGAGGAAGTGCATTTGCGCAGGTGTATTTTAACAAAGTAGATCGCAGAATCCCAATCTATGAAGTAGAGACTCAGGACAAAAAAGTAGCAATAACATTTGATGCTGCTTGGGGTGCTGACAAAACGGTTGCAATTATGGATATTCTAGATGAATATAATTGCAAAGCAACGTTCTTCTTGGTGGGGTTTTGGGTAGAAAAATATCCTGATATTGTCAAGCAATTATATGATAGGGGATTTGAGATAGGAACTCATAGCGATTCACATCCTGATCTAGCCAAAGCTGATAATGAAACTGTACGCAAGGAGTTGCAAGATTCTATTGATAAGATTAAGGCTATCACGGGTGAAGCTCCAAAATTGTTTAGAGCACCATTTGGTAGCTATAACAATAGTGTCATAGAGATCGCAGAGAGCTTAGGACTCACAACTATTCAATGGAGCGTTGACTCTCTTGATTGGAAAGGAATCTCAGGTACTCAGATTAGTACAAATATTTTGTCAAAAGCAAAGTCTGGTAGTATTATCCTCAATCATAACAACTCAGATTATATCCTTGATGCTTTGCCTTCGGTGCTTCAATGCCTTAGGGAGAAAGGATATACAGTAACAAATGTAGGCGACCTAATATATTGGGAAAACTACACAATCAACCATGCAGGTGTGCAGAAAAGTAAATAAATAACAAATAGGAGATATATATGAATTACGAATTAATGGCAAATAACAAAGTTTATCTTAGAGGTAGAGTATTAAGAGCTCCAGAATTTAGTCACGAAGTATTTGGAGAAGGATTTTACGAAATGGATCTATCAGTACAAAGGCTCTCGGATCATAATGACATAGTCCCAATAACAGTATCGGAGAGATTGCTCCAAGATAACAATTTTGAAATAGGAGAAGAGATAACAGTCAAAGGTCAGTTCAGAAGTTATAACAAAATCGTTGATGAAAAAAGCAAGCTTATGTTAACGGTATTTGTTAGAGAGCTTGCCGATAATGACCCAACTGTCAATCCTAATATTATCGAATTGAGTGGATATATTTGTAAGCCACCAATCTACAGAACGACTCCGTTCAAACGTGAGATATGTGATGTGCTTATTGCTGTTAATCGTGCGTATAACAAATCTGATTATATTCCATGTATAGCATGGGGCAGAAATGCAAGATTTGTCAAAAACGTTGACATAGGACAGAAGGTATTTTTGTCTGGCCGTATCCAAAGCAGAGAGTATCAAAAGAAGTTGTCGGAAGAACAAATTGAGACTCGTACTGCGTATGAGATATCTATCAACAGAATATCTCTTGACAATAACTTTGAACAAAATGATGATGACACATTATCTGATAATATTATACCCAATCAAGATACTGTTCCTTATGATATTGCTGATAATCAGTAACCAGACCGTCCGTTCGGTCAGTTGAGAATAAAAAATATCTCTACTTATGTAGGGATATTATTTATTTATCTATTCTTCTTGGAAGTTGTAAGGAATATTATAGCAAGAACTCCACATATTGCTATGAGAACAATTGCTATTATTATCTCTATACTTACTCCATCTTTGCGAATATATTTGGTTAAGATATATCCATCGATTACACTACCATCAGTGGTAGTGTATGTTATAGAGTTATGAGACTTCGTCTTGTCGAAGTCGTTAAGTCGAATTTTTGTACCATTGATAAGTTTGAGTCCACTATCTACATATTCATCATTCACAAGTAGATATACTGAGATTGATTCTGAGTCATCTTTGATAGACACTTCTGCGTTAGTTTTGATTCCACTTGTTTGGGCATCAATTTTGTCTGACAATGCACCAACATTAACATAATAATATTTGTTATCAACTTTTATTTCTACGAATTTCATATTGTTGTAGTCAGGATAATTGTCGAACTTCCTAGTAATTGTTACTTGTGTATTGTATGTTAATGTGAGATCTGTCTTGATAGGATTAGATATAGATGAGGATGCAGACAATGACGAAGGGAACCTGTATGCAATAGTTGAAGGAACTGATATCACTTTGGTATCAGTGGTTGCTGATAAGCTTATCGTCTGTAAATAGGCTGAGTATATATAAGCTAGGATATTAGAACTGCTTTTGTTCGTAACAAGACATACGCTAAATATTCCTTCTTGTCCAATCACATATACATAGTCGGTTGTTGCAAGACTAATGATTGGGTTAATAAAGTATGGATAGTGGTATCCAACTGTACTAACTCTTGGTTGAGCGATTGTTATTGACTCAGTTAGTGGAGCAGTTGTAATATGTCCAGTTGGTGTTGAGAAGTTAGATATTGTTGATATGATTTGTTCGTTATTATGTTTTGGAAGAATAGATTTTGTTACTCCAGCCATATAGTACAACGCGCCAGTAGCTTTGTCTATTGCATAAGAAGTAGGTGTGTCCTCGCACTCTACGGTGTAGTCATTTGTTGTAACGGTAGATGATAGTGTTATGCTGTGTATTGCTATCATACCGGCTTGACTAGTAAAGGTATACAATCTGCCATTGCAATCAATGTCAACATTCGTAGTATCAATACTGTCAACTTCGTAAGTTGTACTTGCTTTTGTCTTAGTGTTGACTTTGACAATGCTATCGGTATTGATAATGTATATATTACCCATAATATCATTGATCAATCGTGTGTCTGCGTGTATCTCTATGCCTTCAACCTGATATTCAACCAATCTATCTTCGCCTATATAAGGCTTCTGCAAAATCGTAGAATGTGACAAATCAAGAAAATACGCGTTACCGAATACATCACAAGCAAAATCTATAAGATTAGTACCGATAGGTTTGGTAGTATTATTTGCATCGAGGTATGTGTTGTATGAAGCGACATAATTGCCCTCATAGTCAAAACTCTTGATTATATAGTTGGTAGCACCATCATTGTTGGCAGTATATATATAGATATTTGTCTCATTCATACAGAATAGTGTTGGAGAAACTAATTGATTGTTCTCATATCCATAGCCACCAATAGTAGTCATAGATGAGCCCTGTATATATAGTTTGTGCCCAAGAGTACCAGTACCCTTGTCTAGAACAAAAGTCTTATTGTTGTACCTTGCAATGCGAACAGAATTGTTATATGTTGGTGCGTCAGCATAAGCAGGGGAGCTAGTTGTTATTGCAAAGCCTACACAGCATATAGCAAGCATAATAGCGATTGTTATCAAAAATCTCTTCATATGTTCCTCATATTTATATTATTAGTATGATTATATCACTATATTAAGATATTTCATAATATTTTTGAGATGTTTTGTAAGCAACTCATCAGTACAAGATGATGAGTTGGACTAATTATTGATAAATGATTGATGATATATCAATTATCGTAAAAATAATTATAATAATGCAAACGAACAAAATAATTGCCCATTCTACAATATTCGACAAAATATATTTCATAAAAAACATATAATTATCCTTAATATGACAAACAGTGTCATAATATGTATGTTATTATCGAACATATGTTTGAGACATACGCATTCCAACAAAAAATAATCACGCAAAAACATTTTTGAAAATATTTTGTACAAAAATATTCAAAAATAATGTCACTAAGAATTGACATATCAAAATTGTCAGATTTATAATAGGTGTGATCAACATTGTTGAACAAAAATATTGCCTTGCCTAAAGATTTCAAACACACAATAGGAGATGATTATGGAAATGAAAAATTGGAGTAGAGCAATGCTCTCAATGTATAGGTATTTTGAGCCATTAACGATTGCATTAGACAAGATTGTTATATCCAAAAGTAGCAATACGTACTATTCGCGAAGTTCGGATATAATGCTTGATTTTGATGACATATTGGAATTGACTGAACGCAAAATATTATATATAAATCTTAAATTATTGATAGATGAAACTTTGCTATCTTTAGACCACAAGTTTTCAAAAATACTAATTTTGAAATATTTTGAAAACTACAAAACAGACTCTCTATGTGAGACTCTTGATTGTATTCCAAGGACTTTGTTCAGACAGATAAATGTTGCGATCAGGGAGTTCGGCAAAGTTTTTCAAAAGCATTTGGAAAAAAATCCAAATATAACTAAGCAAATGACTAACGATGGTTGGATATGCTCTGTATACGAATATATGTCACACAAGCTTAATGGTAGGCGCATATGCAAAGACAGCCTTAAGAATATGAAAGAGTATGCCAACAAAGAGATATTTTCTATCCTTAACAACGTAGTTATGGAATCAAATGCTATATAACATATGTTCTAAGTATTGAATACCTTACAATTCTTTGTCATCGTAAAGCTTGCTAATAGGATGATATACAGTATGTTTTTTCCTTGTCTTACGAGCCAAAGAATAGGGCTTATACATCATATATACTAGCAATACTGAGGGTATTGATACTGCAATTATAAGAAGTACAAAGTTGTTCTTGGTACTAAGATCTGGTTCAGATATATCCAAAGACACTTGATCTGCTATCTTCAGTACTTCATCATTCAATGGATATGACTCAAAGTCATCACATAATCCAGCATACACATAGCCATAGATAATCTCTTTGTTATCGGTAATGGTTGTATAGTACCATGTTTTGCCACGACCAGATATCAATTCTTCGCCCTCTATCTTGCCCAGATACTTTATATGTTTGTATAATGGACCTTTGCCGACAATGCTACTTCTGCTTGTTGGTAACTTGTATATATTGCAGGCTTCACTTGAATATATTCTAAAAGTTTCGTCAAGATAGGGAGCTATAGGAGTGCCTTCTACTATTGCGACATCACTCTTCTTGACCCAACCTTTGATTCCATCATATGTGCAAGAATAATATTCGCCACTCTCAGCTACAACTTTGACAAAATAAGTCTTAGGTAACTCAAAGATTTGTTCACCATTAGTATTTTTGTATAGATATGTGCCCTCTGTTAGTATTCTTGCATAGTGTTCTTTATTAGAAGCATAACAAGTCGTACTACTAGTTGTATTGATAACAAAAAGGAGGATTAGTATAAAGTATTTCATATATGCTCCTTTTAATAATGTTCTAGGTCTAGTTTATAATAACGGGTCTAGAACTTTTTTATAATTTTTGTCATAAAAGGAGTTTTTATAAGTGATTGATTTAATCAACAAAGTCAAAGCCATAGATAGAGAACTCCAAAGACGTAAATCAAATAATAAACTTGCTAGTTACAATACCGGTAAACTAGTTCACCAAAAGCAACTAGAGTTCCATCGTTGCCCCTCTCGCAACCGTTGGGTATTCGGTGGTAACCGTAGTGGCAAGACAGAATGCGGTGCAGTAGAGAGTGTATATATGGCACGTGGAGTACATCCATATCGAGACAATCGTAAGAATACGGTTGGCTGGGTTGTATCATTATCCACACAAGTACAAAGAGATGTCGCACAGAGCAAGATACTATATTATATCAATCCTGATTGGATAGTAGATATTGTCATGTTGAGTGGCAAAAAAGATAGTCCAGAGAACGGAGTAATTGATTATATCACGATACGCAATGTGTTCGGTGGCACTAGCAAGATTGGATTCAAGTCTTGCGATCAGGGCAGAGAGAAGTTTCAAGGTACATCGCTGGATTTTGTGTGGTTCGATGAAGAGCCTCCAAGGGATATCTATATAGAGTGCCGTATGCGAGTATTAGACAAATGCGGAGATATATTCGGTACTATGACTCCTCTCAAAGGTCTGTCTTGGGTATATGATGAGATATATCTCAATAGCAATAATGACCCTGAGATATGGAACATATTCATTGAATGGGCAGATAATCCATATTTGAGTCAAGAAGAAATCAAGCAGTTGTCTTCGACACTTTCTCAAGACGAGTTGCAATCAAGACGATATGGCAAGTTTATTGATTGTGGAGGACTTGTATACAGTGAGTTCGATCCAAGTATCCATATCATAGAGCCATTCGCTGTCCCCAAAGAATGGTATGACAATATCTCTATAGACCCAGGGCTTAACAATCCACTCTCGGCGCATTGGTATGCGTGCGATTATGATGGAAATATTTATGTTATTGCTGAGCATTATGAGGCCGGCAAGACGGTTGATTATCACGCAAAGAAGTTGCTTGAGATTAGTGATAGATTGGGTTGGCACAGGTCATTTGGTGGCAGGCTAGAAGCTTTGATAGATAGCGCTGCAACTCAGCGAACACTTGCTAGCGAAAAAAGTGTTGTGGAACTATTCTATGACTATGGACTTGTAGTCAATCCCAAAGTTAACAAAGATATGTATTCTGGACTCAGTAGAGTCAAGAGTTATCTCAAAGACGCTAATGGACGAGCAAAATTGTTCATTTTTTCTTGCTGTGTCAATCTTATCCGTGAGATCAAAGGCTACTTTTGGGGAAATGGAGATATGCCCGTCAAACGTGATGACCACTCGCTTGATGAACTTAGATATTACATTATGAATAGGCCTGAGACCAAGTCTCCAACCCCGAGCAAAAGTCTTATACAGAAAGATAAGGACAGATTAGCAAAAAGACTGGGTACATCGAACAAAACAAATAGGAGGTATTAGTTATATTATCATAACTACAAGCTTATGAAGACTAGGAGGATAACAAAAAAAATCATACCGAATGATGTTAATGAAGACAAAATCAAAGAAATACTTCTCAAAAAAGCGGTTGGCTATACCAGCGAAGAAGTAGTAGAGGAGTATCAACTCAAAGAAGATGAATTAATGTTAACAAAACGCAAAGTGACCAGCAAACAAGTTCCACCGGATTTGTCATCAGCCAAAGTGGTACTTGAGTACTTTGCCCGTGAAGGTGATCTAACAAATCTTACAGATGAAGAATTGTTGGAAGAAAGAAATAGGCTGATCGAGATATTGAGCAAAACAAAGGAGGAAGAAGATGGAACTTGTGAAGACCAATGTGACGATAAAGTGTGATGTGCCAGGTTGTAAGAATAAGGCAGATTATATGATCAAGTCACGCAAAATCTTTGGGATAGGCGACATGTATTTTTGTCGAGAGTGTCTTGAGAGTCTCTACGATGAGATTGGCAAGATCGTTACCCCAAAGAGCCCCAACAATATCAACAAAAAAATCAAAATAAAGGAATAAACCGATGAAAAACGACAAAAAGAATAAAGAAATAGAACTAATTGTTGAAGAAACTGTCCGAGACTTTGAGTCAAGACAAGAGGAACGCAAAGCTTTCGAGGCACAATGGCAACTCAATCTCAACTTCCTTATGGGCAATCAATATTGTTCGCTTTCTGTTAACAATGAAGTAGAAGAGTATGACAAACAGTATTTTTGGCAGGAACGTGAAGTATACAATCATATAGCCCCAATGTTGGAGTCAAGATTGTCCAAGTTGTCCAAAGTCCGTCCTACTATGACAGTTGTGCCAGCAAGTAGCGAAGACAAGGATCTCAAACTTGCCAAACTCAGCAAAGACATCATCAACTCAGTATATCATTCGCATAACTTGAGTGAGATACTCAAACAAGTCACCAAGTGGAGTGAAGTATGTGGAACAGCGTTTTACAAAGTCTTGTGGAATCCACGCTTGGGCAGGAATCTTACAAGTAGGCTAGATGGCACAGATACATACGAAGGCGATGTTGAGATTGTGGCAGTACCACCATTCGAGATATTCCCAGACAGCAGTTGTTCGGAGAATATCGAAGACTGTGCAAGCATTATCCATGCCAAGTCTTACAACGTAGAGACCATACGCAATGTATGGGGAGTAGATATTGAAGGTAGGGATATCAATGTGTACTCACTAGATACTTCACAAATATTGGGTGGGCTTGGCTACAATGGCAATGCATCTAAGATAACCAATTCTGTCAAATCTAATCAAGCAATAGTCATAGAAAAGTACGAAGCCCCAACCGTAAAGTTTCCAAATGGTAGGTTGATAATAGTCTGTGAAGACAAACTTCTCTATATTGGGGAATTGCCTTATCACAACGGAGTAGACAATAAGAGATGTTTTCCGTTTGTCAAACAAATATCAGTTGAGAACCCAGGATGTTTTTGGGGACTTAGCATCATAGAACGTACAATCCCTGTCCAACGTGCTTACAATGCTGTCAAAAATCGCAAGCATGAGTTCCTTAACAGACTTTCTATGGGTGTGCTTGCAGTCGAAGATGGCTCAGTTGATACAGATAATCTCGAAGAAGAAGGCTTGTCGCCAGGCAAAGTACTCGTATATAGACAAGGTTCAACTCCTCCAAGCATTATGAATACTATGCGTATACCAACAGACTTTGCTGCCGAAGAAGATAGGTTGCTCAATGAATTCACCAATATAAGTGGTGTGAGTGACCTTATGCGTAGTAGTACTTCCTCGATCACCAATGCAAGTGGTACAGCATTGCAGTTACTCATCGAACAAGATGATACTCGTATATCATCAACAGCTGACAATGTTCGCAATGCAGTTAAGTGTATCGCAGGTATGATTCTAAGACTATATAAGGAGTTTGCCCAAGTCCCAAGACTTACCAAGATCACAAGTAGCAATGGTGAGATAGAGACTTTTTATTGGGAAAATACCGATATCAAAAGCGATGACATTATATTCGAGACTGAGAATGAGATAGGAGAGACTCTTGCCCAGAAGCGAAGTATGGTCTTTGAACTTCTCAATGCTGGACTTCTTCACGATGAGAATGGTAAGCTAAGCAACTCAATGCGTGTCAAAGCCCTCGAGTTGTTAGGTTTTGGCGTATGGGAGAATGGTATCGATATCAATGCTTTGCATATCAAAAAAGCCGGCAAAGAAAATGTTGAACTGCTTCGTGGCAATATAGTTACTCCATCAGAGATCGATGACCACGAGCTCCATATCAACGAGCATATCGCTTTTATGCTAGGTGGAGAATATGCTGAGGAAGAAAAACTCAGAACAGAGAAGTTGTTCTTAGAGCATATCAAAGCGCATAGACAACTACTTAGTATAACCAATCAAATAATGCAACAATAAAGGAAGGAAATAATATGATAGACAACAACATAGAACAACCTGAAGTCATTAGTACAGAGCAAGTCGCAGACGCGAAAATTGATGTAGGCTCAGATACTGAGGTTCACGGCTCTATTCCCAACAAATTCAAAGATAGCGATGCTTTGCTACAGGCATACAACTCACTTCAGAGTGAGTTCACAAAAAAATGCCAGGCGCTATCTGACCTTCAAAAGAATATACAAGATAACAAGGAAGACTTGCCTGTATATATGAGGGAAGACTGGCAGAGCAAAGTCTCGGAGTTTTTGGAGCAGAACGAAGAGGCAAAGGAGTACTCTCGTGAGTTATCAGAGATGATTATTGAGGATAAGGATATCGCAAGTAGCGACAACCCCCTCGAGAAAGCTTGGATAACTTATATCAAGAGGAACTTCCGTTCACCATCCAAGCTAGCTAGCGACTCGGATTTTGTGGACAAGTATATCAAAAATAATGATGAGATCAAATCATCAATAATCAAAGATTATATCAATAATATTGACAATACCAAAGCTCCTGCTCTTATTGGCAAACATTCTGGCTCAGTAGCTCCATTGTCGCCACCCAAAGTCCCTGTGGACTTGACGGAAGCCAATATCATAGCAAGGGCAATGTTCAAATAAAGGAGAAAAAATAAATGGTAACACTAACAACAGCCCAAAATGCTCTTAAGACGGTTTATCTTGGAGTACTTGCCAATCAGTTGAATACTAAGGCAAATCCATTATTGGGCAAAATCAAACAAACATCTGCTGATGTCTGGGGTAAAGAGATTCGCAAACTCGCTCCATTCGGCATCAACGGTGGTATCGGTGCTGGAAGTGAAGATGGTGCTTTGCCTTCTGCTGCTGGCAACAACTATGTACAATTTGTTTCTACACTCAAGAACCTATATGGAACTATTGAGATAAGTGATAAAGCAATCAGAGCTTCTGCAAATGATGCTGGTGCTTTTGTTAACCTTCTCAATGCCGAGATGGAAGGGCTTATTGCTGCAAGCAGTTTTAACCTAGGCCGTATGTTATATGGTGATGGTAGTGGAGAACTTACAACAGTAGCAAGTGTATCGGGTGATACTATCACACTTAGTTCCGTCAAGAACCTTATTGAAGGACTTGTAGTCGATGTATATGCATCTGGCTCGCTTGTTACAGGACTCAAAGGCATAAGAGTTAAGACAATCAATAGAAGCACCAAAGTTGTAACATTCGATGGTGCAACAGGTACTTTTGTAGCCAATCAAAAGTTGTATGTTCAAGGATCAAAAGACCAAGAGCTTACGGGTCTTGGCAAGATATTCAGTTCTAGTGAGACTTTGTATGGAGTAACTAGATCAACTAACTTATGGCTTAGTCCTTACACTCAAACTGATGCTGGAGAGATCTCTGACTCTATGATACAGACTGCTATTGACTTCCTAGACGAAGTATCAGGTAGTGAAGTTGACTTCATTACTTGCTCAGCTGATGTCAAGAGAGCATATCAGCAATATCTAGGATCTTACAGAAGAAATATAGATATCATGGAATTACAAGGTGGATACAAAGCCCTTACTTACAATGGCATACCTGTTGTATCAGACAGATTTATTCCAAGTGATACAATGTATATCCTCAATTCTAAGGACTTTGTGTTGCATCAGTTGTGTGATTGGAAATGGCTTGAAGGTGAAGATGGCAAGATAATCAAACAAAAATATGGTTATCCTACATATTCTGCTACTTTGGTCAAATACGCAGATCTTATCTGTAATAAGCCTAGTGGACAAGCTAAGATTACTGGAATATCAAGTACAGTATCTAACCCATTCAAGCCAACTGTCAATGTAACAGTAGAGCCTACTTCTACAGAAGGTTCTGGAACATAATAATCTAAAAGGTAAGTGTTATGAGAACAAAAGTCACAAATGATATCTTTGCGATATCAAATAGAATCAAACATATCGACAAAAATTATTATATTGTGCTGGATACAAAATATCCAAGATATGAAGTACGTATGGAAGGGCTTCGCAACAGTTTGTGTGTTGTCTTGCCATTCCCAAAGTTAGACAAAAGAGCCTTAGACTATGTTCATAAGACTCGAGTGTCCAATGTTGACTTTGATCAGATAGAAGAAGATAATAATGCACTTTGTCGTGACTTTGAAGAACAGCAAAGTTATGAGTCTCAGTATAGACTAAGAGAATTGTTGTCTGTCTCTGATAAGGGCAAAGATATCGACTTTTGTTCGGGGCTTACCCGATGGGTATAAAAAAGGAGTGATTATGAACGCAAAAAATGTATTAAAAATTGCAAGTCTATTCCTTAATCTAACGAATGAGTTTACTCCAATCATTGAAGAAGATGAGAATGCTACAATAGATACCAATACGCAACAAGAGTTTGCAATACTGCTTAGTTGTCTTAACTTGACCTGTCTTGATATTTCTTATGACTATCTTCCAATATTGTCTACTGAGACAATACTTGTAGAGAACAATAAGATATTCTTTCAAGACCTAGCAAACGAGCCAAAAAGTATCCAAAGCATTACTCTTAAGAGCAATGGTAAAAATGTTAAGTATCAGATATTTGAGGACTATATCAAGTTGTATGCCAATGGTTATGTAGATATTGTTTATTCAATCTCGCCAGAATCTATCACTTTGCAAAGCGATGGAATATTGTTCGGAGGTAGAATTAGCGACAAATGTCTTGCTATGGGAACTGCAAGTGAATATTGCTATGTCAAAGGTTTTTATGAAGAAGCTGCAATGTGGGATGAAAGATTCAAACAAGCCTTGCAAGTGGCTTGTCGAAAGAAAAGTGAGGTAGTTTTGCCACGAAGGCGGTGGTTATAATGTTCTATCGCAAAAGAATGAATAAAAAGCCAAATAACCTTATCAAACTCAATTATTCGACATTTTCTAAAGGTATCAACTCTGATATTGACCCCAATATTATGTCTGTGAGAAGTGCAACGGCTTCTTACAATTTTTTTTATAAAAGTGGTGCTTTGACACACGGCTATGGTTTTGATTTGTTACAAGTGCCAGTAGGGAATACAAGCGCTGTGCAAGGCTTAGAATATCCAGCCGGGAATATATCGTTCGAAGGAGCTTGGGTATTCAAGTTCTACAACACTACATATAACACATTCCAGAATAAAGTTGTGTTATATGGTAGCGATAAGAACTTGTATTGGTTCTGTGCTACACCAAGTTTAGACAACTTTGTACATCAGATGATTGTATCATCGTTTACTACTTGTCCCAATGCTGTCAATTATAGACTCAATGACCAAGATGTAATCATATTTACATCCCCAACAGATGGTATGACTGTGTGGAATAGCAATCAAGCTCCATATGCTGTAACGACAGCTCCCAATATCACTTCTATGTGTGTGCATTATGAGAGATTGTTCGCAACAGTTGATGGAGAGAAGAACGCTGTATGGTTTAGCCAAGATCTTGATCCAACGAACTGGGCAATCAATGGCACAGGTGCTGGGTTTATTGAGATGCTTGATGAAAGAGGTTGTTTGAACAAAGTTATTAGTTTCTTGGATTATGTCTACATATTCCGAGACTATGGTATCACAAGACTTACTGCTTATGCAGATGAGTCGGAGTTCAGCGTAGCGCATCTATTTTCTTCAAGTGGCAAGATATATAGCGAGACAGTAAGCATCTGTGGTGACGTTGTGATGATGCTCACGGACAATGGTATATACTCGTTCAATGGTATATCAACTAACAAACTTGATATCAATATCGATAATATGCTCAAAGGTATCGACAACTCTATGGCAAAAGGTTGCTACTACAACGGCAAGTATTATCTTGCTCTCAGACTCAACTACGAAGATGATGCGATATTAGAAGAGAATAGGGCAGGTGGTTGTGTCAACAACAGTCTGCTTGCCATCGATGTGCAGAATGGAAGTTTTACTTTGTCAAGAGGTATGGATATTAGTTATCTATGTCCGATACTTACAAATGAGCAATCCAAACTGATATTTTGCTTGCGAGGTAGCGAGTCTACCAAGCTTGCGCAATTGAGTGAAAGTGGCAAGTACTTTGGTACCAATCTTCCTAAGGCTTGGTATTCGCCAAAGAACGACCTAGGCTATCCCAATAAGACCAAAGTCATTCGCGATATCTATATCTCAACGAAGTATGCTTGTAGAGTAGATGTGCGTACCGAGAAGACGACCAAGTCATATACGGTTACGGCAGGAGAAAATAGACTAAGAGTCAATATAAGAGCAAATACTCTTGCTATTGACTTCCATAGCGATAATGACTTAGCTTATATCTCTCCACCAAAAGTTTATCTAGGACTGGTATAAAAATTATGATAAATGATACAAAAAATACCAACTATGGTAAGATGGCATATCTTAAGACTCAAGAGATAGAAAAAAACTTAGGCAAGAACAAAATCAAAATAGATACTATTCAAACGGCAGTTAATACTTTGAACACTACAGTAGGAGGTATTGATGATGCCGTCGAGAGTATCGAAGATTCTGTAAGTTCGTTACAGAGTACAGTAGACACATTGACAAGTAATATGACAAGCGCTCAAAGTTCTATTCAGACTTTGGAAGGTACTGTAACTGAACTACAGAATAGCTCAGGCTCTGGTTCTAGTGGTGGATATACAGAAGATGATTTCTTTATGTATGTCGACTGTGATACCTATACTACTGTATCGCGCAACTATTCTATGCCAGTCAATGTTCAAGTCGGTGGGACATATCATATATTTTGTAAGTTCAGAATATTTGATATATCTCAAAATGATACTTTTAGTTTTACTCTCAAAAAAGCTGACAAGACTATTCTTGTAGATAGCATTGATTTGACGAGTGGTCAAACATACGATGGTAGTATTGACAAGATATTCTTGAATGCTGAAGAAGATCCAATTATTTATCTTATAATATCCTCAAGGACTGCTACAACTTTCAAAATAAAAAGTGTCAAATGGAATATACAGGGGAATGAAGCTTCCTTAACAAGGACACAAACTCCCACCATGGGCATTACTGCATACGGATTAAATACTTATCTTGTATATAGAATTACAGACGGGGCTATTCAATACGAAGTCCAGAACTGGGGAAGTATTGCCTTGCCAGGATCTTTAGCTGATGTATATACCCCGAGTGTTTTTAGTGCAACTACATATTATCAAATAATTGCGGCTAAATTGTTTTATCCAAAAGTTTATGATGCAACGACTTCAACTTATATAGACGGTAATAGATATTTGTTGTTAAAGACAAGTCACAACAACTTAGTTTATCTCATTGATACGGAGAGTAATACTTCCAAGGCTATAACATCGAATTATAACTATGATTTTAGTTATGTTCTTTGTAAGAATACGGGTTATAACATATATTTGTTAACATTCGAAAGAAACAATAACTCTCCAAGAATAAGATTGACAAGGTGGTTGAATACCACTCAAAAATACTATTGCAATATAGGAGCTACCAAAGTGCCAAACATTGCAAATGTTACTCAAGTACTTTTACCAGAATGCTTGGCATCAGGTGGACTTAATCTTCCGAGAGGTATATGTATATTCTTACTAGAAAGCAATGTAGTGCGTTGGGTAAAAGATTTTGTTAATTATGCTAATATGACAGTTGAAGATCTTCTATGCAATGGAGCTCAAATTACTGGAACCAGGATCTATGTTCAGTATGGAGCTGACAATTTGATAGTACTTCATGCCAAAGAAGGTAATTTGTGGAAAATGTACTATATACAATACTATCCTGCAACAAGTGAATATGTAGCAACTCAGCTTGATCCGGTAGAACATGATATGGATAATATCCTTTATCATAATAGCCGAAATTATTTGTATGAAAAAGATGAAAATGTCTACTATGAGGACTTCAATTGATATGGAAAAAGATAGAAATCTCAAAAACTACTTTTTGCAACGTAATCTAAGAATAAATAAATATGGAGGAAGGAATATGTATCAGTATAAGTTCACCGAAGACGAAGAAAAACGTATCAAATCTAACCTTGATGAGCCGAAGACATCTACTCAAACAAGTATTATTGATGGATTCGATGAAATTGATAAAAAATACAAGGTTGATACATCAGTAACACCAACTGATAATGAGCTAAATCTCAAGAAACTTGATGATATAGTCATTGATAATGAAAAGATCAAGGATATAGCAACAAAAGAATTGGAAAGCGAAAGGCAAGCTACTATTGATAGTATTGAAAGCAAAGCTTCAAGCAAGCATAAGGACCTAGAGAATACTATTCAAAGCAAAAAAGACGATGCGACTATCCAGAAGGAAACTATAGAGAATCTATATCAAGCCAAAAAAGAGAATATCAGCGACGAAGCATTGAGGCGTGGACTTGCGAGATCTAGTATCGTTATCAATGAGATAGAAGCATTTGATCAAGACAAAATCAATGAGTTAATCAAAGTTGACAAAGAATTGTCGGCTTCAATAAGTGCTCTCAATGGTGAGATTGATGCGCTCAAAACAGAGAAAGAATCTGCTTTGTCAAATTATGATATCTCATACGCTGCAACCCTTAATAAGAAGATTAACGACTTGACATCTGAGCTTGCTTCTAAGCAAGAAGAGGTTGTTAAGTATAACAATTCTATTATGGAGAAAGAAGCTGAGTATAGAGCAAAAGTTGATAAGCAGAATGCAAGTACAACGAGCAAAAATATTTCTGATCAGTTGGATCTTGCTAAGTTCGTCAATCAATATGGAGAAGAGTCTCTCAATGCTATTAAGTATGAAGAAAAATACAATGTTGCTTTGGATTACTTCAACAATCTCAGCCGATTGGATGCAATGAATGAACTTAAAGGCAATGCAGAGTATTACAAAAATCAGCTAGGGAATAGATACTACAATCTTGTTGCTGTTATGAATAACAGGAGGAACTAGTATGTGGGAAGAGATACTCAAACTCGCAATAAGCAACGGCTTGTGGGCTGTTTTGTTTGTAGGATTACTAATATTTCAGCTTAAAGATAGCAATGCGAGAGAAAAGAAGTATCAGGCAACTATCAACAAACTCAATGAGCACCTTACGGTTGTTAACGATCTCAAAAATGATATCAATGACATCAAAGAGGTTATTCTTATAAAGAATAAAAGGAGTACAAAGAATGAAAAATCTAAAGAAAAATCTGAAGAGTTACAAGTTCTGGGTTAGTATATCTGCAAGTATTGTGATACTTGTGGAGATACTTAGCAAAATATTTGGCTTCTTAATTGATAGAGTTGTAATGATAAGTTTATTGTCGGCAATATGTATGATCTTAATAATGCTTGGAGTTATATCTGACAAGGATAATACATCTAGCGAAGAGATTGCAGATGATATAGAAGATACTTTGAATAAGGATGACAAACAATAGTTTGACAAAGAACCATCAGTAACAAAACTGATGGTTTTTTTATTGTCGACTTATCATACTTGACAAAGAGTGCCAGATGGATTATAATGTCATCGTTAGCTAGTCAGATGGTCGCAGTATAGACTTTGTTGTCTATAATGAGGAAAGTCCGGGCTCCATAGAGCAGGGTGCTGGGTAACTCCCAGTGAAGGCAACTTCAAGGAAAGTGCAACAGAAATAGACCGCCATAATTTATGGTAAGGATGGAAAGGCGAGGTAAGAGCTCACCGATCGGTTGGTGACAATCGATGCCCTGTAAACCCCACCTGGTGCAAGATTAAAAGGACCACATTAGTTGCTCGCTAGGTTCTTAAAAGTATCGCTTGAGCTATCTGGCAACAGATAGCCTAGATAGATGACCATCTAATACAGAACTCGGCTTATAGATTAGTCTAACACCATATGTGTTGTCTATCACTATTATAGACAACAATGCTAGTCCCAATGATTATTTTGTAGACTGACTGGACGGACAATAATAATACAAAGTAATCATTTTTATTTTGTCAAATGCAAGTTAAATTGTTTGCTATAAATAGTTTTATTGTGTATAATGTTACATAAGTAATGAATATATTTGGTGAGTGAGCCAATTAAATATACTAAGGGGAGTGAGAATCTATGATGTTCAAAAATTCAGTTAGACTTCTACTAACTAATTTTTCTACCGTATGGAAATTACTATTGTATTACTGTATCTGCTTTATAGTTACAGTTGCTATTTGTGTTCCTATTGCTAGCCCTATTATATCTAAGTTGACTGCTGCTGGAGTATTCAACGATATCAATACTGTTTTTACTTCTATTTTTCGTGATCCACCAGCAATGATAACTGCTTTTAATTCAGCAGTTGATAATACTGCAATGGTTTTTAGTAGCAATGCATCTGTATTTGTATGGAATTATGTTGGGCTTGCTTTTGTACTATGCGTATTTGTTCCTTTTGTATTTGGACTTGCTGAGCTTGCTGTATGCGAGACAATATATGGTTTTATGTCAAGCAACACTCAATACGGATTCACTGCAAGTTTTATCAAGAACTTCGGCAAATCAGTCTTGTTGCAATTGGTTAAACTTATCATCATCGTCCCAATGAATTTACTTATCTTTGGGGTATTCGTTGGTATAATAAAGCTCATAATAATGGGTGGTATTGTCAACATACTTGGCTCATTCATAGTATTTGTCCTCGCGCTTATTATTATAGCTATCAAGCAAGCATTGTTCTGCAATTGGGTTCCAGCAATGGTTGTCCAAGATGTCGGACCTTTTGCTTCGCTTAAGAAGGGTATAAGTATCTCATGTAGGAATTATCTACCATTGTTGTCAACAACGGTTGCGTTTGTATTAGCTGCAATGGTATTCAATATTTTCTTCGGAATATTTAGTTTTGGCACATGCTTATTTATAACATTGCCACTTACCATACTTGTTTATTCGACATTCCATATGGTATCGTATTTTACATGTCAAGGTATGAGATATTATGCATACTCTGATATGGTCATATCTCCTGTCACTTTGGAGCAACGTGATAAGATTGATAAGACAAAATATCTTCTCTAGGATTATCTACGTGAAGTATTATGTTGGGGCTAATTGGGGAATACCAGAGCCTTAACTTGATTTAGGATTTTTTTGGAAGCACTACTTTCAATTGAATATATACATAAGAATCTAACATTGAGACAATAGCACTTGCTACATTTTTTTGGCTATGCAATATTTTTCGATGTTAGTTAGGGTGTAACAAATATATAAGGAGGCTATTATGCCAGAAAACGAAGATTTTGAAATAGAAAATCAACAACAAATTATGCCAATGCATAGACAGGTTCTTGTTAATCCAAATGCAAATAGGCAGAAACAAAACAAAAAACAAGATAACGTCAAGATTATGTTCTTGGGTGGTGTCGGAGAGATAGGTAAGAATATGACCGTCATAGAATATCAGAATGATATCATTGTGATAGACTGTGGACTTGCTTTTCCTACTGAGGAGATGCCGGGTATCGACTTGGTTGTCCCTGATATAACATACCTTATCAACAATAAGGAGAAAATCAGAGGTATATTCCTAACTCACGGACATGAAGACCATATAGGTGGACTTCCATATGTTCTCAATGATATCAAAGCAACTCTGTATGGAACAAGACTTACATTGGGACTTGTGGAGAACAAACTCAAAGAGTTCAAGAATATCAAAGCAAAGGCTGTTAGTATCAAAGCAGGTATGACAGTCAAAGCTGGCAACTTCAAGATAGAGTTCATAAGAGTTACTCACTCTATTGCAGGTGCCGTAGCACTTGCTATTACTACACCAGTCGGTGTTATCATACACTCTGGCGACTTCAAAGTTGACTTTACTCCAATAGACGGAGAAGCTATTGACTTGAAGAGATTTGCCGACTATGGTCGTAAAGGCGTGCTATTGCTAATGTGTGAGAGTACCAATGCCGAGAGACCGGGTTTCTCTATGAGTGAGAGATCAGTCGGTAAGACATTGGACGAACTTATTGGTAACCTCAAAGATAAGAGAATATTGGTAGCAACATTTGCATCTAATATCCACAGATTGCAACAGATTATGGATCTTGCTGTTAAGTACAAGAGGAAGATTGCCTTCTCTGGAAGAAGTATGATCAACGTGTCTGAGACAGCACTCAAACTCGGTGAGCTACACTTTGATAGAGAGAATATCATTGATATAGACAAGATTGACAAGTTCGCAGACAAAGAACTTATCATCATTACAACAGGAAGCCAAGGCGAAGCTATGAGTGCATTGACACGTATGGCAACCGATGATTTCGGCAAAGTACACCTTGGAGATAATGATGTTGTTATTATATCTGCAAGCCCAATCCCAGGCAATGAGAAGGCTATCAATACTGTTATCAACAACTTGTTCCGTAAGAATGTTGATGTAATATATAGCGAACTTGCTGATGTCCATGTATCAGGACATGCTTATCAAGAAGAACTTAAGCTTATCCACAACCTTGTTCAGCCAAAGTACTTTATACCAGTGCATGGTGAGTATAAGCATATGAAACGTCATCAATACCTTGCTCTAGGAATGGGTATGGAAGAACGTAATATCATCATACCTGATATCGGTATGCAAGTAGAAGTAAGTGACAATTTCTTTGCTCGTACAGGCTCAGTTCCAGCTGGTCAAAGGCTTGTTGATGGTACAGGACTTGGAGATATGTCAAGTGTAGTACTTAGAGATAGGGCATTGCTTAGCGAAGAAGGCTTGTGTGTTGTTGTACTTGGATTGTCTAGTCTAAGCAGTGAGATAGTATCAGGTCCAGAGATTATATCTAGAGGATTTATCTATCAAGAAGAAGCAAGCGAGCTAATAACCGAAGCCAAAGACGTTGTCTTACATTCTCTCAAAGGTATTGATATCAAAGATATGGATATCAATTCTGTCAAGATGATTGTGAAAAAAGCCCTTGCAGGATACTTCTTCAAGAAGACAAAGCGTAGACCAATGATATTGACAATAATATACGAAAGTTAGTATCTTTACAGTCCTAGTTACAAAACTAGGGCTGTTTTTATTGATTTTGCTACAACAACGCTTATTTGCTTATCAAAATCAAAAACATATGATATACTCATGATGAATACTATTAAAGGAAAGTTATGGATTCGAGATACTTACAACCAAATTCAGTTGTACAACAATTATGTAATGTCAAGAACTTTGCAAGAGAGAACTATATCCCTGTATTGCTAGATCCATCAGCCAATATTCTTGCCAATTACGTCAAAGTAAACCAACCATCCCGAATATTGGAGATAGGTACGGCAATAGGATATTCTGGTACGATTATGCTTCTCAATAGTCCCAATTCGGCATTGACGACCGTAGAGATAGATGATAAGTCATACGAGAGAGCAAAGGTCAATTTTGCCGAATACAAAGTCTTGGACAGGGTAGAGCAACACCTTTGCGATGCCTATGAATATATCATATCACATCAGCAAGAGAAGTTTGATTTGATATTCTTAGATGGGCCCAAGGGACAGTATGTTAGATACCTACCTTATCTTCTAGATATGTTATCGGACAACGGTTGCATGATAGCAGACAATGTTTTGTTCAAAGGCATGGTTAGGGGTGAAGATAAGGTGCCTCACAAGCACCGAACAATTGTAATGAACTTACGTAAGTTTATTAGTGAAATAGAGTCCAATAAGTTACTAGTAAGTGAACTTGTAGACATAGGTGATGGCATAATGTTTATTACCAAAGCATAGTACTATGCAAACTACAATAGATTAAGTTTTTATGGAGAAAATATGGAATTATTGAGTCCAGCAGGCAATATGGAAAAATTAAAAACAGCAGTGTACTATGGTGCAAATGCTGTGTATTTTGCTGGCAAACAATTTGGACTTAGAGCATTCTCAGACAACTTCACATATGAAGAGATAGCCCAAGCAGTTGAGTATTGTCATGCCCATAATGTCAAGGCATATGTTACAGTCAATATTATTGCACACAACAGAGATTTTGAGCAATTGGCAGATTATATCAAAGTCCTTGTTGGGGCCAAAGTCGATGCTGTCATAGTATCAGATGTAGGGGTTGTAGAGTTCATAAAGTCAGTTGCTCCAGACCTTGAGATTCATATATCTACCCAAGCAAATGTTACTAATAAGTATAGTGCACAATTTTTTGCCAAACTTGGTATAAAAAGAATAGTGCTAGCAAGAGAACTAACACTTACGGAGATCAAAGACATAAGAGACTCCTTACCACAAGATATTGAACTTGAAGCATTTGTCCATGGGGCAATGTGTATATCATATTCAGGAAGGTGCTTACTTAGCAACTACCTTAGTGGAAGAGATAGCAATTGTGGAGCTTGCGTTCAAGCATGCAGATGGGAATACACAATAACAGAGAAGAGCAGAACTACTCCATACGAGATACAAGAAGATAAGCGTGGTACATATATCCTCAATAGCAAAGACCTCAATATGCTTAAGTACTTGGACCAACTAGCCAAGGCAGGCGTAACAAGTTTTAAGATAGAAGGCAGAATGAAGTCTCCGTATTATGTTGCAACTGTAACCAATGCATATGCTAGAGCATTGAAACAACTCAACGAGAATAACACTCACTATTGTCCAACGCAAGACCTTGTTGATGAACTCTTTAAGACGAGCCATAGACAATATACAACAGGCTTTAATCTCAAAGATAAACAGCTTGAACAGAGTGAATACTTGATAGATTCTATGCCTGTGCAGACACATGAATTCATGGCAATCGTTGTTGGAGATTGGAACAAGGGATATGTTAGAGTAGAGCAACGCAATAGATTCGCTATAGGTGAAGAACTTGAAGTATTGTCACCCAACGATACTTTCAACAAGAAGATTGTGCTTACTGAGATGAAGGATACTCAAGGCAACAGCATTGATGTTGCTAAGAATGTTCAACAATTGATAGATATTAGAACAGATTTGAGACTCAAAACTGGCGACATATTACGAAAGAAAATATAGGAGAAACATAAGTGGATAAGATATTTGGTGGAGAAAATGTATATGCCAGCACAGCGCCATTCTTTTGGTCATGGGGACATATAGCGTTTGTGGCTGTTGCAGTCATTGCGATAGTACTTATTTGTTATTTTGGTAGGAAGATAAGTCACAAGACATTTAGATGGGTATTGCTTATTTTTTCGATATTCTTGATTATATCGGATTTTTCGGTAGAGATGTGGCAATACAAAGTACATGGCTACTATGATTTTTATGAATACTTGCCTTTACATATATGTTCGATTGTCAAATATACCATGCTCCTTGCTTGCTTTACAAAAGGCAAAGCCCAGAGGTGCTTTATAGCATACTTTGCTACATTCGGTCTTATCGGTGGATTTATGAACTTTATCTTGCCAGGAGTGCTTAGATATTATCCAATATGGCACTTCAGGACCTTTACTAGTCTTTTCAATCACTCAATAATGGTGTTGATAGGAGTGTGGAGTTATACAAGTGGATTCTTTAGGCCAAAACTCAAAGATATCTTGTATGCATGCATTCCATTTGTAGTTTGGTCTATACCTGCTTTGATATTTAACTTTGTATTTGATTGGGATTATATGTTCTTCAATGGCAAGTATATGGTATTTGCTATTGTTATGAAAGCCGTAACCAAGCCTGTATTTGTTGTGTTAATGTATATCCTATACTTCTTGATTCCAACAGCATTTACGATGCCATTCTATATCTATGATAGAATGCACCCATCGCCAAATGTAGATACTTCAACACTTAAGGTAGATACTCCTAACATTGTTAATAATAAGGAGATAGATGCCCCTATCAAGGATACTTCAAAGGGTAGTAAGGAATAATTTAACCAAAGAAGAGTTCATTGTTTTTGACCTCTTTTTTTATTCGCTCTAAGGCCTTCTTTTCTAGCCTAGATATATAGCTACGTGATATGCCAAGTCTAACAGCAACTTCTCTTTGGGTATATGATGGTTTGCCACCAATACCATAACGTAGGGCAATTATCTGATACTCACGTTTGTTAAGTATTGACCGAATGATAGATAACAACTTGTCTGTTAGTATATTGTTCTCTACATTCTCTATGACATCATTCTCTGAGTCGGGGATAATGTCCATTAAGCATATATCATTGCCATCTTTGTCTTTGCCCAATGATTCATTGAGAGCAAGGACTTGTGAATGTTTTTTGTTAACTCTAAGTAGCATGAGTATCTCGTTCTCGATACACCTAGCAGCATAAGTAGAGAATTGGGTATTCTTGCCATATTCGAATGAATTGATTGCTTTGATGAGTCCAACTGAGCCAACTGATATCAAGTCATCAGCTTCCATTGTGCTGTTATATTTTTTCACAATATGTGCAACAAGTCTTAGGTTATGGTTGATGAGTGTGTCTTTGGCTTGCATATCTCCTTTCCACATTCGATTAAAGCATTCATTTTCTTCTTCGGGTTTGAGTGGCTTAGGAAAGCATGATACATTGTTGACATAGGAAGAGAATAGCATAATCTTATTCATAAATGTCATAAAGTTCTCAAATATCATAAATAACTCCGATTTTTATTTGATAATATCTATATATATGTCGAAAAGTGTCAATATCTGCTTGTACACTCAAAAAAATATTATCGAACCGTATAACTTCGCCTGATTGGCAAACAATTGTAGTATGCTATGTATTATTTTATATTGTATAATATTGTTCATTGTTTATAGAAGACAGAGATACTATCCAAAACTTAAGTCAACAAAAAAGGTAATGTCGACTGTTGCAAACAACCTATACGACAGAAGTAGCCCTGAATACTATTATTTGTCTAGACTGAGGAAGACCAACATTTATCTTCCATATGACAATAAGTACTATAAGTTACTATATGATAATGGATTCGATATGCGTTACAAAATCATCAAATATTATTATACGAGCGAAAAAAAACTCCACAGTATGCTTCAAGCCTTATGTCGTATAGAGTCATCGAGTGATCCACAGTATTGTAATCTTGCCATATGCTATGATTGTGAGATTGTCAATCCTTCTATTATCAAATATATCATTAGTAAATACACTTTCGTTAGGAGTAGGGTGTTCTATTTTGCTAAACAGCTATCGGATAGCAATCTTATACTTGCGCTCAATACCTTTGCTGTCAAAGATGCTTCTATCAAATCCTGTACCAAACCATTATTGATGCTTGGCAAGAGCGATGAGGAGATATCCAAAGAGTACTGTTACCAGAGGAACTTTGACTGTCAGAAGTTGACTATCAAGACATTTCGTACTTACGACTATAAGGTCAAATCACAGATTATCAAAGTAAGTGTTGCAAATACATCATCGCACAAATTATCAGAAATATTACACTTTTTTGTGCCAATAGAGGATAATGGTTACTTTGCCGTTACTCATAAGTCTTGGCTGTGTATAACTAACTTCAATTCGGGTATTAAGACATATATCAAGTGCTCTAGTCCAATACTTGAATGCAATGTTTGTGACAATGGAGTTGATATAAGTGTTGCACAAGACATTGAACACAAAGAGAGCAAGAGATTATATTTTGCACTGGCTTTGGCGCCATTTGATTTTGATGAAAATAATTTTGAGAAGGCTACAAAACTGCTATCGTGCATCGCTCCGTTGCAGGTGTTGTCTGACAATGAGATATTAGATGATATAGTCAACAATAAGTTGCCAAGGAGTATTATAAAGGAACTTTTACAACACCCATATTCAGTGTTTTGGGATTATTATAGCGAGTGTAATGGTCAAGTTGCTTTGTTACAACACGTGCCTCAGACTGTCAAAAGCTACTTTGCTATTATTCAAAGTGGCTTCGGGATAACATTCAGACCTGACGGTATTGTTTTGGGCAACAATAGTGAGTATTATGGCATTATCAAGTTGCGTAATAGATCGATTGTTATCAATACAAGAATAGGTGATAAGTCGGTTTCTAAGATCAATGGTATTGAGTATAGCAATGTCCCATACTTTTCTTACCGCGAATTGGACAAAAAAAATATTGAAATAACATTTGGCTAATTTGTGCTAATATTTTGATATTTTAATTGTTTGTGTTATTATGTAATCATAAGGGATATTATTATGGATTACACAGATCAACTCAATACAAAACGCCCACTTGCAGATAGAATGAGACCTTGCTCACTCGATGACTTTGTTGGGCAAGAACATATTGTTGGTAAGAACAATCTACTTGATAGGGCTATTAGAGCTGGAGTATTAGGTAGTTGTATTTTCTTTGGCCCACCGGGGACAGGTAAGACAACGTTAGCCAATATCATTGCAAGTTCTTGCAAAGGTAAGTTCACCAAGCTCAACGCAGTATCTAGTGGTGTAGGTGATGCCAAGGCTGTGATCGAGAAGGCAAGACAAGATTTTGATCTATATGGTATCAAGACCTATCTTATGTTAGATGAGTGTCATAGGTGGAGCAAATCCCAGAGTGATTGCGTACTCGAAGCAATAGAAGATGGGAGTATAACATTTATTGGTTCTACGACCGAGAACCCATACACTAGTATGACAAGAGCAATAGTGTCTAGATGTAGGGTATTTGAGTTCAAATCTTTGACCGATGAAGATGTCATCAAGGCATTGAATAGATCAATAGCTGATGTTGATAACGGACTAGGCAATATGCCACTTATAGTGGATGACAAGGCAATAACACACTTTGCTTGGGCGGCAGCAGGAGATGTGAGACAAGCGCTCAATGCATTGGAGCTTGCAGCTATAACAACCCCTATATCTAAGAATAAAAAGATCCATATCACTCTTGAAGTAGCTGAGCAGAGTATTCAGAAGAAGGCAATGTCTCTTAGTGAAGATGGATATTATGATATCTTGAGTGCTTTTTGTAAGAGTATCCGTGGTAGTGATGCTGATGCTGCTTTGTATTATAGTCAACGACTTTTGCTTGCAGGTTGTGATCCAAGGATTATAGCAAGGCGACTAATAGCTCACGCTAGCGAAGATATAGGCATGGCAGATAGTAATGCGATGTTGCTCGCTTGTAGTGCCTTATATTCGGCAGAGAAACTTGGTATGCCAGAATGCGCTTTGTCTATCAGTCACGCAATAGTGTATCTTTGCGAAGCAGAGAAGTCCAATGCCGTATGCGTTGCTATGAATATGGCAAGGCACGATGCAGAGAAGACCAAAGATGATAGAGTTCCAAATAATATGAAAAATCACCCATCAGTCAACAGCGACGGAACAAGTTCGTATCTCTATCCACATGACTTCGGAGGATATGTCTTGCAACAATACCTTCCAGATAGTCTTAAGTCAAAAGTGTATTATAAGCCAAGCAATAATGGTAGGGAGAAAAATCTTATTCGTAAGAAAAAGTGACGACTATTGCTTGTTAAAAGTTTTTATCATATGTTATAATAATATGTAGTTAAACAATATATATTGTTAACGAAGGAGGAAAATTATGCAACTTAAAGGAAGTAAGACAGAGAAGAACTTACTTGCAGCGTTCTCTGGAGAATCACAAGCTAGGAACAAGTATTCTTACTTTGCAAGCGTGGCAAAGAAAGAAGGTTATGAGCAGATAAGCGAATTATTTAACAAAACTGCCGACAATGAGAAAGAACACGCAAAACTATGGTTCAAAGCACTTGATGGCATTGGCAATACCGAGAAGAACTTGATTGAAGCAGCAGCTGGAGAGCATTACGAGTGGACTCGTATGTACAAGAGATTTGCCAAAGTAGCAAGGGAAGAGGGCTTTGTTCAACTTGCAGCACAATTTGAAGGTGTTGCAGCTATCGAGAAAGAGCATCAGAAACGTTATGATACACTACTTAAGAATCTCAAAGCTGACAAAGTATTCACTAAGCCAACTGAGGTTGTATGGGAGTGCAGGAACTGTGGACATAAGTTCAAAGGCACAAGTGCTCCAGAGATTTGCCCAGTATGTGCTCATCCAAAAGCATACTTTGAGGTATCTAACAAGAACTTTCAATAAATAATAAAGGTAAGAATGATTATGAAAAATTGGATTAAATCTATTTGTGCAGTAACTCTTGCTTGCGTATGTGGAGCATTTCTATTTGGTTGTGGAGGAGGTAAGACCGTTACAGACCTTGACGGTAACAAATTCGGCAAGGCTCAGACTATCTCAGCATCAGAAGCTCCAGCAGCAACATCGCTTAATACATATGAAGTAGCTGATGAAACAACAGCTGATAGCAATGCAATCAGCATTACTTGTAAATCATCTGCCAATATGAGTATGAGCGTATCAGGTTTTACTGTCAAAGCAAACGCAGAAATGGAAGATAATTATATCTACAATGCTGACACAAACGAATATTATTATGATGTATATCAATACTCAAAATATTCTGCACCATTTGTTGGATCTGAAGAGACGAAGACATATGGTTATTCTGCTCTCAAAGATGGGAAGTTATATAAGCTATCATCTGTTGATGGCAAGAAGTCAGTTACAGATTTGTTAGCAACAACTTCTACGGACTATAGTGAAGCTATGACATATCTCGCAGGTTTGACTAGAGCTGCAACAGATATTGGTGGTCTTGTTGGTAGTTCATTCGATGGATTCTTAGCTAATACCATTGACCCATCAGAAGACATTCAGAAACTTCTTGATATTGTCAATGAATCAGGAGTTGGTAAGATAACTAGACAGACAACTGAGAATGCTATCAAATACAATATTTCTTTTGGTTCCAACAATGACAATTCTGATATTCAGACGATTATGAATTATTTCCTTAGTGATTCTGGATTAGAAGATATGGATTTCCAGGATTTAGGTATTGATTGTACATTCAGCAATGAGAAAGTTAATATATACTTTGTATTGCAGAAACAAGCTGATAACTCATATAGAGTAATAGAGCAGAATTGTGAATTGAGCTTAACAATGAAAGCATCTATGGAAGGATTCACTGAGACAACCAAACTTAGTGCCACAAGCAACTATAGAGTTAATGCAATTGGCGATAAGGTAATTATGCCTTGGTAATAAAATTTTTGTAATCAAAAAAACTGCTACGTGTTAGCAGTTTTTTTATGTACAAATTATGGAACAAACTGTGGTAATAAAAAACAAGCTACACTTTGATAGCTTGTCTTGATAACTAGATCTTAGGAATGAAGTCTTCGAATATAACGTTGTCGCAATGTTTAACAACATCCAAGTATTGCTCTTGGCTTCGTACTGTCCAACCAATCAAAGGAAGGTTCTTGTACTTGCTAACATATCTGTTAGGAAGGTCATCAACGTTGTATGCAATGAAGTTAGGTTCTGCAACTCTGTTAAGAGCAAGTCTTTTTAGAAGATATTTCTTGATAAATGATAGTTTCTCCCCACGGAAGTAGCAAGATAATTGTCCTCTTACGAACTCCGGTGCATGTGTCTTGAAGTAAGATAGAACATATGGGTTAAAAGACTCTATTGCGAACTCGCCTTTGTAGTTGCGAAGAAGCTCTATAACTTTATCTTCCAATTCTCCAACTTTGCCAGTATTCTTTATCTCAATGAGGATTGGGGTAGCGCCACCAATTACTTTCAATACTTCTTTGAAAGTAGGGATGTGTTCTTTGGTCCCTTCCAAAAAGTATTTGCATAGATCTTTCTCAGAAGCAATATTCTTGAGATACCCATCTTGTCCAGTTACTCTCTGTAAGGTAGCATCGTGGAATACGACTACTGTGCCGTCTGCAATCTGTTGAACATCGAGTTCGATTGCGTAATTATTCTCAATAGCATTTTTGAATGCTCCAATAGAGTTCTCTGCAAATGTCTCATTATGCAAGCCTCTATGTGCGATATACTTATTAACTAACCAACTGTTGAACAAATCCATATTCATCTCCATATACGAACCACTACAAATAGTAGTAGGATAATAATTAATGTGTTTTGTACAATACTTACAATTATAATTATACGGTAATATAATACCATTATTTTAATAATATATCTACTAATTTGACTACTTTTATTATAATTTAATTGCAAAAAAATGCTATATTTATTATACTCATATAGATAAGGAGACAAGATGGCTGATAAACAACAACACATAAGGAACTTTTGTATAATAGCCCACATTGATCATGGCAAAAGCACCCTTGCAGATAGACTTATAGAGAAGACAGGTACATTATCAACGAGAGATTTGACCAATCAAGTACTCGATAGTATGGACCTTGAGAGAGAACGTGGTATTACTATCAAGCTAGCTCCAACACGTATGTTCTATACTCAAGGCGATGAAGAGTATATACTCAACCTTATTGACACCCCAGGACATGTGGACTTTACTTATGAAGTATCTAGGTCTCTTGCTGCCTGTGAAGGTGCTATACTTGTTGTAGATGCGACTCAAGGTGTCGAGGCTCAAACTCTTGCCAATGTATATCTTGCTATTGAGCATGATCTTGAGATAATACCGGTCATCAATAAGATTGATCTTCCTAGTGCTGAGCCAGAAGCTGTTAAGAGAGAGATAAGGGATATAATAGGCCTTGATGCTAGCGATGCACCACTCATATCTGCCAAAGAAGGTATCAACATAGACCAAGTACTCAGAGCCGTAGTAGACAAGGTGCCTTGCCCTAAGGGAAGTGAGACAGCTCCACTCAAAGCTCTCATATTCGACAGTTATTATGACAATTTCAAAGGCGCTGTGTCTTTGGTAAGGATATTCGATGGTAGTGTCAAAGTCGGTACAAAGATCAAGATGATGCGTACAGGCAAAGAGTTCGAAGTTACCGAAGTAGGTATATTCTGTCCAACCACCAAGGCTTGTAGTGAGCTACGTGCAGGTGATGTAGGATATATTGCTGCAAGTATTAAGAATGTAGCTGATACTAGAGTTGGAGATACTATCACTTCGGCTGATAGACCAACACCACTTCCACTAGCTGGATACAAAGAAGTCAAACCAGTAGTTTTCTGTGGAGTTTACTCTGTAGATGGTTCGAGATATGGCGACCTCAAAGATGCTCTTGACAAACTCAAGCTCAACGATGCCTCGCTTGATATATCACCAGAAGTGTCTCAAGCATTGGGATTTGGATTCCGATGCGGGTTCTTGGGGCTATTGCATATGGAGATAATAACCGAGAGGCTTGAAAGAGAGTTTAATCTTGATATCATCACAACAGCACCGGGAGTTTCATATATAGTCACGAAGACCAATGGTGACAAACTCGAAGTATCCAACCCAGCGACATTGCCAAATGCAACTGAGATAGATTATATCGAAGAGCCAATAGTTGCTCTCAATATATATACACCACCAACTTATGTTGGTACTATAATGGAGCTTTGTCAGAACAAACGTGGAGTATACCTTGATATGCAATATCTTGACAACAACCGTGTTGTGATGAAGTATACAATGCCACTCAATGAGATGATATATGACTTCTTCGATGGACTCAAGTCTAGGACTAAGGGCTATGCAAGTCTTGACTACGAACTTGATGGATATCAGAGAAGTGAACTTGTCAAGCTAGACATAATGCTCAATGGAGAGAAGTGTGATGCACTTAGTATTATTGTTCACAAAGACAAGGCATATGCAAGAGGTAAGGGAATAGCAGAGAAACTCAAAGATTCTATTCCAAGACAAATGTTCGAGGTGCCAATACAAGCGTGTATTGGTAATAAAATAATTGCAAGAGAAACAGTCAAGGCATTCAAAAAAGATGTGCTTGCTAAGTGTTATGGTGGAGACATTTCTCGTAAACGTAAGCTTCTCGAAAAACAAAAAGAGGGGAAAAAGAGAATGCGTCAAGTAGGCTCGGTAGAACTTCCTAGTGAAGCCTTTATGAGTATTCTCAAATTGGATTAAGATTATGAAAAAGTTCGCTTTATATGTTCATATTCCATTCTGTAGACACAAGTGTGATTATTGCAATTTTGTGTCATTCACAGATACATCTTATGTAGATGAGTATTTTTCTTCTATCAAAAAAGAGATATCTATGTACAAAGAGAAATATCCAGATGCTTCTTTGTACTCCATATACTTCGGTGGAGGTACTCCATCTTTGGTTCAAGCAGATAAGATTGTAGACTTGCTTGCTTTTATCAAATCTACATTCAAATGTCCAGCAAGAATAGAGACAACAATAGAGTGCAATCCTGGTACTGTGGATTTTGACAAATTACTTGCCTATAAGTCTGCTGGATTCAATCGTCTCAGTATCGGTGGACAGTCATGTAACGACAAATTACTCAAAATGATTGGTAGAATACATACTTTCAAAGATATCAAGACAACTATTCGTGATGCAAAAAAAGTTGGCTTTGACAATATCAATGTGGATATGATGATAGGCCTTCCTTGTCAGACTATGAAAGATGTTAAGAAGATGGCTAAGTTCTTGACAAAAAACCATATCCAACACGTATCTGCATATAGTCTTATCCTCGAGAATGGTACCAAACTTAACGAGAGAATAAGTGTAGGTGATCTCAATATGCCTGACGAAGATGATGTTGTACAGATGTATGATGTAGTAAGAAGCATACTCGAGAAGAAGGGTATTATGAGATACGAAGTGTCCAACTTCTCTCTACCTGACAATAAGTGCAAACACAACATATATTATTGGACTCTTGGCGAATATATTGGTGTAGGAGTAGCCGCTCACTCATATGTTGACAAGACTAGATGGGCGAATAGTTCAGAGTTGTTGCCATACCTTGCTAGTATCAAATCTAACATCTTACCGATAGTAGAGAAAGAGAAATTATCCATTGAGCAACGCAAAGAAGAGATGCTTATGTTGAGGCTAAGGCTAGTCAAAGGTGTTCATATCGACAAATTCAACAGAGACTTTCATTGTAATATTCTTCTTGACAAAGCTAAGGATATTGAATTCCTTGTCAAGAACAACTACATATCTATCAAGAATGGATATTTGAAACTTAACCCAAATGCTTTCTATGTACTTAATAGTATAGTAGGTAAGTTAATATAATATTATATAACATTAATATAGCCAGCTTTCGATCTTGCGAGAGCTGGTTTTTTTTATTATCAGAATGAAAATGTACATTATTACAAATAAGTCAAAAAAATCTAAAAATTATTGTCATAAGTAGTTGACTTTGGAATATAATAGTACTACAATGTGTTTAGCACTTGACATTCGAGAGTGCTAACAATGTAAATGTTTGATTGCTAAGATATGGAGGGAAGTTGATGCCAAACAATGACTTGATAGTGTTGAATGATAGAAAGAAGAAGATACTTTTTTCTTCCATCGACAGTTATATCAAACAAGCAAGCCCAATAACAAGCTTGTTATTGCACAATGCTCAGATGAATGACGTCAGCACTGCTACATTGCGTAACGAACTTAATTCTTTGGAAGCAATGGGATATCTTGCACAACTTCACACCTCTGGTGGTAGAGTGCCTACAACTAAGGGTTATAGATTCTTTGTAGATGAGATATTGAAGAATACGAAGTTCTCTACTAAGAAACTTGATACTGTCAAGAAGGATTTGTTCTCGAAGACAGCCAACTTGACTGAGATAGTTGGTGCAATCGCTGACATTGTTAGCAAGACAACCAAGTTACCAGCAGTAGTAGTACTAGATGGATTTGAGAATCTTGTATTGCATTCGATCAAGTTGATGCTTCTTATAAGCGGACAGATGCTTGTTCTTATAGATACTAATGCAGGTGTTATAACCAACACTGTATCGATAAGTGCTAGCCTAAGCAAAGATGATTGCGACAACGCAACTGGTGTATTTACAGACATCTTCGCAGGTAAGACACTTGGGTTCCTTATGCAGAATATTGATAACTTCAATGACAGTATTCGTAAGGCGATGAAGTCATACGAGCAGATATTTGAAGTAGTGCTTGGTATGCTCAAGGATTATAGAACATCAGGAACAACAAGCAACGGTATGCTCAAGCTTCTAGATAGCCCAGAATATAGCGATATAGACAAGGCGAAGAGTGTCCTTACACTACTTGATGATAAGAATAAGCTCAATGATATCTTTGATACAGAAGATGAAGAAGGCGTGACAGTCAAGATAGGCGATGAGAATAAGCAGAGCGAACTCGATACTTGTTCTGTTATCAAAGCTCCGATTGTACTCGGTGGCAATAAGGTTGCTTCTATCGGAGTCATTGGACCTAAGAGACTTGATTACGCAACAGTAGCAAGTGTGCTCAAGATAATAGCAGACCAATTGAATAAGGGGTAGGATATATGGAAGAAAAGAAAGATAATATAACCAAACAAGAGACTGTCCCACTAGACAAATATATAGAACTACAGAAGCAGGCAGAGCAATATCTTGCACTTGCTAGACAATTTCAAGCAGACTTTGACAATTATCGCAAACGAACAACTCAGAATATCAAAGATGCAAAGTTAGATGGTAAGATGGAGGCGCTTGATTGTATATTACCAGCGCTAGATTCGTTCCGCAAAGCAAGGCAGTTCATAACAGACAAACAGACATTATCAGGTGTGAGACTCATCGAAGACGATATATTGCGAGCATTGAAGAAACTCAAAGTTGAGAGAACTAAAGCGTTAGGGGTTCCGTTTGATCCCAACGTTCACAATGCAGTGGCTCTTATTGATGATATGAAGACTAAATCGAATTATGTTGTTGAAGAGATTCAATCTGGATACACGTATGAAGGCAAAGTCTTGAAGTATAGTCAAGTCATTGTAAGTAAATAAGTTACAACCAATCTAACAAAGATTGTTTGCATATAAAATTATTAACAAAAAAATAAAAATATAAGGAGATTATTTTATTTATGGGAAAAGTTATTGGTATTGACTTAGGAACAACAAACTCAT
>CAYJCR010000002.1:0-88140 GCA_964368755.1 uncultured Lachnospiraceae bacterium
ATATGATATCAAATATTAAAAGTAAAGAGTTTTTCAAAAATTAAATTATTTTTGAAAAAATATTTACAAAATTAGTTCTCCATTATCAGTTTGTATGACTTTGAGTACTTTGACCTCAACTCCAAGTGTTGCATCTATATATACATAGTATGTGCTTCCCATATAGCTACCACACAACTCATAACACAAGATCTCTTCTCCGTACTCTTGAGGGATAACACAAAGCCTTTGAGTCTTAATGCTTACTTTGGAAGACACTTTTGCCCTTGCATCGGTAGCACCAATCTTTGCAACAACGCTTCCTCTGTCTGCATCATAGTTATAGGCATACGAGCTTGCTTCCCAACCAATAATTTTACCAGAAGTTTTATCAACCTTTATCTTAATCATTTCTGGATATATTATGACATTATCCTTCTTGGTAGCAAGATTGAGATAGCATATGCCATCACTAGAAGCACTCCACACAACGGACATATCAGTAATTCCAAAATCCCTAACAAACTTCTCTGCCATTGTCTTACACTCTTCATCAGAGATATCCCGATCCCCATTAGTACAACTTCCATTCATTGATAGTAAGAACATTCCCCTCTTTGTGACTTGTGCATAATAGCTACAACCATTACTAAGTGTCATATCGAAGTCATATGTCTTGAAGTCGCTATTTGTTTCTCTTACAAATTCAAGATTGCTTACACCCCAACCTAAGAACTTTTTGTATAGATAATTTTTTGCTTCTTCTTGTGTGCATTCTATTTCATTGAGCCCCTTAATAGTTTTGTTCTTCTGACTATCCGAAAAGGGTCCATCATATATGAGTGTTGGGTATTCTATGGATTCGTTGGCAATGCTAACGAGACTATTAGTAAGGTTATTATCAGACGATAGATTATCAACTATTCGATATCCACTATTGATATTTCTTGTCATACTATTGAGTTCGTATTTGATAGTACTGACATTGTCATAGATCTTCTCAAGTGCGTCAATTTTTGATGCATCTATTATATTATCTTGATAGTTAATTAGTGAAGTACAATAACCATTTACTTGATTAACAAACTTTGTAGTGTTGACAAGTGAATCATCTCTTATAGGCAAAAAACTTAGGTTGTTTTGAGCAGAAACCGAATCTTTGACAATATCGGAAAGTAACTTTTGTTGATTTTCATAGCTATTAGATACAATTAGTTTGCTAATATTACTCTCCATACTATTTACATTATCTACAAGTTCATAAAAAGATCTTTCATACATTCCATTGATTGTATTTGCTCTATTGTTGGATCTAGAATAATTGACAAAATATCCTATACCAAAGCACACTGCAAGGGTACCCAAAGCAACAGATACGAGTGTTAGGATCAGAGTTGACTTTTTCACTATTATACCTCCTTTATATTGCAAATACGTGTTTGCCTATTGTTACTACGATTTGTCTAGAAAATATCCACTTGCTTGTAGCAACATCTGGATTGTAATAATACACGCATCCATAAGTTGGGTCCCAGCCATTCATTGCATCTTTTGCTGCTTGGTATGCTGTACTATTGGGTTCAAGATTGATTTGTCCATCATGTACTGCCGTGAATGCCCACGGTTGATACACAACACCTGATATTGTATTGGGGAATTCGGGACTCTTGACTCTATTGAGTATGACAGCAGCAACTGCTACCTGTCCGACATATGATTCTCCCCTAGCCTCAGCATGAACACATTTGGCAAGAAGATATATGTCAGAAGATGATTGACTAGAAGAGTTTAAGCCTAACTTTGCGGCAGTCTTTGCTCCTACTATACCATCTGCAGTCAACCCATTATCTCTTTGGAATTGCTTGATGGCATTGATAGAAGCCACTCCCATTATCCCATCTATACTTCCACTATAATATCCAAAATCTTTGAGTTTTTGTTGAATCTGCTTATTGTAACTGGATGTTGCCACCGTTATTGCTTGCTCGTTGCTAGATACATTGTTGATAACTAACGACATACTACTAGATATCGCAATAATAATCGCAAAACATATTACCATTATACATATTGACTTTCTCATACCTTACCCCTTACCAAAAAAGTTATTGACAATCTCTACTAACTTCGACTTGTATGTAATGTTACTAGTTGTATCTACAAAACACAACGGTGGATATATCACACACCACCAATTATCTCCCTTTGCTTGTCCAAGTTCTACGATAAGAGCATCATAATAGCCACTATTTAGGACTGTTCCATCATAACTACGGGTAGGAAAATACTCATTAGTAACTTTTGCATTGGACTTGTACTCATATCCATACTTTGTTAGGACTTCATTTGCTTTGTCCGTAATATCGGACAACTTACTACTTACCACGCTCTGAGCAGAAACTTTGGAATCACATTCTGCTAAGTAAGGGGTGATGAGCTTGACTATCTCATCTTTGACTTTGTACTTTACATATTGGTCACTTTCTAGATTAGAATTGGCTCTAATATGTATGCGAAGAAATTCAAGGCTTATATTTTCTTTCTTTGGTTGCAATAGAATAACTGAAATAATAGCCATAACTAATAACAATACAAAAGCAATCTTTTTCATACCCACCTCTATTTTTTGGTATAATTATTGCCAATAATAATGATGTATAAACAAAAAAAATAGCTCTTTTGGAGCTATTTTTTAATGCTTTGATTATCTTTTTCTATATACAATCAGTTTTTCACCACCAACAAGTGGAAGAGATATGTCTTCATTCTGAGCCAAAAGCTCTTCTGCTGATATGTTGAGTTGCTTACCAATATCCCAAATGGTTTGATCAGGTCTAACAACATATATCTCCAATGGACAGAAAGTTTCGGTCTTAGGTTCTCCAAGATTGATTTCTGTGATAATAGCTGAGACTTTGTTCCTGCTTACACACAAATGTGTCTTGAGCAGAGCAACTATCTCAAGTTGTCCTTTGCGGACTTTTGCCGTAATCTCCCCGAATATAATACGAGGAATGATACTATCTCCATCTTGAAGATCTTCATATCCTAGGTTGAGTACAAAAGGCACATCTACAATAATAGAATTGTTAACTTCCTTATCATCTTCTTCACTCTTATATATAACATCAACTAACGCAATACCTTCTATGCTAATTTCTTTGCCAGAAATATTTGTACTGATAATATTGATATTATCTCCGATTGCTCCAACAATTTTATCTATTGGTGTTGTTTGATCCTCTACTGCCACAGTTGACATAATGGTCTCATCATAATACTTACAAGGGAGATACTTAGTCTGAGCAATCGATTGCGTTGTGAAGTTGACTTCATACTCTGTGCTATAAGCATCTTCAATACATTCACAATCTTGCCTTGCTATAACCTTGTAGCATACTTCCATAGGCATATCAATAGATGTGCCATTATCTGAAGCTACTATTTCACCTTCACCATTATTACAAATACATGCTCTCACTATGTCTGTTGGTTGCAAGGAAGCAACTGCTATTTCTTCTTCAAATGGCACAGTTATTATTGTATTCTTGATATTGCCATCCACATTGTTCAATGTATTGAGTACAGTCTCACCACTTAACACAAAGTATTCTGCTTTTGGTTCACAACTCTTAATAATACTATTGAAGGACTTAAATACCACATCGCCTTGACCAATAGCACCCGTTACAACAAAGTTGTGTTTGCCACGATCTTTTATATAATTTGCTTCGAACTCCACCTCTTTGACAAAAATATTGTCATCAGGCTTATTACACTCAAACTCCTGACAACTTGTCAAATACACTTCGCACGATACAATTGGACTTGCAACAATATCTCCGTTAACAATACTTGCATTGACGCCATCAAAGATATTACAAATGGCTTCAACCTTGTTGTCTGGAGAGATTTTAGCATTCTCATAACTCATTACAAAGTTTTCGCGTGCCGACACGCTACTCAACGAACCGTCTTCTAAGAACACGGCACCTTCGAATATAACTTCTCCAATAATTTTTGCTTCGGCATTAGATTCTTCAATGTTCCTTATACAAGAAGTTGCTACAAGAGTAAGGATTTTTGCTACCTTTCCTGTCGATAATGGTATAGTAGCATTTACCTTAATTTGCGACACTCCTAGTTTTTCTCTTAGACAAACTTTTTTTTCATCCATACTCTTACTTCTCCTTTTCTGCTTAATATAAGATATAGTCAGAAAAGTAAAAATATGCCAATTATTTTAATTTACAAGAAGAATCTTAACATCTCCACACAACACATCGCTATATGAGTATGTCAAACTATCAATATTTGCATTATCATGTATTTTGATAGTGAACACCGATGGATATACTTTGGATATAATACCTTGGAAGTTCTCAATCTTACGTCTTCCACGATTTACTTCCATACTTATAGTCTTACCCACAAGGTCTTTTATCTGTTGTTTGATATCATTTACTGACAATCCTGCACTTCTCATTGTTATCACCTCAATGATTGCATTATTGACAAAAAAGTTCCAATTGATACTTGGAACTTTGATAACTATTATTTATATATTATATTGTATAACCTTATAAAGGCATCTGTATCTAACGCCTCTCCACGTATAGACAAATCTAAGTTGCAATCAGCTAGCACTTTCTCACATTCGGCTCGCGACATATCCAATCCACTCATAAGATTGTTGATAAGAGTCTTCCTTCTCATAGCAAAGCATTTGCCCACAAAGCTATTGAACTTGGCTTGGTCAATATCATATTTACGTTCGAATACAATCTTAACCATAGCAGAGTCAACGTTTGGCTGAGGATAAAACATATTCCTCTTGACTATCCTTGTGATACTAGCCTTACCCATACTATCTATTATGACACTTATTATTCCATAAGCTTTGGTATTAGGCTCAGCACAGATACGTTCTGCGACTTCTTTCTGTACCATTATCGATAGTTGACTTAGACGTGTGCTTTCTTCCAAGAACTTAAATAGTATTGGCGTTGTTATATAGTAAGGAAGATTGGCAACTAAGATATATTTACCAGCAAAGTGAGATTCTATATCTTGCATATTGGCTTTCATTATATCTTGATTGATAATCTTAACATTAGAATATTCTCTAAGGTTGTCATTCAATATTGGAATAAGATCCTTGTCTATCTCATATGACACAACTTTGTTAGCAACAGATGCTAGGCATCTAGTCAAAGAGCCTTCTCCAGGGCCTATCTCAAGTACATCGCTATCCTTCTCGACATCAGCTTCCATAGTTATCGCTTTGAGCAAGTTGGTATCGCTAATGAAGTTCTGACCATATTTCTTTTTGTGTACAAAGTCCATTTACTTCATCCTTTTGAAAAGTTTTTTTGCATTCTCGTATGATTGTTCTATTACTTCTTCGGTACTTATGCTTTTTATTTCACCAATCTTCTCAGCAACAATCCTCACATACTTTGGATAATTGAGTTGACCTCTGTATGGCACAGGTGTTAGGTACGGGCAATCAGTCTCAATAAGTATCCTATCCATAGGAACTGCCTTAACTACATCAATTATTTTGTTAGCATTGTTGAATGTTATTACACCGTTAAATGATAGATATAAGCCGTACCTTAAGAACTTATTTGCACTCTCAATACTTCCGCTATAACTATGCACAACTCCACCATATGCTAATTTGTCAGCATTCTCTTGAAGTATTGTCTCAAAGTCGCCCATTGCCTCTCTTATATGGAAGACAATAGGAAGTTTGTTGAGATAGGCAAGCTCAATCTGTTTGACAAAAGTATCTCGTTGTACTTCATGAGAACAAAAGTCATAGTGATAATCTAGTCCAATCTCTCCTACTGCAACCACTTTGTCATCTTGACATAATGTATTGATGACATTCTGCATATCTAAGTCAAACTTATTTGCATAGTGAGGATGCAATCCAACCGTGCTATATATGTTATCATTGGTTCTAGCAATATCAAGTGCTGACAAACTTGTCTCCTTGTCACAACCTGCTATAATACAACCACCTACTCCATCTTGAGCGAATGATTGAACTATCTGCTCACTACTTGGATATTTCTCATCATTGATATGTGTATGAGTATCAAATAACATTACTGCACTTCCTTTATGGAACAATATTAGCATTTTATTCGTATAAAGTAAAGTAATCAATGTTGATGGACAAGCATAGATATTAAGTATGAATACTATGTGGATAATTTTTATGGTAGCTTCATCTAGCATACTTTTGATATGCAATCCTAACGGTCTTATATCGGGGATGTTCTCTGCTAGCGAGAACGCCCTGAAACTCTGTGCAGAATTATGCGTTATTTATGCAGTATGGCTAGGAATACTACAAATACTGTCTGATTGCAAAGTTAATGATAGATTTGCTAGAATACTAAATCCTGTAATAAGAAAGTTATTCGGTAATGTAGACAAAGAGACTGCCAAGCTCATATCTCTCAACCTGTCCTCCAATATGCTAGGTATGGGTGGAGCCAGTACTCCTCTTGGTATCAAGGCTATGCAGAGACTCGATGACCATTCGGGGACTGCAACAAAAGCTATGATAATGCTAATGGTTATCAATGCTACATCTGTTCAGTTGCTTCCAACAACAGTACTTGGACTTCGGTCTTCTATGGGTAGTAGCAATCCATCAGATATAATACTCCCTAGTCTGATCGCAACAATGATAACAACTATTGTTGGTATATCGCTAGTTGTATTGTGTAGTAGAAAAAAGAAGAGGCATTTGTAATGAGTAAGTATATTCTTCCTATTATGATAATACTATGCTTGATTATTGCTCCTATAAAGAAAGTAAACGCATACAAAAGTTTTGTTGGTGGTGCCAAACAGAGCATTCCTCTTGTTATAGACCTATTCCCTTATATCGCAGCGATATTCATAATGGTAGAACTTATCAATGTTAGTGGTTTAACTAAGGTTATTTCGACCTTAACAAGCCCTATATTCAGAGTTTTTGGCATTCCTGAGGAATTATCCCAACTCGTTATTCTCAAGCCATTTACAGGCTCCGGCTCGCTAGCATTACTTAGTGATATATATACCACTTATGGTGTGGATAGTTATGTGTCACGATGTGCTAGTGTTATAATGGGCAGTAGTGAGACGGTATTCTACATATCTACAATATATTTTTCCAAAACCAAAGTAACAAAACTTTTGTACGCAATCCCCGTATCCTTGATTGCTTGTCTTGTTGGAGCAATAGTTTCTTGTGCATTATGCAAGATTATGTAATACGACCGAATTGTGGAATAAACCCCAAAACATTATACTTTCTATCTAAAAAACTACCATATTGAAGATAAAATTGTATTTAATCTTATCAAGACAAATAATCCTTCAAATAATGTGTAAAATCACAACTTCGCCAACAAACTTAGAAAAAAGCAGAAAGAATTCGACTATTTATACTAAAAATCAAAAAAACTTGGGCTATCTTAACAAAATATTGCACAAAAAAAATTATGTGATCTTCCTTCTATATGCTAAACTGCCATTGTTACAAAAAAAACAAATAGGAGGATGGTATATATGAATACCGAAACAAAACAAATACTTCTAGTACAGGAAAACACAGAATACTCACAAAAGGTTATCGAACAGATAAAACTATCGAACAATTACTTTATCAAAAACATTTGCGACGGCGATCTTGCAATAAAAGAACTTGAAAATAATCATTATGACCTCGTTATAACAGATCTGGTTCTACCGATAGTAGATGGCTTCGAAGTATTAGAAAAAATCGCTGGACTTCCTATCAAACCAAAGGTACTTGTCTTATCTTCGATAACACAAGACGCCTTCATATCTAAAGCTATGGATATTGGGTGCGACTACTTCTTACCAAAATCCACTACCATTAGCCTATTGATAAAAAGAATAAACGAATTATTTACACAAGAAACAAAAACTAGTCCAATAAGACAATCAAAAAATCGTGTGCTTGATGAAAAAATCAGCAACATATTCATCACAGTCGGCATACCTGCTCACATCAAAGGTTATCAATTCTTGAGAGAAGCAATCAAAATGGCGATTGACAACCCAGAGATAATCAACTCTATTACCAAACAGTTATATCCATCTATTGCTAATAGATTCGAAACAAGTGCAAGCAAAGTTGAACGTGCAATAAGACACGCAATCGAAGTCGCTTGGAATAGAGGTAAAATAGAGAATATCAATAATTTATTTGGCATCAAAGTCTATAGCAGTAACGAAAAACCAACCAACGGAGAGTTTATAGCTTTGGTTGCTGACAAAATGTTAATTGAAGGAGCATAATAGTATTTTTTTATTCCCAAAACCGTCAAAAATATATAAAAAATATTTTTAATAAAATAGTGGACATTTTATATCTTACCTACTATAATAATAGCAGTTTTATGGTAGGAGACAAATCTATGAAGAATCCAGTATATATTAGGTGCCCTCGCTGTGAGCTTAACTATATCCAAAAAAAGGATAAGTTCTGTAGTGTATGCAAGAAAGAAATGAAAGCACTTGGCTCTCAAGCAGATGAAGATGACTTAGACTTGGAACTTTGTCCTATATGCAAAGTGAACTATATCAACCCAGATGAAGATATGTGCGTCCAATGTGCAAAAGAGCACGCTCTTGAAGAAGGTCGTGTCAATGATTTAGACAACGATGATGATTGGAACACTACTGACGACGAAGACGGAATCTACTCAGAAGATGAAGAGACTGGAGATATGGCGTCAATAACTGATCTCAACGACGATCCTCTTGATGACGATAGCATTGCTATTGATCTCGACGAAGATGTTATTGATGACGAGGACGATGAAGAAGACAAAGAGGAAGACGAGACATTTGATGAAGACTTCGACGACGACACTTTTGACGATATTGATGAAGACAAATAATTATTAGTTAATAAAGCAACCTAAATTGGGTTGCTTTTTTTGTTGTAACTATAGCAATGCAACATTCTACACAAAGATACATTTTAATAAAAAATTGCTCATATTCTCTCCCCTTGCATATATTATAATATCTATAATCGTGGAGGTATCAATAGGTGCAATACAAAAAAAGTATTTTTATGAAAAGTCTTACCGATTGCCCATACAGTGCTATATTAACCATATCCAAAGACAATACGTGCAAATGTGAGTTAAGGACTTTCGGAATCAATGACTATAACAACCTTGCTCTAGGTGTATTATACAACAACAAAGTATATAAGTTCCCAGTTCAATCTAGCTGTACAACAATCACAATAGAAGATCTAACAATTGATAGCAAGTTGTCATGCGCTATCGTAAGCTTACAGAATATATCTCATCCAGAACTTATTATGGGTGGAGCTACATGCGATACAACGCCAATTATTTGCTCTTTTGAAGAAGAAAGCCGTGCCAAAATATACGAGTATGATGACAAGGAATTAGAGCAACTTATAGACAACGAATTGTCTATCCCCGAAGATAATCCCAACCCTCCATTGACAATGGAAGAAAAACATGATGAAAAAACATCTACCATAATCAATAAAACGCCAGAAACTTTTTATGATAAAATAAGTAGCCAGTTAAAGAATCTGTTTGATAAATATCCATCAGAGACGATTCTCGAAGAAATCCTTCCCAACTCTAAATGGATACATATTGATAATTATGAAGAAGATGGACACTACTGTCTCGGTATAATTTATCAAGACAACTCGCCTAAGTATGTCTGTTATGCAATTCCATACCAAACATATGCTTCTCCACCAGATGATCTCAAAGAGTTCGCTCAATGGCTTCCAATTGATGTTGACGCTTCCGAAGGCAAAGGCTATTGGATAACTTATCAAGACTCTAGCAGTGGCAAATCAATAGTTGTTAACGTCATATAACGGCTAGTTACAATCAACATCTCAATACCAACAAAAATATATGGCTCAAATTGGCATTTCGAGCCATATTTTTATTGACTTAATACAATTAAAATGTTATATTTATGTCTATAATAGAAGTCGAATGCGATAGAGAGGTTTATTTAATGAAAAAATATATTTTTGCAATACTTATGTGTATATGTTCGGTTACTTTCCTTCTTGCTGGATGTGGATCCAAAGGACTCGAAGGTGGACCAGCTAGTAGCGATCCTGTAATAGGCAATGGTGGTTTCGCTGTTATCAAAGGAGATTACTTATACTATGCCAATGCATATTCTTCTCAAACCAATGTTGCTTACAATAGCAATGGTTATGGAGATGAGACACTTTCTGCATTGTATAGAACCAAGCTTTCTGAGACTGGAGATATTCAAGTAGATGAAGATGGCAATCCTAAGGGCGCAGAATTACTTGCCAAACAAATAATAGGATTTGAGCAAAGTTCAATATATATCTTCGGAGATTATATATACTATGCTACCCCAGCTACTCTTAAGGATGACACAGGTGCATTGGTAACTGGACTATTGACTTTCCATAGAATCAAACTTGATGGAACATCTCATAAGCAAGTCGGTTCAATTAAGACAGTTGTTACAGATTTCGCTTTTGCACAGATCGGAGATAATGTTGTTATATCTACCCTTTCTGACAATACAGTTAAGACAATCATTGTTAACAAAAAAGGTGGCACTTCTTCTAAGACAATAGCAAGCAATGTAACAAGTGCTGTATTACCAAGAGGAGTCGTAAGTGAAGGTACCGTTGATGCAACAATATTCTTCTCACAAGCAGTTACACTCAAAGATGATGGTGTTATTGATGGCAACAAAGTATGCAAAGCTAGCCCATTCGGTGGAGATGCAATTGATGTATTCAAAGATGGCAAGACATACACTCTTAATGGTATAAGCAATGGCAGGCTATATTTCACTGAGAACTCAATTATGCGTTCTACTGATCTTAATGGTGGAATTAACCAATATGCTTACAACGCTCTTGAATCTTACAAAGCTCTTCCTACAACAAGTGGAGATTCTGGAATAGTAGCAACTATTACTTCAGGAGATTACAATCGTATCGTATATTGTGAAGCTACTCAAACTGGTTCTTCTAGTGTCAAAGTCCTTGTTGACGGAGTTGCTAGCAGCAAAAAATTGACTATCCTATATGTTACTTCAACTAATGTTGTTTACTCAGACGGCACAGCAGTTATGAGTAAAGCAATCTTCAATAATAACGCACCAACTACTCTATCAGATACTCTTGTAACAACAATCGGAGAAAAGACTATTGTTGACTTCGATGACGATAACATTTTCTTCTTCAATACTGTCGAAGATTCAAATGGATTGTACAAATATCTTCATATGTTCAAAGTAGATATCCAAGAAGCACAAACTCAATTAGTTGGTTCACTAGATAGCACAGATGTCAAAGCTGAAGAAGATGCAGAATAATAAGTAATAAAAAAGTGGCTAATTACTAACCACTTTTTTTATGCTCATTAGACAGATGCTTCTTCGATAACGAACTTATCTAGGTCTACACTCTCAACAAAATCCTCACTCTTCCATACTGTATTGTTAAACTCTATGTAATGCCTGAGATTCTTTGACAATATAACAGGTGTAGGGATATCCATTATGTAACAAATCTCTGTGATATATTCTGGAAACTTATCTTCATCAAACTTCTCGGGCAATTCGTAAATAATACTTTTCAATATCTTTTCGCCCTTGATTGTCTTTGCCCACATCCTCATTGTCATCTACCTCACTCAGAAGATTTTATCACAAAGATAAAAAAATATGAAATATTTTTGACCATATTTAATATAATAATAAAACGACCTGCATATATGCCCTGATTGGTACCAACCTACAAAATATACAAAAAATGTTGACACAATCTTAATTAAAGTATATAATGCAGTGTATCAAAAACAAAAGAAGAATTATTAACTTTGATTTTTGATATCCATTGACTACTGTTTTGATTGCTAATGCTAGACAATTAAGACTTCCAAAAACATGGTCATTTTTTTGCATAAAAGGAGGGCAGAAACATGGAAGAAATATACTTGACAAAGGACGGCTACAAGGCACTAGAATCTAGACTTATGTATCTTAAGTCACAAGCTAGAGAGGAAGTTGCAAAGAAAATTGGAATCGCGCGTGAATTCGGAGACCTGAGCGAGAATGCTGAATATGATGCAGCAAAAGAAGAGCAAGCTCAGATTGAAGCAGAAATAACCGAGATTGAAGCAAAACTTCGCTTTGGTAAAATTATTAATAAAAGCAGAATAGATACAGGCAAGGTCGTTGTAGGTTGTCATGTCAAACTCTATGATATCGAATTCGATGAAGAGTTGGAGTATCAGATAACTGGTTCTACCGAAAGCGATCCAACAAAAGGACTTATTAGTAACAACAGTCCAGTAGGAAAAGCCCTCATAGGAAAGAAGAAGGGTGAAATTGTTGAAGTACTAATACCAGAGACTGGCTCTACTATGAAGTTCAAGATTCTTGATATTCATGCTTAATAACTTTTTTACAACTTAATATTATTATTCTAAGCAAGACATATGGTCTTGCTTTTTTGTCGCAAAAGGAACATATTTGATTATAAAACGTATTTGTCCAAAAAAATTGTTGGCGAATCCAAGCAATTATGATAGAATATTGCTATTAGGAGATAACGTGTTGGACATAAATAATTACATTAGACGTACATCACAATATTCAACTTTATCCAAAGAGATTATTTCATCTCCCACTCACGCATATATGCTTGTGGGCTATGACAATATGCTTATGAATAGTTGGGCAGATCTTATTTCTGCACTTTTACTATGTCCAAAGCACGATTGCACTGTATGTAATACATGCAAGAAGATTGCCCTTCACAGCCATCCAGATATGATATTATTGCCAGCAACTGACAATGTCTTAGTTGAAGATATCAACTTCCTTATTGACAATGCATATCTAGTGCCTATGGAGAGCACAGATAAGGTCTTTGTTATCAACAACTTCTCTTCTGCTAACATTGCTTCTCAGAACAAACTGTTGAAGATACTAGAAGAACCACCGGCTTCTGTACATATCATACTTTTGGTAGATAATGAGAGTACAGTATTGCCTACTATATTTTCAAGATGCAGGAAGATAAATATTACAAGATTGGATGATTCAATTATACGAGATATTGTCATCGATTCTAACAAGCAATCTCAGGCAGACAGCATCGTAGAACTAAGCGATGGCAGTCTTACTACAGCACTTAGTTTACTCACAAACAACGAAGCTATTGCTATCAATGATTGCGTCTTCAATGTATTAACTCATATTGATTCATCATCTACTGTTATTGCATACTCTTCTTCCCTACTTCAATACAAGAACAGTTTTAAAGATGTTTTAGAAGTAATGGAACAATACCACAAAGATCTACTTATGATCCTTATGCTCAAAGATAACTTAGTAACAAACAAATCCAAACTCAAAGCATTGAAAGAATTGGCACAATCTTATTCTCCAACTGCTATTGACCTTATTATTAAAAAAATCTATTATATCAAAAAACAACTCAAAAGCAACTGCTCTGTTACATCCCTTTCCGACAACTTGCTTTTGTCAATCTTGGAGGTAAAGAAAAAATGCAGTACAATGTAATCGGTATCAAGTTCAAGAATGGAGCCAAGGTTTATTCCTTCGATCCTAAAGATATAGAATTGCACGTCGGAGATAATGCAATAGTTGAGACAAATCGTGGACTAGAATATGGCACTATTATGACAGAAGTGACAAGTCAAGATGAGTCCAATCTTGTATTACCTCTCAAACCTGTTATTCGTAAGGCAACCGATAGAGATAAGACTCAATATGAGAATAATACTAAGAAATCTTCTGACGCAATGACCACAACACAAGAATTGATAACCAAACTTGGTCTTGATATGAAACTTGTCGATATCGAATACGTATTTGATGGTTCCAAAGTTATCATCAACTTCGTATCAGACAATAGAGTGGACTTCCGTGACCTAGTTAGAGAGCTTGCGATCAAACTCAAAGCTAGGGTTGAACTTCGCCAAATAGGCATACGTGACCAGTCCAAAACCGTTGGTGGTATAGGTATATGCGGTAGACCATGCTGTTGCAGTACTTTTCTTAATGATTTTGAGAAAGTATCAATCAAGATGGCAAAGAACCAAAGTTTATCACTCAACCCTGCCAAGATAAGTGGATTGTGTGGAAGGCTTATGTGTTGTCTAGAATATGAGAATCCATATTATGCAGAAGTGCTTGCCAAGATGCCAAAGATCAATAGCACAGTATCAACTCCTGAAGGCAAAGGCACAGTAGTATACCAGAATATACTTAAGCAGATTGTATCCGTAAAGATAATGACAACTGATGAGATATTCTCTATCAAAGACTTTCCTCTCAAAGATATACGTTTTGATAGACCAGTACCTAATCAGAATGTTCAGAAACCGAACCCTAACAAACAGCCTTCACAAGCTCCTACACAAGGCACTACTCAACCAAGCGATATTGTGAAGAAAAAGAAAAAGCACAAGAAGAAAAAACCAGCTTCAACAGATGCAACAAATACTCAGAATAATAATAGCAAGAATTAACTTGCTATTTTTTTATAAAAAAATATTCACTTGTTCAGCGAATATTCATTTAGTTATATATTGGTTCACGCACTTTGAGTTCTGTCTTACCACCTTTGGATGCTTGTATCATCACAAGATAAGCTTCACTATGCTCTTTGGGATAGATAAAAGTAACCTCTTTTGCTGGCAACTTATACTGTGTGAGCAGTGCTAATATCTCACTTAATCTTTCTGCCCTATGCACGAAGTAGAACTTCCCTCCAAACTTTAATAACTTGCTTGCACTACATACAAGTTCTTCTAGTGTCATCTTAATCTCATGTCTTGCTATTGATATTGTTTCGCTTTCGTTCTTATAACACGGATTTTTTGTATAAGGAGGATTACATACCACAACCGAACAAGACTCTTTGCCAATGACATCAGGGGCTTGTTGAAGGCTAATATTCTTCACATCAATACGAGATTGTAGCCCATTAAGTTCGACATTCTTCATGGCAAGTTCTGCCATATTGTCCTGCAATTCAACTGCAACAATCTTCTTTGCCTTTGTCTTAGCAGTTAATAATAGCGAGATAATACCGCTTCCACTACAAAGATCTACAACAGTATCTTTGGATCCTGCTTTGACATAATTGGCCAATATCACACTATCGCTCGTAAAGCAATAAAGCTCTGAGTCTTGTAGAATCTTCAACCCATTACAATCCAAGTCTTCTTCTCTTATTGTCATACCTATCTCCTAGCCATTGAGTTTGAGGAACAAGTCAAGGAGGTTATAATCAAAGTTTGATTGACAAGCCAAAGCCTGGTCGATAGGCATCTCAAACACGCGATTGTTCTTAATACCAATAGCTTTGTTGAATATACCATCTTGTATCAACTCAACTGCCCTAACGCCCATCTGCATAGCAAGTATTCTATCCTTAACTGATGGAGCACCGCCTCTTTGTATACGACCAAGTTGACAAGGCTTAGTTTCGATCTTTGCTTCTTTTTCTATCTTCTTAGCCAACTCATTGATATCAAAGATATTCTCAGCGATAATAACGATAGGGCTCTCAACACCCTTGGCAATACATTGTTTTACCTTATCAACAATTTGTTTCTTAGTAGTTGGTTTCTCTTTGAGAACAACAAAGTCGCTGTTTGTTGATGCTGCACATTCAAGAGCAATATCTCCACAGTCTCTTCCCATTACTTCAATTATTCCACATCTATTGTGCGAACTAAGTGTTTGCTTTAATGACTCGATTGCAACAACTGCATTGTTAACTGCTGTATCAAATCCAAGACAAAGCTCCGAATAGAACAAATCATTGTCAATTGTCCCTGGAAGATTGATACATTTGACGCCTCGTTTGACTAAGTCTAACGAGCCTCTGTATGAGCCATCTCCACCAATGATAATAAGTGCATTGACTTTCTCTTTTTTGAGATTGTCAACAGCTTGAAGTTGATACTTTTCTTCAAAAAACTCCATACATCTAGAAGACTTGATAATAGTTCCACCCAAGTGAGAAATATTGGCAACTTTGTCCAAATCCAGCGTAACAAACTTATTATTGATAATGCCTTTGTAGCCTTCCATGTAACCAATAACTTCAATGCCATGGTACTGTGCCATCTTGACAATGTTGTAGATGGATGCGTTCATTCCTTGGCAATCTCCACCACTAGTTATTACTGCGATTTTGTTGATTTTCATAACTTTTTCTCCTTATAAGAACTTAACATTCTCTTCACCGAGTACACCATACAACTCGTTGAGTAGATAGTTGTTGACATTGACACAAATATTGAGTTTGAAGACCTTTGCTGTCGAACTACACTTGACAATTATTGGTGTCTCTCCAATATAATTTTTGAATATAGTAAGCATCGTCTGATGCAACATACTATCTGATGTATCATACTTGATATACAAAGTTTTTGTGTGCTCATCTTTCTTCACTTCAACAACCGGAGCAGGAGCTTCTTTCTCTGTCCATTCAGTTATCTTATCTGCAATGACTATTGGAGACTCTCCCTCTCTTATTGATATCTTACCGTGTACTGTGAGTAGCATATCATCATGGAATATCTTCTTATATCTCTCATATACATTTGGGAATATCATGAACTCTATCGTTCCGTACAAGTCTTCAAGTTTGCCCACAGCCATCTCTTTGTTACCAGACTTTGTCAACAACTTCTTGACTTCTACAAGCACACCTCCACAAGTGACTTCCATATCTTGCTTGATTTGACTATCAAAAGACATATCCATCTCTTCATCCATGCCTTCATCTTCACTGTCTACTGGTGTTATCATCGATGAATTGAATGTAAAGTCAGAAAGCTTGTCCATAAAGCTATCAAGTGGATGCCCTGATATATAAACACCAACAACTTGTTTCTCGAACTTAAGCTTAGCATGATTGGTATACTCTGGAATAGCTGGATAATCAATCTTATTGAAGTTCTCATCTACTTTGCTAATAGTATCAAACAATGAGAATTGCCCAGAAGATCTATTCTTCTTATCTCTACTTATTCTTTCGATAACAGACTCATATACTGCCATTTGTTGAGAACGATACTTACCAAAACAATCGAATGCTCCACTAAGGATCATACTCTCGATACAACGCTTGTTGATAGCGCCACTATCTAATCTGTTAACAAAATCATACAAGTCCTTATATGGACCGTTCTTATTGCGTTCTTCAATAATAGTATCAACTACTGCTGTACCAACATTTTTGAGTGCAGCTAGTCCAAATCTCAACTTGCCGTCTTGTGCTACAAAGTAAGTTTGGCTGAGGTTGATATCTGGTGGCAAAACTTCATACTTCTGCTCTTTTGCATACATAACATAATGTTTGACTTCATCAGAACTGCTTATTCTATTGTTAAGTACAGCTGCCAAGAACTCAATTGGATAATAACATTTGAGATACGCTGTCTGATACGCAAGATATGCATATGCTGCAGCATGAGATTTGTTGAACGCATATTTTGCAAAGTTCTCCATGTCTGCGAAGACCTTACGTGCAACTTCTTCTGGGATACCTTTGGCAATTGCACCAGGAATACTCTTCTCTCCCTTTGGATCTACCCAGCCGTTGATAAACTTCTCTCTTTCCGCCGCCATCTTCTCAACTTTTTTCTTACCCATGATACGACGTACATTGTCGGCCTGTCCTAGAGTATATCCTGCCATAACCTGTACTATCTTCATAACTTGCTCTTGGTATACAATGATACCATAAGTAGGTTTAAGTATTGGTTCTAGACATTCATGGTCATATACTATACCTTCTGGATTGTGTTTGTTCTTAACATAATCATCAATATACTGCATAGGTCCTGGCCTATACAAAGATATACCTGCTATGATATCTTCAAGACACGTTGGTTTGAGGTTACGCATAAAGCGTTGGAATCCTGCACTTTCTAATTGGAATATGGTAACAGTGTTACCTGTACCGATAAGATCATATACGTTCTTATCATCATATTCCATATCATAGAAGTCTATATCCACATTGTGATTGGCTTTGACGTACTTCAATGCCTTATCAATATCAGTCAACGTTCTGAGCCCAAGGAAGTCCATCTTAAGAAGTCCAAGGTCTTCAAGCTCTATCATACTGTATTGTGTTGCTATCTCATCTCCATTACGAGCTTGTGGTACGAAATTGTCTACAGGCTCTGGTGCGATAAGTATTCCACAAGCGTGTGTTGAAGTCTGTCTTGGCATACCCTCAAGCTTGATACTCATATCAATCATTTTTTGGATATTGTCATCTTCATCATAATATTGTCTGAGAGTTGGAATGATATACTTCTCATTCTCTTCTTTCTTAGTTGTACCAAAGTAGTACTTGAGTACTGGTGGTTTCTTAATACCATCAGGAAGTTTGGCTGGAATCTCTTTGCATATTTTATTGACATCAGTCAATGGTATACGCAATACCCTACCAACATCTCTTATAGCATTCTTGGCAGCCATTGTACCGAATGTACCGATATAGGATACATTCTCTGGGTTATACTTACGTTTTGCATACTCGATGACTTCGTTACGTCTATCATAACAGAAGTCAACGTCAAAGTCGGGCATTGATACCCTTTCTCTATGTATAAATCTCTCAAAAAGTAGGTCATACTTGATAGGGTCAACATTGGTTATACCTGAGGTATATGCAACTATACTACCTGCTCCAGATCCTCTGCCTGGACCTACTGGGATATTATTCTGTTTGGCGAAGTTGATATAATCCCATACAACAAGGAAGTATTCAACGAAGCCCTGCTCTTTGATAAGAGCCAACTCTTCATCAGCCCTTGCCCTTATCTCTGGAGTGATGACTTTGTACTTCTTCTTCAACCCATCTTCACATAGTTTTTTCAAAAACTCATATGGAGTTGAGCCATCTTCTGGGATATATTTTGGGATAAAGTTCTCATTATCTCTAAGTGTACAATTCGGTGGCAACAATCCCTTCACATCTAGATCCTTGTGGCTCTTGGTCTTGATGGTGATATTGCACTTCTCAGCAATCTCCATAGTAGTATCCAATGCCTCTGGATATGCACCAAGCATTTGTTCCATCTCTTCTCTTGTCTTGACATAGAACTCATTTGTCGAGAACTTAAGTCTATCTGGGTCATCCAAAAACTTGCCCATCTGTACACACATAAGGACATCTTGCATCTCTGCATCTTCTTTGTATATATAGTGAGCGTCATTGGTCGCTACTGTCTTAACCCCTATCTTCTTGGCAAGTTCGTTAAGCGGTTCAAGTATCTCAATCTGTTCTTGCAATCCATGATTCTGCAACTCTATGTAGAAGTCACCTGGAGCGAACATATCTCGAAGTTTGATAGCAAGTGCTTCTGCTTCATCATATCTACGAGAAAGCAATAATTGTGGAATATGTCCAGCAAGACATGCAGACATACAAATAAGCCCCTCGGAATATTTCTCCAATACTGTATAGTCTATACGAGGTTTGTAATAAAATCCTTCTTTGGCTGCGATACCATTGAGCTTGAGAAGATTCTGATATCCTGTATTGTTCTTGGCAAGAAGTATCAAGTGTCCAACATCGGCTTTGCCTTGCTTATAGAACCTATCATGTGCTACATAGAACTCACATCCAATAATAGGCTTGATGCCGTTACGATAACATTCAGCAAAGAATGCAAGGGCGCCTGCCATATTGCCGTGATCAGTAATAGCAACAGCATTGCCACCATTCTCTTTGACGACTTCAACAAGCTTCTTGATTCTTGCTGCACCATCAAGCAAACTATATTCTGTATGTACGTGTAAGTGCACAAAGTTCTTCATTATTCTTCCTCGGATAGTATATTATCTGCAATTTTGATAAGTTTGCGAAACTTGTGGTTAATACCACTTTTTGTTATAGGAGTAGAGACAAGTTTAGTAAGACTCTCAAGCGTCTCTTCCGGATTGGCAAGTCTTACAAGGCACAATTCTTGCAAACTGTCAGGAAGGGTCTCTATGCCTATGGTTCTTTCAATCTTCTGTATAGCTTCTAGTTGCCTTACACTAGCATTAACTGTCTTAGTAATATTAGCATTGATGCAATTATTCTGTCTATTGACAAGATTGCGAACTTCTCTTAGTGTTACCTCATTCTGAAGTTTGAGCACACTCTTAAATGCTCCTACTGATGCTAGAAGGTCACTAACCTGCTCTGATTCTTTGATATATAATACAATCACATTCTTACGTTTGTTCTTCTTGCTACTGATACCTTGGCTGAACAATAGACTTGAGAAGTCATCTGCAAAGATCTCGTTATTAAGCACAAACTCTATATGATAGCCACTGAATACTCTGCTTTGGTCCATCATATCGCTATTGATAACGATATTGGCTGTCATACTAGTGATGAACACGCCTTTGATATAAGCTTTGGCACAACAATCACTCTCAATGATATGCTCATCAATACCTTGAACGAGTTCAAAAACTCCTTCGCTATTGATCCTAGCCAATCCACAATCAAACATAAGTTGCTTGCTCACACTAGCAGGAATACTTATCAAGTACCTTACAGATTTGTTGATATTGACATCTTCATCAAGAGTAATCTCTGCATACTCTCCGTACAATCTGCTAAGGGTATCATTGACTATGTCATATATCTTCTGGATATCAGTTTTGATCTGAATAAAATACTCGCCATTGCCAATAACAAACTCTCCAGCAGAATGAATAATAGCCGAAAGTTGAGCCAACTTACAGCATTCATTCTCACAAAGTATATTAACTACTTCATTCTTTGCATCTGAGGCAAATGACATATCTTACTTATCCTTCTTCTGTGTATTCTTTCTTTTATAATTTATAAACTGTGGTAACTGGTCGACATTCATTACACTGCCCGCTATGCCCAACTCTGTTATCTTATCTAACAACTTAGCACTATCTCCAACTCTGTCTGCTCTATGGGCATCAGAATCAATCACGAACTTCACCCCAGTCTGAGCCATATCAAGCAGATCTTGGTCACTGAAGTTATAACTCTTAGAGTTGAGCTCTATAAGAGTACCTTTCTTTGCAGCAACTTGGGCTACTCGAACAAAATCAACCTTAGGTCCTTTGTGTAGGTGTGTAAAGATATCAATATTATTGTTCTCAATAGCCTTGATATACGCTTGGGTATTGCGTTCAATATTCTTCTTACTGCCAAAGATATTCCTTATCCTATTGCTAGTCATAAGTGCAAAGTGGTCCTTGATCGACTTGGCTCTTGCAAGGTCATGGAATCCACACAATACTATATCTAATACTTCGTAGTCGCTAGGTATGATATCAATATCGCCATTCATTGATATAATATTGGATTCTACCCCAAGAAGAACATTGACTCCATACTTCTGAGACAATCTATTGCATTCTGCTTTGAGTGCAGGCATCTTGTCTCTATATGTGCAATATACCTTGTGATTGAACCCATGATCAGTGATAGCTATCTCTTTGAGTCCAAGTTCGTATGCCTTCTTGACATTCTCTTCAAGTGTACTCTTGCCATGATAGTAACAAAAGCCTCTACGTTTGCTATTGATGGTATGAGTGTGGTAATCGGCAAGTAATTTCATCATCTTCTCCCAGAATAATAATCTCTATATCTAGTAGTATATCAAATAATTCTTCAACTGTCTTTTGAATTAACCCAATTAGTTCAACAATATCGCAAAAAGCTGCCTGTCCTTTGTTGACAATGAACCCACAATGTTTGGTCGAACACTCTGCTTGCCCTATACTTAAGCCTTTCAAACAAGCCTTCTCTATCAATATAGGAGTAGGGATATCACCTGCTCTGCGGAATACACTTCCAGCACTTGGTTGGTCCAATGGCTGAGAATGTCGCCTTCTTGCCATATATTCTCTACATTCTTGTATTATATCACTAGGTTCTTTTGGTTGCAACTTCAAGCATACTCTTGTGATAATATATTTTTTGCCTATAAAGATACTTTTTCTATATCCAAACCCTAATTCTGCCGATTGTCTTCTTTGGACTATGCCCTCATCTATATACTCTACCCACTTAACATAGTCTTTGATCTCTCTATTATAACACCCGGCATTCATAGTCACAGCTCCACCCAAAGTCCCAGGTATCCCGAACAATGCTTCCATACCACCTAACATAAGAACTTTTGCTCGCCCAATAACTTTGTGGAGACTAGCACCAGCTTCACATATCAACAAGTCCCCATCAACAATAATGTTGGATAGATTATTGGCAATTTTTATCATAACATACTTGCAGTCTCGGTCGCTTGCAAGTATATTGGTACCATTACCAAGTACATAGTATTCAATACCATTCTCCACCAATAGTTTTATCACAAAACTTATCTGCTCTATAGACGCTGGCTCTACAATGATGGCTTTGCCACCAACTTTGATAGACGTATGCTTTGAGAGTTTGTCTATGTACACTTTGCAAGTAAGTTTGCCTGATAGTAACGAGTATATTTCTTCTATCGTCATAACGTCACCCCATCGAATGCGTTAGCAAATACTTTGGTATTGTGAATTGCTTTCTCCATATCGCTAAAAGGAGCCTCCGTATATATCGGGTAACAGTTAACAGAATACATACCTATGTCGGATAGATTCCTTTGTGAAGGCTCGGCTACAACATATCTAACAAAATGCTTAGACAATTCAATGTTTGACTCACATTCACTTGTAATAGCAAAGAATTGAATAAGGTCAGAATATTCCTCACAATACTCATACTCACAACTATTCATCGAACCTCTTAGCACACGATTGTTGATCCTAGCAAGATCTCTTTGTGTACCAACAAAGCTATCTATCTGCCTTTTGACAAAGCTTGTGTACAACTCATATGGGCTCTTGTCTTCACGCTTTGCATCAATTGCAAGTTGACTAGGACAAACATTGCTTACCATAGGAACCGACACCTTGCTAGATAACTTAACATATCCTCCAAGCATATATGGGACCGCTAGGATTTCCTCTCCAAGTCTGCCACAATCAAGGATTTTATTATCCATATCAATATTGTCAAAGCTAGCGCTTATATATGGCTGTAATTGAGTCCCAACTCCGTACCCGAAGGATATAAGATCAGGTCTTTCTCCACTACTAAGTTTGGCAATCGCCTGTTCTCCTGTCAACTTGTTGACATAGAATAATATTCCTTTATTCTGTTTTTCAAAATTAATAGTCTGCCTTTCTAGATAACTAATACGGCTCTTGACTCCACCCTCAAATGTTTCTATATGCCATAGAGTAAGTAACCGTCTTGATATGTCTTGAGTCTTTCTAGAAGTTTGCACCGAATACGATATAACAAATGGCGTTGCCATTACTACAAATACAACGAGAGCCATCACCAATCCTATTCTGACAAAATGAAGTTTTTTTAATCCCATAGACCTTTCCCTTGACTTATTGAGCAATAAAAAAATGCCCTTACATAATCTTATGCAAGAAGCATTTTGTTTAATTAAACTTTTTGAATATTCGCTCGGCTAGACTCTCATCAATCCCCTTGACCATTACAAGATCTGCAACATTAGCTGTTTTTATTGCCGATACCGTCCCAAACTTATCCATAAGAGCCTTCTTCTTGACAGGTCCAAGCCCTTCTATCTCATCTAGAGCGCTCTTGGTCTGTCTCTTTGATCTTAGACTCCTGTGGAATGTGATTGCGAATCTATGCGCCTCATCTCTGATATTCTGCAAGATATGAAGTGTTGGACTCCTCTTACTGATGATAACTGGCTCATTACTCCAAGTCGTGAAGACCTCTTCTTCACGCTTAGCTAAACTCACAACATCAATACCTCTTGATGTTATCATCTCCTGACATGTGGACAACTGTCCTTTACCACCATCAATAACAATAAGGTCAGGAACTACGCCGAAGCTTATATCTTCTGTGCCAATCCTTTGTAATCTTCTTGATATCGCTTCATCTAGACTAGCAAAGTCATCAACACCTTCTACTGTCTTTATCTTGAACTTTCTATAATACTTTGTTGCCTTCTCTCCATCAATACTTACCACCATACTTGCGACTTTGTCAACACCTGAGATGTGAGATATGTCATAACACTCTATTCTGTATGGTAGTCTTGATAGATGAAGTTTATCTTTAAGATCAGCAAGAGCTGACTGTATTTTTTTCTCCTTAGAACCTACTTTTGATACATACTCCAATGCGTTATCAACAGCCTGCAATACAAGTTTTTTATTAACCCCACGTGTTGGGACTTTGATTTCCACCTTTTTGTCGCGTTTAATAGCCTCAGCAAGGGTTTCTTGGCTTTCTATCTCCATTGGCAATAAAATACACGATGGAGGAATATTGTCCGAATAATACTGCATTATGAGGCTAGAATCGAATCCGTCTACGCTTGATATCTCAAATCGCCTTATACCAATCATCTTGCCAGCTCGTATTACAAGTAAGGTAGCGCAACCAATATCTGCACTTGCCCAGCCCCAAGCATCAATATCCACGGTCTTAGGTAGGCGATCAATAGCGCGCTCTTTCATTTTACTTAACATAGCAATACAATCTCGAAGTTCTAATGCTCTCTCATAGTTTTGGACCTTAGCACACTCGTCCATCTTACATTTTAGTCTATCTTCAATATTGTCATTACCTTTAAGAAAATCTATAACACTACTAATAATCTTTCGATAGTCTTCTTTGCTAACTTTGTTGGTACATGGAGCCGAACACAAACCAAGATGATAATTGAGGCACTCTCTACTAGCATTTTTGTGAAGATTGGCACATTTGCGAATAAGAAAATTATTGTTGATAATTTTCATCAAGTCATTTGCTCTTATGCCATTAAAATACGGTCCAAAGTATTTTGATTTCTTGTCAGTGATCCTTCGCGTAATCTCTGGCCTTGGAAAGTCTTTTGTAAGATCAATCTTGATATAAGGAAAAGCTTTGTCATCTTTGAGCAAAATATTATAATATGGCTGATGTTTTCTAACAAGATTGGACTCTAACATAAATGCGTCTAATTCGGAAGGCGTGAGAATGTATTCAAAGTCAGCAATATTCTCTACCATACTTGCTACTTTGATTGGTAGCTTTTTGTTCATAAAATACTGGCTAACACGTTTTTTTAGATTCTTTGCTTTGCCAATATAAATGATGGACCCTTGCGAGTCCTTCATAATATATACACCACTTGTTTGTGGCAATGATAGTAACTTATCTTTGATCATATTATTTAAGAATGTTCGGTGCGAATGATAATGAATCTCCACACACATATATTATAGAATAACTGTCTTCGAGATTTTTCTTAACAGGATAAGCCATTAGTCTTGCAAAATACACCAATGCCTCAGGATTCTGATTATAGAACTTCTTTACTTCAAGTTCACTCATCTCGTATTTGTTAATAATGAAATATTCTTCATTGAGGAATGTATTAGAATAAGGCTGTCCAAGTTGAACAAACTTACAGAATCCAACTTTCTCAAGCATATTCTTTATCTTCGTTGGAGTATACACGTTTATATGTCCATTAGCAAATATCTTGCCGTCTGGAGAAATAGGCTCAAATTTCTTATTAGGAACAGACACAATAAGCATACCATTAGGTTTGAGCATAGACTTAATCTTAGCTAACATGTCTTGTGGATTCTTGACAAGAGCAAGGGTCTCAAAACACACTATCATATCATACTTCTTGTTCTTACATATCTGTTCAAATTCATCTCCAAAGTATATGTGAACATTATTAAGATTGGATTCTTTGGCACAAGCAAGAGCTTTCTTATGAATATTCTTGTCATAATTGACTCCATCGACTTCTGCTCCATCTTGAGCCATGATAACGCTACCATATCCACTACCACAGTCTATATCAAGTACAGATTTGTAGCCATTATACTTCATTCTATCTCTTGCATAAATATATCTACCAAGATGTTCTAGCTTGATATAATAACTATTCTTCTCTTTTTTGTCAAAAGGATTGCAGAATCTTACATCGAAATCATCTGACCACATAATTCTCTCCTCTTTGAGTATTCTAATAGTAGTTTAACAAAATCATTTGTATTTAGCAATAAATTTGTTATATAAGTCAAAAAAATAATTCGCTAACAAATAGCGAATTATCTTTATTATACAGTTCCTTGTCCACCACCCTGTGTTTGGGTTTGATTGTGCCTATTAAGTATAGGAGTCTGAGGCACCTCAAGATTGTAATAAGCAGCTTTAGAATCAATAAATATACCCGTCTCAAACCTATCGTCAATCACTTTTTCACATCTTCTAAAAGAGGTATCTGGTTTCTTGAATAATTCTATGTCCCTATACCATTTGCCATCTTGGTCGTTTCTCATTATCATCCAATCTGGTTTCTGTTCAATTCCATACGTTTTGCCATCAACAAGAATATTAGTTTGAAAAGAATAATACGGTTCGCCAGTACTCCCTTCTGTTGCATAAACTTCTCTTTGCAATACTTTCTTCATCTCACCATTTACAACATCATAGAACTCATCGTATTCACGATATTCTTTAACATCATCAATTATTTGTTTTGTGAATGGTTTGTAACTATCTTCTTTCATCTCAACACGCGTGTAATGACACTTATATGCATCCTTTTTACCAACACGTTCTATACCAACTTCAGTTCTTATCCTATCGTTATAATTAGTTACTGTAAAAATGCACTTGCCAGCTCCAAGCTCAAACTGAATCTTCTGTTCAACACCTTTGAATACAATCGTACCAACGCTAATATCAGCACCACGTCTTGTAGAAACCTCTAGGTTTGTTGCGCTATTCGCTATATCTATTAGTTGTCTATATCTATTCCTAATAGCGTTCACGTCGCCTTTATACTTATTCATTTTGCCGTCAAGAGCTCCAATTGTTGTAGCGACGGTTCTCCCTCTACGAGAAGCATCTCCAGTACTACCTATATATGTTGTAGAATTCTTTAATAACTCATATAGTAAATCCTTCATTAGTATCCCCCACTATTTTGTTAAGTATATTATATCATAATATAGCGACGATATCAATAATAAATTTGCACAAAAGAAAAAACTAGCAATAAGCTAGTTTTTATTCATCGTCATCACCTTGTCCAGTTGGCTTTGTATCAATAACAGTATCTTGATCTACTAGTGAATGAGCTGGGGCCTTATCTGAATCAAGATTGGCACCTATATACTTAACACCAGTCAACTTACCATCTTCTTCCATCTCAACGACTCTGTCGTATGTATCGAAGAATAAGTCTCCATCTTGCCTGATATCATCTATCTCTTCGCAAATGCTACCAAACATACCGTTAACATCTTGGGTAGAAAAATGTTTTTCAGAATATCTAAGCAATTCTGCAAGTGGCATAACGCTCCAATTATATACTAATGGCAAATTTGATCCTTCATATTTTTCACAAGCTACGATACCCCAGTTGAGTTGAGCTTCTTTGATATCTCGGACTTGCCATTTTTGTAATTGGACATCCTTTTTGTCGCATTGCCTTACGAAATATGTTAGCATATCCTTGCTGTAGTAATAATACTCTGGATCGTTTGCAATATCGCACAATTTTTTTACAAACATATCTTTTGCTATCCATTGTCCTTGTTTGTAAGCACTAATTTTGCTAACACATTGGCTAACAAAAGTCAAAGCTTGATTTCTTAAACTAAAATCAAAGCCTTCTCCACTAAGAGTACTTAACTTTCCAAGTCCCAAATCTATATAAAACTTTGATTTCAATGCTCTAATTTGTTGGTCACTAAGTCTATTATTCATCATTATTGTTCTCTCCCATATGTTTATCTAAGATAAGTTCAATTATAGCAAAATAAATCTGCTTGTCAATAGTCAAATTGATTTTTACCCTTGACTATTTTTATTATTATGCTAAACTGTAGAAGTAATTATTTTTTGGGGGCAAAAGCGATATGAAACCAATCATTGAAGGTGAAAGCGAACTCGATCGTAAAGCAAGAATCAAAGCCGAGCGAGAATCATTGTTGAAAGAAAGACATGCAAACGAATATTATCAACAGTTATTTGGATATACTGACAAAGAGATGCAGAAGAAGATAAACTCTTCATATCTTAAGATATCTCCTGCAAATTGCGAAAGAAAGTTAGATTTTATACAAGACTTCTTTGGTTGCACGAGAGCCAAAGCCATACAACTTGCTAAGAATAATAATGCACTTATTACAAGTACATCGAACATTATTGTTGATACCTGTGAGGATGTCAAAAAATGTTTTGATTGCAACGATGAACGAGCAAAAGACTTCTTATTGCGTAATATAAGAAAAGTTTCCACTGACAGAAGTGATTTATTCGCCATTGTAGATTTATACGAAAAGACTCTTGGATGTCCTCATGAGATTGCTCAATACAAAATATTTAGCAACTCAAGAATATGCCATTTGTCAGAAGAGGGATTTTTGAGTGCAGTTAACAACTTGAGAGAGATGGGACTCAGCGATTCATTTATATCAGCCAATCCATTTGTTATCACAGCACAACGTTCAACTGTCAAAATCAAACTTATGTATGCAATAATCAACGGCATACCACTATCTAATAAGGGCGTGCTTATCAATAGCTTCCCTACTACTTATGCTAGAGCAGAACTTATCAAAGACCATGAGCCTGTCAATCCAAGATTTAATAAACTCAATATGAACAGCAACGCATTCGCAAAGAATATGAATGTTGATGTAGAGAGATTACCAGAGATATATCCTGTAACCGAGGACATAGTACTTGATATTCAACAGACATACAACGACAGATGCTCAACATACGGATTCAAGCCATGCGAACTCACAGAATCAGAAGTTTCTGCTGTTGTAAGACCAGAATCTAAGACTCAAGCATATGACGGTGCTCCAACTATTCAATCAAAAGACTCAACAGAAGGTGGCGATGATGAATAATAATGAGATATCAAAGGTTTTGAAGAAGTTTAACTTCTCTCAAGAAGAAATAGCAAGTATTATCAATGATAACGATAATATAGCTATGTTTGACAAACAAGAAATCATTGACAATCTTAACTTGTTAGTATACAAAGGCATACCAATGAGTGAGATAAGTGAAGTGATCAATCTTAATCATACTCTTTTGTTCCACGACACAGAGTATCTAGATAAGATTCTCCAAGAAGTGATAGATGAAGGCAATGACTTGGAAGAATATCTCAAAGATAATCCTGATGTGATTTGTTAGAAAGAGACTTATTATAGTCTCTTTTTTTATGATATTGCAAATTTAATATATTTATATCAACAAAATGTTGGCTTTTTGCAGTCAGATTTGCTACAATATGACTGTTAAACTTATCAAAAAGGAGAAAAGGAAATGAAAAAAACACTTTATAGCGCCACCAAACCTACTGGCAAACTTACAATCGGCAACTACATTGGAGCTATCAAGATGTGGCAATCTATGCAAGAAGAATACAATTGCATATTTGCAGTAGCAGACCTTCACTCTCTTACTATAGATATGGATCCAAAAGAACTTACTGATAATAGTTATGCCCAACTTGCTACTTTCTTAGCATTTGGATTGGACCCAAACAAATCAATAATCTATATGCAATCCCATGTCAAAGAGCATGCCGAACTTGGCTGGATAATGAGTTGTAACACGTATTTTGGTGAAGCATCACGTATGACACAGTTCAAGGACGCAAAAGCCAAGAATAATGATAAGATCAGCGTAGGATTATTCACATACCCTATGCTTATGGCAGCAGATATACTTCTATACGATGCAGATTATGTTCCTGTTGGCAAAGATCAGATGCAACACGTTGAGATATGTAGAGATATAGCAACAAGATTTAACTTCAAGTATGGTAAGACATTTACAATCCCAGAAGGAATAATGCCTACTAGTGGAGCGAAAATAATGGGCTTGCTTGACCCAACTAAGAAGATGGCAAAGTCAGGCGACAATGATAATGATGTCATATATATCGAAGATGACGCAGACACTATAAGACGCAAGCTTAAGCGTGCAGTTACTGATAGTGAGAATTGCATCAAGTACGACCCTGACAACAAACCTGGTGTATCTAACCTACTTACAATATATTCTGCTATGAAGAAATGCACAGTACAAGAAGCTGAGCAACACTTCTCCGGATGTGGATATGGGGCTCTCAAATCTGAGACAGCTGAGGCAGTTGTTGAAGTCTTGACACCTGTTAGAGAGAAGCTTCTAGCCTTACAACAAGATAGACCTTATCTTGATAAGATAGCTAAACTTGGTGCAGAAAAGGCAAGACAAATCGCTTTGACCAAGCTCAAAGACGTCTATTCCAAAGTTGGTCTTATATAAATTGAACAAAAATCAAAAGAACCTTCATCATAACGTGAAGGTTCTTTATTTTGTTGTCAGAAATACTGTTTACTCTTTTTGAACTAGATAGACTATGGCATAATATGATCTACACCACTTAACATAATGTCATTTATTCTATCGTTTGAGATACTATAATATATCACTTTGCCATCACGTTTGTCTTTGACTGCACCATTGCTTTTGAGAAGTTTGAGTTGATGACTCACAGTTGTCTGGTTGATACCTAGACTCGTTGATATATCGCTTACACACATCTCATTGATACTAAGTGCTGATAGGATTTTGAGCCTCGTTGAGTCCGAAAAAACACTAAAAAACTCTGCCATTTGTTGCAAAACGTTATTCTCTGGCATATAATACTCCAAACTTTTAAGTGCATTACTATCAAGACTCACATAACTAGACATATATTACCCCCAAGACTATATTTGTTGTCTACAAAGATTTTACCCCCAATCTTGTCAAATGGTCAAATAGTCGATATGTCGAACTTATCAAAAAAAACACTTAAAGTTGGATTTTTTATCGCAAAGGAGGTAAAATGAATAATACTTTGTACATAATATTGATACTTTTGATATCAATATTCACTAGTGCCACAGATACTGACCTCAACACAAACAGCAATTTTTTACTACTACTCCTTTTGGCACTTAATGGTCAAAACAACTTTGGTAGCAGTGGCTGTTGTTGCAACTCATATCCTATTGGTTGTAATGGCTCTGGCTGTGGAAGATAAATAATAAAAAAGCAGGCAAATATATGCCTGTTTTTTATCTAAGATTACATTTAATATTCTTTTCGGCAAGAACTTTAAGTACTGTGCTTTTATCCAAGCCATACTCATCGCCATATTCAAGCATTATTGTTCTATCTTGACCAAAGAACACAATAACCCCCTTATATCTGTATGTGGCTATTCCTTCGATAGTAGTTGTCACCTCTTTGGTAGTGAAATAATCACATTCTTTATTATCATAACCATTGAGCGCATCATATAGATATTCTATTTGTCTTACGCTCCACAAATCATTATTTGGATACTTCATTATACACTCCCTATTTAACAATGTCCTCCATCAACAATGAGAACTTCGCCTGTTATGTAACTAGCCTTATCACTAGCAAGGAATACCACAGCCTGCGCCACTTCGTTTGGCGTAGCAAGTCTATTCTTGTGATACTTCTTCATCTCTTCTTCAATATAGTCCTTTGGCAAGTCTTTGTTCATATCTGTGTCTACCCAACCAGGAGCAACAGCATTGACATTGATGACCTTGCCATATTTCATAGACAAATCTTTTGTCAAAGAGATAAGTGCGGCTTTGCTCATCGCATAATCAGCTGTCCCTGGATTGAAATCTCTAAGTCCCGAAGTCGATGACATATTAACAATCTTACCATAACCATTCTTTAGCATAATAGGAGCAATCTTCTGACTCAAGAATAATGGTGCAAGCATATTGACTCTAAATATCTGTTCTGCCTCTTCCCTCTTGATATCTTCGAATTCTCTGTCATACACGATGCCAGCATTATTGATAAGTATGTCAATCTTACCGTATTCTTTCATAGCACAATCAACCAACTTATCTATATCAGGTTGCTTTGATACATCTGCTTGACAACAAACTACTTTTGTACCAAAGGTCTTTTCGATGTAATTCTTTAGTTCTATAGCTTTGTCTTGACTGTGGTTATAGTTGACAACAAGGTCTACCCCCCCCCGCGCAAATTCAATAGCTATCTCTCTACCTATGCCACGACTAGCACCCGTGACCAATGCAACTCTCTTCATATAACACCTCTATGATAATAGTTTATCAAATATTTAGTAATTAGTCTATTGTTATACAAAACTAATAATACATCTTTAATTCCAACTAAGTTCCATTGCGTCGGAATTGTATAGGCGACTGAACATACTATAATGGCAATAAAAAAGAGTACTTATATAAAGCACTCTTTTTGATGTCAAAATTATTCGATGATTGAAGCAACGACACCAGAACCAACTGTTCTGCCACCTTCACGAATAGCAAATCTAAGACCTTCTTCGATAGCTATTGGAGTGATAAGTGAGATAGTCATGCTAACGTTATCACCAGGCATTACCATTTCTACGCCCTTTGGAAGTTCGATAGAACCAGTAACATCTGTTGTACGGAAGTAGAATTGTGGACGATATCCGTTAAAGAATGGAGTATGACGACCACCTTCTTCTTTCTTCAATACGTATACTTGTGCAGTATACTTAGTATGAGGATGGATAGAACCTGGTTTAGCAAGAACTTGTCCTCTCTCAATTTCGTTACGTTGGATACCACGAAGAAGCAAACCTACGTTATCACCTGCTTGAGCTTGGTCAAGAAGTTTTCTGAACATCTCAACACCTGTAATAACTGTGTTCTTCTTAGAACCCATACCGATGATATCAACAACATCACCAATCTTAATTGCACCACGCTCTACTCTACCAGTAGCAACTGTTCCACGTCCAGTGATTGTGAATACGTCTTCAACTGGCATCAAGAATGGTTGGTCTGTAGCACGCTTTGGCTCAGGGATGAATGAATCAACTGCATCAAGAAGTTCTTGGATGCAAGCACATGCTGGATCATCAACTTTGCCAGCTTGAGCTGCTTCAAGAGCTTTAAGAGCTGAACCTCTGATAATTGGAGTGTCATCTCCTGGGAATCCGTATTCGCTAAGGATCTCACGAATCTCCATCTCAATAAGGTCAAGAAGCTCTGGATCATCAACTTGGTCAACCTTATTCATAAATACAACGATATAAGGAACGCCAACCTGACGAGCAAGAAGGATATGCTCTCTTGTCTGAGGCATTGGACCATCAGTTGCTGCAACAACAAGGATTGCTCCATCCATTTGTGCTGCACCTGTGATCATGTTCTTAACGTAGTCTGCGTGTCCTGGACAGTCAACGTGTGCATAGTGACGATTAGCTGTCTGATACTCAACGTGAGCTGTGTTGATAGTGATACCTCTTGCTTTCTCTTCTGGAGCTTTATCGATATCTTCATATCTCATTTTTTCTGCATAACCCTTAGCAGCTGAATACATAGTGATAGCAGCTGTCAAAGTGGTTTTACCATGGTCAACGTGGCCGATTGTACCAATGTTGACGTGTGGCTTAGATCTGTCAAATTTTGCTTTAGCCATTATAGTAAATCTCCTTTATAATATATCTACAAAAATTATTTTTAATTTGTACAATGAAATATTAGCACAAATATATTTTTTTAGCAAATGAAATAATATGCTTATTTTATTATTTTTTTGCTCTATCTCCAACGATTTTGTCAGAAATGAACTTTGGAACTTCAGCATAATGGCTGAACTCCATATTGAATGTTCCTCTTCCTTGAGTAGAAGAACGAAGGTCTGTAGCATATCCGAACATCTCAGATAGTGGAACTTCTGCATTGATGATAGTAGAACCACCAGCAATATTCTCTGTTCCTTGCAACATACCACGTCTGCTTGTGATGTTACCCATAACGTTGCCGAGGTAATCGTCAGGAAGCTCAACTTGGACTTTCATCATAGGCTCAAGAAGTACAGGATCGGCTTTCTTAGCAGCTTCTTTGAACGCCATAGAACCGGCGATCTTAAATGCCATTTCTGAAGAGTCAACTTCATGGTAAGAACCATCAACGACTGTAACCTTGAAGTCAACAGTTTCGTATCCAGCTACAACACCATTTTGTTTAGCCTCTTGTATACCGTTATTAACTGGCTGAATATACTCTTTTGGAATAGATCCACCAACAGTCTTATCGACGAACTCATAACCCTTACCAGGCTCGAGTGGCTCCATCTCAATAACGCAGTGTCCATATTGACCTTTACCACCAGACTGACGGATATACTTACCTTCAGCTCTAACAGCTTTACGGATAGTCTCTCTGTATGATACTTGTGGTTGACCAACATTGGCCTCTACTTTGAACTCTCTTCTTAATCTATCTACGATAATCTCTAGGTGGAGTTCGCCCATTCCTGCGATTATTGTTTGACCAGTCTCTTGGTCTGTGTATGTCTTGAATGTTGGATCCTCTTCAGCAAGCTTAACAAGTGCTAATACCATCTTCTCTTGACCTTGTTTGGTTGTAGGTTCGATGGCTACTTTGATAACTGGCTCAGGGAACTCCATCTTCTCTAGGACAATTGGTTTGTTTGCATCACATAGTGTATCACCTGTTGTTGTATCTTTAAGACCAACAATAGCTGCAATATCACCAGCATACAATTCTTGAACATCTTCACGGTGATTGGCGTGCATCTTGAGCAATCTTCCGATACGCTCTTTGCAATCCTTAGTTGAGTTGTATACATAAGTACCAGCAACAAGCTTACCACTGTATACACGGAAGTATGTGATTCTACCAACATATGGGTCAGTAGCAACTTTGAATGCAAGTCCTGCAAAAGGTGCTGCATCGCTTGACTCTCTCTCTTCTTCCTTCTCTGTGTGAGGAATAATTCCTTTGATATGAGGGACATCGATTGGTGATGGCAAATAATCAACGATAGCATCTAGCAACTTCTGAACACCTTTGTTCTTGAATGATGTACCACAAGTAACAGGGGTAATCTTAAGTTGAAGAGTTGCAGTACGAATACCTTTCTTGATTTCTTCAATAGTGAACTTCTCACCAGCAAAGAACTTCTCCAAAAGTGCATCATCAGTCTCAGCAACGTGCTCAATGAGTTCATTGTGATACTGTTCAGCAATAGCTTTCATATTCTCTGGAATAGGCTCAACTCTGAACTTATTACCAAGGTCGTCTTCATATATAGTAGCATTCATTTCTACTAAGTCAATGATACCAACGAATTCATTTGCTTCGCCGATAGGTAACTGAATAGGAACAGCATTAGCCTTAAGACGCTCTTTCATCATCTTGACAGCTCTAAAGAAGTTTGCATCATTGATGTCCATCTTGTTGATGTAAGCCATTCTAGGAACATGATACTTGTTAGCCTGACGCCATACTGTCTCAGATTGTGGTTGAACACCACCACGAGCACAGAATACAGCAACAGCACCATCAAGAACCTTCAAGCTTCTCTCTACCTCAACGGTAAAGTCAACGTGTCCTGGGGTATCTATGATATTGATACAATGTTGTTTCCACATGGCAGTAGTACAAGCAGAAGTGATTGTAATACCTCTTTCTTGTTCTTGCTCCATCCAGTCCATTGTTGCTGCACCGTCATGAACTTCGCCGATCTTATGAACTTTACCAGTATAGTAAAGGATTCTTTCGGTAGTTGTTGTCTTACCAGCATCAATGTGTGCCATTATACCAATATTTCTATATTTCTCTAGGGGATATAGTCTTGGCATTTTCTTTCTCCTTAATTTATTTGTGATGTTCTATACGAGAACATCGTTTTTTTACAAAAGTTTTTCTAAATAATTCTTCAAAAAAACATGTATTATTGTATTTTTAACAAAATCACAATATTGCATTCCAGATAATTGTGTTAGTTATCTTACCACTTATAGTGAGCAAAAGCTTTGTTAGCTTCAGCCATTCTGTGCATTTCATCACGACGTTTGATTGCTCCACCGGCGTTATTATATGCATCCATAAGTTCTCCAGCGATCTTCTTATTCATCTCTTTGTCACCACCACGCTTACGAGCGAACATTACTATCCATCTGATAGCAAGTGTCTGACGACGATCAGGTCTGATCTCCATTGGTACTTGATAAGTTGCACCACCAACCCTACGAGCTTTGGTCTCAAGTAGTGGCTTAACATTCTCAATAGCTTGATTGAAAACTTCCATTGGCTCTAATCCCATCTTCTCTTTGATGATATTGAATGCATCATAAACGATGTTCTGAGCAATGCCACGTTTTCCATCTACCATTACTTGGTTGATAAGCTTAGTTACTACTGTTGAATTGTATATTGGATCTGGTAGAACTTCTCTCTTTACCGAGCATTTTCTTCTTGGCATATTATCCTCCTTATATATTTAACGAAATTATTTTGTTACTTAGGCTTCTTAGCACCATACTTAGAACGTGATTGCTTACGTTTGTTAACACCAGCAGCATCAAGAGTACCTCTGACGATGTGGTAACGTACACCTGGAAGGTCCTTAACTTTGCCACCACGAATAAGAACAACGCTGTGCTCTTGTAGGTTGTGTCCTTCACCTGGAATGTAACTAGTACCTTCTTGACCAGATGATAGTTTGACCCTAGCAATCTTACGGAGAGCTGAGTTAGGTTTCTTTGGTGAAGTAGTAGTAACAGAAAGACAAACGCCACGTTTTTGTGGATTCTCGTTAAGAATAGGGGCTTGAGATTTCTTCTCTATTTTCTTTCTACCATGTCTAACTAGCTGATTAATTGTAGGCATATTTTTTCCTCCTTATATATTTTTTGAACCCAATGACTTAGGTTCTGTGAAGAATACCGATAACAGCACAAGCAACTTCAATCTTAGCAAGTTTGCCTAGTTCAGATTTACTTGGACCAGTCACAAGTGGAATGCTCTTGTCTTGGGCCTTAGCTTCCAATTGCTCTATCATATGCCTATCAGCATCTTTTGCTACAATGATTTTGTCAATAGTAGCAGATATAATAGCCTCAGATACTTGCCTAATACCGACAAGCACCTGAGAGTTATTAACAAGTTGGGTTATTTCGCTTTCGCTAATCTTCATAACACCCTCTCGATGTTATATATAATAAATAATATAACGAAGTGTATTGTACCAAAATAAACTTCAAAAGTCAACAGTATTATTCAAAAAACTTCGCCACGTGTTCACATTATTTTTCCAAGTAAATAATTGTTAATCATCATTGTCTATCCAAAGCACAACAATACAAAACTTGGTTGACAAAAAGTATAGCCAGTAGGATATCAAATTATCAAAAAGGTGTAATGTAAATAATGTGCAATCCATACCAAATTTGAGCATAAAAAAACCTCAAATAAATTGAGGTTATCATTATGCGTTGAATATGTCGTCCCCAGCATCAACCTTAGGCGTTGGCTTAACCTCAGCATCAACAAGCAGAACAATCTGCTTTGGATGAGCTTTGACAGAGTCAAGATATGTCCTTGGTTTCTCTTGAATCTTGCCATACATTCTATAAGAAAGTTTTGCAAAAGTCTTGAGATAATGCTTAGCTTGTTTGTATGCGTCTTCAATAGTATCGCCTACACAGAAGACTTCTATATCATCAAAAGCTACAACGTAGCCATCTTTTTCAACGTTTTTTAAGAAAACGGCTGGGAAAATAATTAGTTCCATTCAGCAATACTCCAATTTACTTTTTATAAAATGATTTTAGCACATAAAATATTTTATGTAAAACAATTATACCCAATTAGTAATAATTTTTTGTTATTTAATTTAAAAAATATTTTGGCAATAAAAAACACCACATGATGTGATGTTGATTATTATATAGATTTAGGCATTAACCCCTTGAACCGTTGCCTCTGTTTTTGTGTCGGAATAGTCAGGGGCAATTAGTTGTTCTCCCGAAAAGACAGGAGTCCTACCAATAGTAGCAAGTGTCTTACCAACTCCAGCACCAAGACCTGTGTCTGGTCCAAGTGTTAGATGCTCTCCATTATTAAATATATTCATATCCAATCCTCCTTATAGGGATTTTTGTATCGTTACCTTATATTAGCACAATCAATTGCTTTTGTAAATAGGTAATATTTGTTAAGCAATTATTATAAGCATTAGTGTATCAAGTAACTTAACTTATGGCTTGATTATAACATATAAGTTTGTATTTGTAAATACCTTTTTGCAATATTTTTTAAATTTTTTTATATGCCTTTTTGCCACTATTTTTGGGCTATTCATCGAGTTAAGAAATGGTTGCCGAACACTCAGTCCGAACACCAACTATGGTACAAAAAATACGGATAATTAGTATATAAACACAGTATTTTGTGTTTAGTTAATAAGCGTCATACGTTGCGATTACTCATATAACGAATACAACTTGCAACTCTTGTTTGAATCATACATTTGCATAGTGGCATAAAAAATAGAGAGCAAATATTTGCTCTCTATCTACTATATAGCATCAGTTGTTGTATCTACGGTTACGTCTTGCTTAACTTCAACAGGAGCTATATCTCTATAACGTTTGAGTCCAGTACCAGCAGGTATCATCTTACCGATGATAACGTTCTCTTTGATACCAATAAGTGGATCAACCTTACCCTTGATAGCAGCCTCAGTCAAGACACTAGAAGTCTCTTGGAAGGAAGCAGCTGACAAGAATGAGTCTGTAGAAAGTGAAGCTTTGGTTATACCAAGAAGTACACGCTTAGCTGTAGCAGGTCTTCCACCTTCGCTAAGAACTCTTGCATTCTCTTCTTCGTACTTACCAATACTTATCATCTCTCCAGGAAGAAGATCAGTGTTGCCTGGGTCCTCTATCTTGACTTTCTTAAGCATTTGTCTGATTATAAGCTCAACGTGCTTTGCATTGATACGAACATCTTGTAGACGATATACACCAAGTACTTCTTTAAGAAGATACTCTTGTACTCCTCTAAGTCCACGAACTCTCAAGATATCATTAGGATATATAGAACCACTTGTCAAGCATTGACCAACTTCAACAATATCGCCAGTCTTAACAGCAAGAACAGTCTTGTTCTTAGGAGGTGTCATATAACTAACATTCTCATCAGAGTTAGTAACAATAATCTCAAATCTCTCACCAGCAGACTTAACTTCGACCTTACCAGCAATCTCACTGATAATAGCTTCACCCTTAGGTCTACGAGCTTCGAATATTTCCTCGACACGAGGAAGACCTTTTGTGATATCGGCAACAGATGCAACACCACCGGTGTGGAAGGTTCTCATAGTAAGCTGTGTACCTGGCTCACCGATACTTTGTGCAGCGATAACACCGACAGCTTCACCAATATTAACCATACCATTGCTTGCCATATCTCTACCATAACACTTAGCACATACACCGTGCTTACATTTACAAGTAAGAGTTGTACGAATATTAACTTCTTTGATACCACATTCAACGATTTCTTTTGCCATCTTAGGAGTTATCATCTCATTTGCAGGAGTAATAAGCTCTTTTGTCTTCAAGTTGTAGATATTGTCTACCGCTACCCTACCTGAGATACGATCTTCAAGTTTTTCGATAACAGTTCCATCTTCAACAAGATCACTAACAAGCATACCCTTTGGTTTCTCTCCAAGGCTAGCAAAACAGTCATCTTCTGTAATAACAACATCTTGAGCAACATCGACAAGACGACGAGTCAAGTATCCTGAGTCAGCTGTCTTCAAGGCAGTATCGGCAAGACCTTTACGTCCACCACGGGATGATAGGAAGTAATCTATTGGAGTAAGTCCACCACGGAAGCAGGCTTTGACCGGAATATCAACTTTTTGTCCAGAAGCACTCGCCATAACACCACGCATACCACATAGCTGGTTGATCTGTCCTGGGTTACCACGGGCACCAGATACAGCCATCATCTTGATAGGATTGAGTGGCTCAAGGTTTGCAATAACGGCTTTCTTAACCTTATCAGTTGTATCGTTCCAGATAGAAACGTTCTTAACAATCTTTTCATCAAAAGTAATAAGACCACGACGATATGCCTTCTCATTCTCTAATACTTTGGCATCAGCTTCAGCAATCAAATTAGCTTTCTCGGCTGGCTCTTTCATATCAAACACGTTGATAGTGATAGCGCCAAGAGTTGAATATTTGTATCCAAGAGCTTTGATCTTATCAAGCATAACAACAGTAGGAGTAGAACCGAACTTGTCATATACAGCAGAAACTATTTCTCCAAGTTCTTTCTTACCAACTACCTTGTCTATTTCATACTTAAAGTAATTCTCAGGTTTTGTTCTATCAACAAATCCTATGTCTTGTGGAATACAACGGTTGAACAAGATTCTACCAACAGAAGTCTCTACTCTACCAGTCTTCTTCTCACCATTGACTTCAACTGTTCTACGAACAGTAATCTTAGACTGAATCTCAATATTCTTTGTCTCATAAGCCATGATTGCCTCGTCTTCGCTAGTATATATACTACCTTCGTTGAGAGCATTTGGCTTGTCAATTGTCATATAATAACATCCAAGTACGATATCCTGTGCAGGAGTCATAACTGGCTTACCATCAGAAGGCTTAAGAACGTTATTTGAAGATAACATAAGCATACGAGCTTCTGCTCTAGCCTCCAAAGATAGTGGAACGTGGATAGGCATCTGGTCTCCATCGAAGTCGGCGTTGAATCCAACGCAGACAAGTGGATGGAGCTTAATAGCTCTACCTTCAACAAGAACTGGCTCAAATGCTTGAATACCAAGTCTGTGAAGTGTTGGTGCACGGTTAAGCAATACTGGATGGTCTTTGATGACCTCTTCTAGTACGTCCCAAACAACTGGTTTTTCTCTTTCAATAGTACGTTTTGCACTCTTGATGTTGTGTGCTTGGTTCATCTCAACAAGTCTCTTCATTATGAATGGCTTGAATAACTCAAGAGCCATCTCCTTAGGCACACCACATTGATATATCTTAAGCTCTGGTCCTACGACGATAACAGAACGTCCAGAATAGTCGACACGTTTGCCAAGCAAGTTCTGTCTAAAACGACCTTGCTTACCACGAAGCATAGCTGTCAAGCTCTTAAGGTCTCTAGCCTTAGGTCCTTGTACTGCCTTACCACGCTTACCATTCTCGATAAGAGCATCGACTGCTTCTTGAAGCATTCTCTTCTCATTACGTATAATAACATCTGGAGCACCAAGTTCAACAAGTTTCTTCAATCTGTTGTTACGGTTGATAACTCTTCTGTATAGATCATTTAAGTCACTTGTAGCAAATCTGCCACCATCGAGTTGGACCATAGGTCTTAAGTCTGGTGGAAGTACTGGTACGACGTCAAGAATCATCCACTGTGGCTTGTTTCCACTCTTGATGAATGCTTCAACGACTTCGAGTCTTTTGATTGCTTTAAGGCGTTTCTGACCCTTTGCAGTGGCGATAATATGTTTCAATTCCTCACTGTCTTTATCAAGGTCAATAGCTGTAAGCAACTCTTTGATTGCCTCGGCTCCCATACCTGCGCGGAAAGCTTTTGGTCCATATTCTTCTTGAGCATCTCTGTATTCTTTGTCGGAGATAACTTGCTTGTATGCAAGAGGAGTATCTTTTGGATCAAGTACTATGTAGTTAACATAATACAATACCTGTTCCAATGTCTTTGGAGTAAGGTCAAGGATAGTACCTATTCTACTAGGCACCCCACGGAAAAACCATATATGGCTTACAGGAGTTGCAAGTTCAATATGTCCCATTCTCTCACGTCTAACTTTAGAGTGAGTTACTTCGACGCCACATTTGTCACAAACGACACCTTTGTAACGTATCCTTTTATATTTACCACAATGACATTCCCAGTTCTTTCTAGGTCCAAATATCCTTTCACAGAACAAACCATCTCTCTCAGGTTTCTGAGTACGATAGTTGATAGTTTCAGGCTTAGTTACCTCACCATAAGACCATTCTCTGATCTTTTCTGGTGAAGCAATACCTATCTTCATTGAGCTAAAATTGTTTAATTCAAACATGTATATTTTCTCCTATTCATCAAAGTCATCAAATAATGAGTTTTCATCGAAGTTATCGAATATATTATCCTCTTGAGGTTCTTCCTCTTCAGGTACAATATCTTTTGGTTCTTCAATATCAAGAACGATATCATCTGGCTCATTCTTAACTCTTGGAGTAAGAGGAGCAGGCTCGCCGTCATCTGCTGACAACTCGCTAAGTGATACTTCTTGATTCTCAGCTGTCAAGATCTTGATATCAAGACCCAAGCTTTGAAACTCTTTGATAAGAACTTTGAATGATTCTGGTATACCAGGTTCTGCAATAGGAAGTCCTTTGACTATTGCTTCATATGTTTTGTTTCTTCCGATAACATCATCAGACTTAACTGTTGACATCTCTTGAAGAAGTCTTGATGCTCCGTATGCTTCTAGTGCCCAGAACTCCATTTCACCGAATCTCTGTCCACCAAACATAGCTTTACCACCAAGAGGTTGTTGAGTAACAAGTGAGTAAGGTCCAGTAGAACGAGCATGCATCTTAGAGTCAACCATGTGGTCAAGTTTGATCATATACATAACACCAACTGTTACATCATTCTCAAATCTCTCACCAGTTCTACCATCATACAATGTTGTCTTGCCATTCTCTGAGAAACCATTCTCAATCAATAATTGATGTATATCATTCTCATTAGCGCCATCGAATACTGGAACAGCGACTTTCCAATTAAGTTTCTTAGCAACTACGCCAAGCAAAACTTCAAGAACCTGTCCAACGTTCATACGAGATGGGATACCAAGTGGGTTAAGGACAATATCAATAGGTTGTCCATTTGCCATATATGGCATATCTTCTATTGGAAGAACACGTGATACAACACCTTTGTTACCGTGACGTCCAGCCATCTTATCACCGACAGACAACTTACGCTTCTGAGCAACAAATACTTTGACTAGCATATTAACGCCAGGTTCAAGTTCGTCTTTGTTCTTACGTGTAAATACTTGTACATCTACTACGACACCATCTCTACCATGTTGTACACGAAGTGATGTGTCTCTTACTTCTCTTGCCTTCTCACCGAAGATGGCTCTTAAGAGTCTCTCTTCTGGAGTAAGCTCTGTCTCTCCCTTTGGAGTAACTTTGCCGACTAAGATATCTCCTGCTCTTACTTCAGCACCAACTCTGACGATACCATTCTCATCAAGATTCTTGAGAGCATCATCGCCAAGGTTAGGGATATCACGAGTGATTTCTTCATCGCCTAGCTTTGTACTACGACATTTCATTTCTTCAACTTTGAGTGTGATAGAAGTGAAGATATCTTCTTTGACTATTCTTTCACTAATAAGGATAGCATCCTCATAGTTGTAACCTTCCCAGTTCATATATGCTATAAGCATATTCTTTCCAAGAGCAAGCTCTCCATCTTTGGTTGAGAATCCATCTGCAAGAACATCTCCTGCTTCAACTCTCTGGTTCTTGATGACAGCTGGCTTCTGGTTGATACAAGTATCATGGTTTGTCTTAGCAAACTTTGTTAGATGATAAGAATCTTCTGTACCCTCATCATTCTTAACACGTATCTCGCTACCACTTACGAATGATACAAAACCTGGATTCTTATTAAGAACCATAGCACCACTATCAACTGCAACTTTATACTCAAGTCCTGTTCCTATAATAGGAGCTTCGGTCTTGATCAAAGGAACTGCCTGACGTTGCATGTTAGAGCCCATAAGTGCACGAGCTGTATCATCATTGGACAAGAATGGTATAAGTGATGTAGCTGCTGATATAAACTGTCTTGGAGATACATCTACGAGATCAACTTCACTAGAAGGAAGCTCGATGATTGCACCTTTCTTACGGCAAATAACACGAGCATTGACAAACTTGCCTTCTGGAGTCAATGGCTCAATAGCCTGTGCTACTGCACAATTCTCTTCCTCATCAGCCATAAGGTAAACAACTTCATTAGTAACAACACCTTTGGCCTTATCAACCTTCTTATAAGGAGATAGCAAGAATCCATACTCGTTGATTTTTGCAAATGTAGCAAGTGAGTTAATAAGTCCGATACCTTGACCTTCTGGGGTCTCAATAGCACATATTCTACCATAATGGCTGTAGTGAATATCACGGACATCAGCTGTAGCACGCTCTTTCTTAACACCACCAGGTCCTACTGCTGAGATTTTACGTTTCTGAGTGAGCTCACTTATTGGGTTAACTTGGTCCATAAGCTGTGAAAGCTGAGATGAAGCCAAGAAATCTTTGAGAGCTTTGTTAATAGGTCTAGCATTAATAACAGAAGAAGGATTAACTGTTGACAAATCTTGTGCTTGAAGAGTCTCTCTGATGACTCCAGCAAGTTTGTTAACACCACTTCTGAATGCTCCTGCCATCAACTCACCAACCGAAGCGATACGACGGTTAGCAAGGTGGTCGATATTGTCAAGTTCACCAATACCATTGTTAAGGTCAAGGTGATAACTGAATGATGCAATGATATCATCCATAGTAAGCTGGAAGTTCATAAGTTGCTTAGCATTGTCTCTTATAGCCTGTATACGATCTTCTTTGCTCTTAAACTGCTTGAAAAGATTCATAAGAGTTGGATAATGTACCCACTCAAGTATTCCAAGTTCTTTCTCATCACATGGGAATACGCTAGAAAGTCTAACTCTAGCATTACCAATCATCTTGTGAGGAACGAACTCTTCGCCCTTCTTCTGGAACTCACCGTGGTTGTTCTTTGCTCTTACCCAAACTTCATTGATACCACTATGTTGTATCTTATCAGCTACTTCTCTAGTGATAACTTCTCCTGCTTTGACAACAACAGTTCTACCAACAGTGATATCATAGAAAGATACTTGTCCAACAATACGGTTGGCAAGACTGAGTTTCTTGTTAACTTTGTAACGGCCAACTCTAGCCATATTATAATACTGATGTGTAAAGAACAAAGAGTTGATGAAGTTGTAAGTTGCTTCAGCAGAAGGTATCTCACTAGGACGCATCTTCTTGCTTAGCTCTATCAAAGCTTCTTCTTGTGTGTCCTGAGGCTCTTTGTCAAGTGTATTCATGATAAGTGGATTGTGACCAAAAATATCAGCAATCTGCTCTGCAGTATAGCCGAAGCACTTCAAGAAAACACCCAAAGTAACTTTGCTACTTCTATCAACACATACTTTGAGTATATCGTTGACATTCTGTTCAACTTCGATCCAAGTACCACGTGTAGGCATAATAGTACCGTTGAATAGATACTTACCAGTCTTGTCTTGCTCAGTTGCATAATAAACACCTGGGGCACGAATAATCTGACTGACAATTACCCTTTCGATACCGTTAAAAATAAAGGAGCCCTCCTCGGTCATCAATGGTACATCGCCCAAGAACACATCTTGTTCAACTACTTCTCCATCTTCCTTCCTTACAAGTCTTGCTCTCGCTCTAAGTGCTACAGAATAGGTTACCCCCTTTCTTATACACTCCTCCTTAGAGTACTTGGCAGAAGAATCAAGCGTGTAGTTAACAAAGTATATCTCAGCTTTGCCACTGTAGTCCGTAATGGGAGAGAACTCCTCCAATACTTCCGCGATTCCTGTCTCCAAAAACTGTTTGTAAGCATCCTTTTGGATTGCTATCAAATATGGCATCTCGATTGGTTCGTCGATCTTTGAGAAACTCATTCTCTCAATTTTTCCATATTTAACTTTTTTAATTCTTGGTTTTGATTGCACCATAATTTCGTGGACACTCCTTATCTTATCAAAAGTTATTCAATTGTATTGCTAATAATAGGAATATAATATTATATATATTATATAGATATATACAACCTTATCTCGTGTCAAAAAAATAAACATCTCTTGTCCATTGCCAGATAATTGTAGGCAACTTAACCAATCAATATTTAATTCTTCAAAAAAGGATTATGGTTGTATTTGTCGAAAATAACTTATAGGAAAGTACTGTTATCAATCAAATAATTGATAGAAGTATACCAAATCGCCATTTTAGACACATAATAGCATTCTATATATTAACATAACAAGTTTACAAAGTCAATAAAAAAATAAATTATTTTTATTATTTTTTGTTATTATTGACATTGATACTTGTTTTTTGATACTCATCATAGCATTAAGTACAGAATGTGTCAATATCCAATAATAAGTTTCTTAAACAAATAATTATCCTGCCCTATTGCCATACTTATCTATTCCAATTAATTGAGCGCTAAGGCAATAAAAATAATGGCCTAGTATTTTATATCAATATGATATAAATACCGACCATTATTTTTGTTTTATGTAGGAGCGTTATAAGTAACAGTATTAGACCATTCGCTATCTATAATAGTATCACCATTGCCTATAGCTTTTATTTTGATAGTCTGCCCAGGAGTAAGCCTATACTGCGAACCTTCAGCAAGTGTAATATCACGCGTTGCTCCATTGACTTCTGCGACATACTTGGTCGCACCAGTTATTGGTGTCCAAGAAGCAATATTGCCGCTAATAGTTAACAATGGCGTATCAAGTTTTTGAACATTCATAGCAAAGTTATTAGCGATAACATTGATTATGAAACTCTCTTTTGTTCTAAAGCTATCACTATAATTGTTGTTGCCATCGACGTACTTTACAATCCATATCTTGATTTTGTCTGTTGCGCCATCAATATAGTCAGGTGTGTAGTAATACCCTACTGCATCCCCTTCTTTGAGGTAAATTGACTTACATTGAGTATCACCTTGAGTATATGCAAAACTACTTATACCCAAAGCCGATGCTATCTCAATATTGCCGATAATCTCGCCTTTGGATACATTGGCGACATATCTTGCCTTTACTTCGCCCTTGTTGACGTTGCTATAGAACTTAACAGCACTAATAGTTCCTGCTATACCACCGATATAAGCTGAAGAGTTCTGACCTGAAGCATTATCCACAGAAGCTTCGTTATAACAGTTCTGGATAAGAATTGATCTAGCATATCCGACTATTCCACCTACAATCTGTCTGTACGAACCTCTAGCATTGACATAGGACGTCTCATCCAATCCCAAATCATCGCTAAGAACAGAACATTCCAATATATTCATATTTTCAGCTAAATACCCTGATATTCCACCAGCATATGCAATTAGTGCATCGCTAGTTAGCTCTTCCTCTTCGCTTGACGAAGCATCTGATAGCAATCTCATATAGCTGATACAATTCTTAATGCCTGAGGATTCAATCTCACTTGATACATTGTATCTGCCCATTGATATACCAGAAATACCTCCGACATAGCTGTTACCAGCAGTAGTATGAGCTATTAGGTTGTAGTATACATCAGGGTCTTTTGAATCTTTTAACAAAAGATTTTGATTTCCTGCTATTGAGAAGCAGTTGTTGATATTATATATTTTGTTTGTAGCATAACTACCACCAACGATACCACCAACATACATATTGCCAACGGTTGATTTTGCTCTTATGTTGACGCTTGCAACCAATCCATCCATCTGAGTATTATTAGCTTGTCCTACTATTGCTCCGGCGAATGCTGAACCGACTGCTGTATCATTCATTACATTGATATATCCTGACACTGCAATATTATTAGCAATTGTCTTTGTTCCAGACGAGCCAGAAATAGAATATTGGAGATTTTCAGTAATAATACTGATATCTCTGTACTTGCCCATTTTTATAGTAGCTTCATTGGCTATACCAAGTAATCCAGCATAAACAAATCTATCGCTATCAATTATCATATTATTGATCATTGGATTAGTATCTGTTGTTCCTGGAGAGATCAATCTATCAGCATTGAATAGTAATGTTCCTCTAAATGGATGTAAGCTATCTTTACCTATTGGAGTCCAATATCTAGATCCAAGATTAATGCTCTTGTTGATAATGAAAACTGTTTCTTTGCTTGTTTGCAAACTTCCATTGTTGATGTTTATCATTACCCATGCAAGCTCTTCTACATTGTTGATCTCATACATACTGCAATTCACATCAACTTCTTCTATTAATATTGTTGTTGCAATAGGTATTATCTCTTTAGCTTCGATATCAGCCCAGTTAGGAGCAACTCCTCGAAGTGTTGGTAACAATCCATTGAATGTGTATTCGCTCAATGACCATGCTTCTGCATCTTCCCACTCATTGAAGTAAGAAGTATATGAAGTATCTGCAGATGAGGTTAATTCTTCAGTATTTGCATTGTATATTACAAATTTTGATGCCGTAGAATTACAAATGTCATTGGATGAAAGGATATTCTTATAAGTGACATTTGCAGTGGCATCTATAGTTCCGATAACATAGAAGTTAACAGGAGGTATTATTGATCCACTTGCTCCCATTGATACTACATTACCCATATTGTAGCAATCCGTAATAGTCAAGTTGCCAGAAGATACTTTGCCTACGAAGGCTCCAACATTGTTTGTACTGTAATAATTGGTACCATTGATATAATAACCGTTGATGTCTGCTTTGTTATATGACTTGGATATTGACACATTGCCAATACTCTTACCAACAAGCCCACCAGCAATATTGTTACTATATGCATCAGAACTAGGTACTTGGTACAAGGATATTGTAGATTTGTAATCGTCCGGTTCTGTTGCACCACTTACATATGCTGAGTCAATATAACTATTTGTTAATGACCCTCCATTCATGACGGCTACTATACCACCTGCTACTTTGGCTCCAACAATCTTGATACTCTCAAGTCTGATGTTTGTAAGAGTAGCATCTTTGGTATATCCAAATAATCCTGCTAGCCCATCTTGAGAAGATGCAATATTGCAATCAACTGAAAGGTTAAGGATTGTATAGCCATTACCATCAAAGGTGCCTTTGAACGAGTTAACTTCAGAACTACCAATTGGAGTGAAGTATTTGTTAGCAAGGTCAATGTTTGCTGTTAGTCTGAAAACAAGCCCTGTTGTCTCTACTCCGTTATTAACCAAGTTTGATACATAAGCAAGCTCTTCTGGAGAGCCTATCTCAATTGTCTTAGATATTGTAAGCTTGTCTGCAAACTTATTCCAAGACAATTCGTTCTTATTCTCTATAAGAGTTGGGTACCATGTTGGAAGTAATTGTTCCCAAGTATCAATATTTAATATTCCACCAGCACTTGATAATGCACTGTTCTTGATCTCATAAGATGTCAATCCTTCACTATTGAATAGTGTACCATTATCAAAAGCTGTTATCTCATGTAATCCATCATTATCTTTGCAATAACCCATTAGCTTGGTTGCACTTGCAAGATAATAATTGCTAGCAGCCTCTGTATCTCTTCCAATATAATACTTCGTGCCATTATTTATTATAGACAAATAACTGCCAATGTTATTGCTCAAAGCAAACAAGCCACCCCAAGCAGATCTTCCATAAGTATTGAAAGTCTTAACTTTACCAATATTGTAGTTGTTTGTCAAGGAGAGCTTAGTAGTATCTACATTAGCACCAATGTGGTTATTCTCGACAACCGACCCAAATAAGCCACCGATATATGTACCATCTTTGCTACCAACAATATCTCCGTGGTTGTAACAATTTGTAATAGTATCGTTAGATCCTGATACTATTGATATACCTGCAATTCCACCACCAATAACAGTTGCATTCTTGATCGAGTTGTTGGTTGTATATATATCTCCAACATTGTTAGATTCGTCAACAATAATCGCATTACCAGTCATTATTCCAACGACACCACCAATACCAGCTATAGACATGTTGGTCGTCTGCTCGTTGATATATGTGATATCTCCGAGGTTCTTTGATCTTGATATGCTCTTTGTCGCATTTCCAACAACACCACCAATGTTTACTGTTCGTACAATTGTAGTATTTGAGTTAAGATTTCTGACATAAATATCTCCACTATTAGATGCATAGTAAATTGCTACGTCTGACAAACCAATTACACCACCAACATATGGAGATGAAGATATAGTATTGACATTGATATCGCCATTATTGGTAATAGTTGTATTAGTAGCATTAACGCTACCCGTGTTCAACCAGCCAAATACACCACCAGCATATAGAGCATCATCTATTTCTCCACCGCTCCTGTTAGCATAGCCATGACTAACAGAAATAGCCCCATTATTGATAATTGTTGCTCTCTCAAGATAGTGATTTATTAGTCCTCCAGCAATACCACCGACTCTTGGTGGATTAGTATAATCTGATGTAGCCTCAAGCCTTATAATACCATTGTTAATAATACTCTCAGATAATTCAATATAATTGCTATATCCAACGATACCACCGCCAACCTTGTTACCAGTCACAGTATTGTAGTTGTTGCAGTTTATAACTTTGAATCTTAACGATTCATCACCACCAACCTGTCCAACAATACCGCCTGCAACTTCGCCTTCTATATTGCCATCTATGGTAGTTAGGTTCCTTATTGTTCCGCTGCCTGTGATATATCCGAACAATCCTGCATATGAGTATACTGTTCCTGAATGGCCCTTGGCATTAACAGTAGCATATTTTATAGAATGTCCATTGCCATCAAATGTGCCATTGAAAGTTTGACCATCCAAGCCTATTGGAGTCCAATATCTACCACTAAGATCAATATCACTCGTAAGTTTGATAGTCTTGCCTGAGAAGTTCTCCCTATTGTTCACTTGTTGAGCAACCCAAGCAAGCTCTTCTGGAGTTGTTATATTGTAAGTTGTGTTAGTAATTGTCACTGCTTTTGCAAAATCAATCCAGTTCTGTACTCCAATATATTTGTTAAGAGTTGGAACTTTCTGGATATCAGCAACATTGTTAGCATAGAAAGATTCTTCATCAATGCTCCAATATGTACCATTGCCAATAAGATCAGAGTAAGCTGATTCTTTGTATGTGACTATATCATCAGTAAGAGGATTCTCTATACTTATACTTGTTACTTTATTCAATAAGATAGACAATTTGATTTTACAGTTCAAACCACTGTAAGAGTATACATACTGATTAGCACCACTATTGGTACTGTCGTATCCAAACGTTATGCCTTTGTATATCACAGTTGAATTGGCAACTGTAGCATTATAGTTATACTTGATAGGATATACATTCTTAGATTTAACGGCACTACCATCGACTTCAATTATGATTGTTGTCTCTTTGGTAGCATTAGCATATACACCAGTTGTAGTATTATAAGTATATGTTGTACCCTTATAATTAACATTTCCGTTACTTGTATTGCCATCTACACTTGCATATATTGGTTGGTTGAACTCAATTATTGCCTTTGTAGCTGGAGCATCGTCTCCAGCTCTTGTCAATGTAATAGTGCTTGATGTCTCAGCATTTGCATATACATAGCCTGTCGTAGACATGTGATTGTACTCATATATCTTACCATTATATATAACATGATTCTCGCCTGTCTTAAACACATCAGCTTTGTCAAATATAACCTGAACATACTTATTCACATAATCAATCTTGTCAGACTCGCCAATAATATTCATAATATATTCTGGTCCAAGTTCTATCTTATTACCCTTGTTCTCAATACCTGTATACATCTGATAATGATTGTATGTATCTACACCTTGCAAGCTGTATATTGATCTGCTTGGATAACTATTATACTGATCATTATTACCAGAAGGAGTATTGATTCCATCCAATACATAATCGCTATCTTCTAGATATGCAAGTGGCATAGTGTAGTATTGCAAAGTTGTTCCAGAAGATGGAACAGTCTTGTACAATGAGTTGATTGCTTTGGTTTTCTCTATATCAATCATAGTATCGATACATTCTTGTGCCAAATCAGTACCAATATCAGGAGCATAATATACAGCGCCCACCAAGGCTGCCGCTACTCTATCTACAGTTTGTATTGGAGACAAATAATTAAAGTCGCTTACTGTTTTGCCACTACTATCTACGTAGTTAGCTGTCCAGTTGTTAGCCGCAACAACTTTGTTAAGAGCTATTACTTCTAATTTTAACGCTGCACTGGTAGCATTGAAGACACCACTACTTGTATCAACGCTAGCGTTACGGAAGATGCCTGCAGAGCTATTGTCATTAGCCTTAGCATATGTATTGACAACACCTATAGCACCACCCATTATTTTGTAAGCCTTAATAGATCCTGTCACAACAGCTTCTTCAATCTTTCCACCTATCATTCTGCCGACTAATCCACCAGCAATGTTAGCTCTTGTATTGCGTACATCAAGTGAAGAATTAATGTGATCAAGTTTTCCACCAATATTGAGTCCAACAACTCCACCTATTGCTGATGTGCTGATATAATTCGCTACCATTACAGGAGATGAGAAGAATGTTATATTTGCCCCATCATATGGTCTTGCAATGGAGTTGTTTGCATTGTCGATATCTGCTTGTATGTTTTTGCTGTAAGAAATCTCGCCAATGCTGATATTGCCTCTGTTCTCACCTACAAGTCCACCACCATACAATGATGCTTGTACGAACTGCCCAGTAGTAATCTCTAAGTTGATATTCCTTATGTCTGTATCTGCTCCAACATAGCCTATGACTCCACCAGCTGTCCTACCAATGACTGTACTCTTGCCAGACACATAAGCGTTCTGGACATGTACTATATCATAGTGTCCAGTATAGTCACTTCCGTCAAGAGCTCCGAACAATCCACCGGCATATGAAACTTCTGTACTATGGTCAACATACCAATTGCCATCAATTCTTACAAAAGTTATGCTATCGTAGACATTTGGATGGAATATGAAGGTATTGTTGGTTACTTCCCCTTCATCAGCAACTATTGGAGTGCTATCTCCCTTAACTTTATGATAAGATGCTTCCCAACTATCACCCGTAAATGTTATTGTATATTCAACTTTGTTAACAGTATATGAGAATGCCCCACCGTTAACAACCATCTGCTCTTTACCGAACAAATATGTTCTACCATAAGCATCAGTCTCTATAGTATATGTTGAATTGACTGTGGTACTTCCATAGATATTGTAGAATCTAAAGTCTCCGGTAGCATATCCAACTACTCCACCTACAAGATTGACACCAATAACAACACCGGTGCTTGTAACGTTAATATTGTTGAGTTGTGTACCATCAGTACCATTGTTCTCAACTAGACCTGCAAGTCCACCAACGAATGAATGCGATGTTGTCTGTACAGATACAAGATTGATATTCAAATCTTTGATAATAGCACCACGCAATGTAGCAAACACTCCGAAACTATCATTAGCATATGAATATATACCTTCATTGAATATGATATCAATATTGTCCATAGACATATTGTTACCATCAATATATCCTGCGAATATTTTGTCAGGAGAAGTAATAAACTCACTTGTGAAGTCAATGTCACTTATTATGACAAAATGTTTGTCGTTGCCATACACTTCTTCATTGTTATCATCTACCACCATATATGTCTCTATATAGTAGTTATAACTCTCAACGTCATAGATAATATATGGATTTGTTATAGATCCTTCATTGTCGCCAGTCTCATAGTAATGATATATTTGATTGGATATGACTTTGTACTCAAAGCTTGCTATATTGTTACCATCGTATACCGGTGTGATATCTTCAAGATCAATGTCTTTGCCTTCGTACAACGCAGAGAGCAATATCTCTTTGGTAGCACCATCTTCTATCTTACTACCCAATACAACAACTAATTCTTTGTCGTCAGAAGTAGTGAAAGTTAACTGTGCCGAATATCTAATATTGTTACAAATAAAAGCTTTTATTACTCCACTAGCATAGTACTCAATAGACCTAACAGTTGTGTCTGTTGTTGTGTATGTATTACCATCGACTTCTACGCTTGCAATAGTTTGATTGCTACCAGCTGACGTTCCAAGGGTTACAATAGCCTCGACGTTCATATCAGAATAATATTTATATCTTCTTGAGAAATTTAAGAGGTTGTTATATTCCTTCTGAATAGAACTTAATACTTTCGATGTATGAATCCTTGTTAGCATATCAACAAGTTGTGGACAACCAGATTGCATCTTCCATACATAACCATAAGAATCTGAAGTAGAGCCTTTTTCGTTATAATCGATATTGAATGTTGAGAATGTATTGATACTTGCAAATTGCTCTGCTGTGATTGATTTGGCAGGCTCATTAGCAAATATTTTATAATTCTTCTGCAAGAAATAACAATTGTTTATCTGTCCAGCATATACAACCTCAGTACCACTCTCTGTAGATATGCCTGTAAATGCTGACGCACTTGAATCGTTCTCTTTGATAGAAGATACTGAGTAACAATTCTCAATCAATGAATTACGAATGCTATTGAACACAAATCCGGAAGAACTACTTGCAGAACTTATCTTAATATTGGAGTAAGAGTTCGTAACAGTACCTTCATTGTTATATACAAAACCTGTCGCTTGACCACTGACCACCATACCTTTGTCAGTATATACGATGGAAGTATCAGTATCGGCTTTTGCACCTCTTGCATAACAGCCATATATAATACCATCTGCACCGTTTGTATTAACAAATCCAGCATTACCATAGTTCGTGATAGCAATTATTTCTGATAAGTTGATTATCTTAGAATTATCGAAAGCACAAGAGGATATCTTGTTATTGTTTGTTCCAACAAAACCTGCAATATCTCCAAATGACGATATCTCGAAGTTCTCAACCCAAGAGTTAGTTACAAAACCATTGTTTTCAAGAACCATACCGGCATTGTTTGTCTCATTATCAGTTGTCTCTGTGATACGGACTTTGACTCTGCCTTGAACAGAAGCATTAGTAATAACGCCATTGTTAATAACAGCAAGTCCACCGAAGTTAACAGATGTAGCTGACATATAGTTGAGAATTAGAGAGTTATCGTTAAGTTTATGAGCAGAATCTATCGACTTAATCTCCTCATCAGATGCAGGCATATCATCAATAGTCTCAGATATGCTGTACCAGTCCGTCGTAATATTGTTGTCTTGCCCGACTTCCAATATCTTGTAGTATATATATTCTATACCAGTAGTGCTCCCTGTCCTATGAGTATTGACATAGCATGTAATTCTAACTTCTGATACATCGCTTGTTACATGATCAATACCATTGTAAGTATACTTACTACTATCAAAAGATATATGTTCTATAGGTCTTGGAGTTCTACCCTCTGGGGTAGCAGTGATATGTTCACTTGCAAGTGTACCATCAGTAACTGTAAGACTTGGATACTTCACAACGAACTCGTATGTATCTTGTGTAGACACATCACTAGTTGCGTCGCCATAAGTATACTCTGCACCTTCTGTGTAATACACCGTGGTATTCATTATCTTTGTGCTCTCAGATATAGTACCGAACAACCCAACACTGATTGCTTCTGTAGAAGTCAAGAACTCCTCTGCAAAGCCTGTAATATATATCGTCTTGCCATTACCATTAAAGCTGCCGAACGAAGCGTCAATAGGTGTGTAATCGCTCAATATGATGTCGTTCATAAGTATATAATGCTTTGTAGCATCTTGCATCATATCCGAGAACTGTTCACTAGAATATATAGGCTCAGCATTGATAAGATCAGATCTTAAATCGAACTTAACAGCAAACTGCTGTTCGAATGAAACGTCAGGTACAATCGCTCCAGCCCCTGTACTTTCAGCACAGTATTCAAATTCGCCACCATTATATCTAAGACCAACATTCATCCACAAATCTTTTGCAACATTAACTTGTTTGCCCAATAGATATTTCTGCGAAGTCGCAACACTAGTCTTTACATCAAAGACTCCATTGATATAGTTGCTAATAGCAGTTTTCTCACTATTGTTTGTTGTACTTAGATTGATATATGTATCATTGACATTGATACCCCAGATATCTTTGGTTGCAATACTATCTTCTAGTTCTTTTATGTGTGAGGCAATTTTCTTTCCATCATATATAATGCTATCGTTATAATATGCATCAGCTTTGACTCCGAGCAATAATTGCGTATATGTCTTGCCTTGTAGTATGCCTCCAACAACATCTTTAACAGATATATTTGTTACATTATATAGAGAGACTCTGAAATGTAATTGTGTTGTCTCATCTATTAGTCTGCCATTAACTATCTTTGTCATACGAGCATTGATAACTAAATCTTTGCCAAGAATACTGTCCAAAGTAGTAACGCTAGAACTTACTGCCTTCAATTCATCTAGAGTAGGTACTGAGATATAGAACTTGCCATTCTCTTCATATGGAGTGAATAAGTTAAGTATATCTAAGTTCTCAATCTCTCCAGTTTGTACAGGAACTGTAAACTTCAAATCACTTACTGTTGCATTGGTGATAGTAAATGCAAGTTCGTTCTTTGTCCCCACTGGCAAGTAGTTGTATCCCCCGACCTTTACTTGACTATCTGCAAAATCCATTTCTACCTTTGGATAGCTTGTTGCATATAAAGTAAATGTATTATCAAGTCCGGTGACTTTCTCTCCATTACGATAATACTGAACCGTGAATACAATCGGAGTCAATTCTGTGATATTACTATCAGCGATAAGATGTACAAGGTATTTCTGTCTATATGTGACAACAGAATTAATAACTTCGTTATCATATATTGCGGCTGACTTATATATGCGCTTTGCATTCACTCCAATAGTATCATAGTAATCACTACTAAGTGGAGAGTATCCTTCTCCAGATAATTGATAAGCACTTATATCTACCTTTGAGTTAGCACTGATCTCGATATAATCATAATAAGCAAAATCTGGATAGGTATATATCTCCAATAAGCCTCCACCCTGTTGCCCTACATATATGAGATCAGATTCTTCTTCATTGTTGTCTTTGACACCACTAGCAGTAAGCTTGTGTTGTGAGAAGAATGCATAATCAACATATGTCAACTCTTGTGGTTCTACAACTAATGAGAATTGTTGAGATACTATCAAGCCATTTGATTGTACTTTGAAATCAAATGTATATGTGATTGGCTCTTTTACCGTAGCAACACCTGTATAATTGAAAGTAAATTCTTTATGTACATATTCAACATTCTCGCCAGATCTTACAACCGAAGAAGTTGAAGGAGATGATACCGTCAAAAGCGCAAGTTCATCGGCTGTCAAAGTAACATTGCCCTTCTTGCCAGTTAAGTTATAGATTGTAACATTATCGTTCTCATCATCAGTATAAGCCCTAACATCTACAACGGCTGTACTTCTCTGTCTCATGGTAATTGTAGAAGTGTTGTTTGTGTAAATAATTCTATCTACGCCTTCAAGTACTTTGACTTTGAAAGATACTGCATATGAACTAAGTTCTACTGTATAAGAATCAACCTTGATAACTGGTACAACATTGATAACAATGTCTTCGCTAGTCTTGACAAGTCCAGACAAAACATGGATATTGTTCTTCATTCTTGTCAACGTATAGCTCATGCCATAGTTTGCAAACAATTTGCCATCTACTAAGAAATTGTTCGAAGGATCGGTTGTTGAATAGAACTTTAAGTCATATGTAGATATTTGTCTATAATCAACACCACCTAATTTGTAAGAACTACCAACGTAGATGCTTGTATCTTTGTTCTTATATAGAGTTACTATACTATTGTTCTTAATCTTGTTGGACTTGTCTAAGTTGCTACTATCATATAGGGCAAAATTGTTAAGTCCATATCTGACATATATAGTCAAGTTAACTGCATAATCATCACTAATCTGTGGATATATGCTCAATACTGCTTTGCCTTCTCCAGCTAGTACAATAGTGCCATTGGAGTTAACTCTAACAACATTGTTATTTGTACTTCTTGCTGACAAGATAGAAGTCTTCACTGTAAGTGGATCAACTGAGATATTGAGTATGTCCACCAAAGAATAAGTGTTAAGTTTGTCAAGTTCAGCTATAGCTAAACCATCAGTTGTGTTCCTATAATACAACACAATAGAATCAACTTTATAATCTCCACCTACTTCCTGAGAGTGAACAATATTACCAACGATTTCTCTAGTCGAGCTATTGATAATATTTGGATTGAGATTGTCAGCACTTATAACACTGTCAGTTATGATACCGATTGCCAAAGAGATATCATCATCGGTTATCGCTCCATAAGTAGTCCCATCTATTCTAATATTCTTATATACAACTTTACCATCAACAGTACTATATACTCCACTATTGTTAGTTGGTGTTGATATGCCCGTACCAACTATGTCTGCATATGTATTGTTTGTATAGTAAGATATAACTTGGCAAGGTCCTGTTATATTGCTAGCTGCCAAGCCTTCTTCATTACCAACTAGTCCTCCGACATGACTATGACCAGTCACGAATGTTCTTGTCTTACCAGTAAGCTTATAATTCTCTGCACTAACTTTATCAAGGGTTGCTGTAGTCCCCATCTGTCCCACAGCTCCACCAACATACTCATAGCCAGTTACTTGCATTGTTGAGTATGAATTATTCATTGAATAATTGTTAATACCAACAAGCCCGCCTACATTGTCACAATTGGTAGCGATTATCTTACCACTTGTATTTGTTTTACTAATAACGCCTGTGCCATCGTTCTTACCAGCGACACCTCCGATAAAAGTGTTAGCTGTATGAGAAGTGCTATTGACTGAGATATTCATAGCTACATCAAATCCCAAATCTCCAAAAGTCACTTGTGGAGTAGCAGATTCGTCATATGAGCCTGTGATTGTGCCTGTGTTGTTAGCAACGACTCCACCAACAGATCCAGAAGCTGTATATAAAGCTACACTACCAGTTACGTGCGAGTTGATTACTTGACCTATGTTACTACCAACTATTCCACCAAAATCTACGTTACTTGAAGCATATACAATAAGATTATTATATGTTGATGTACAATCATTGACTTTGCCTTCATTCTCAGCAACAATACCACCAACCGTTATATCGCTAGCATTGATATTGACATTGCTATATATAACAGACATGTTATTGATTTCGGCAGCACCAGAAGATGAAGCAAATATACCAAGCTTATCACTTGTAGTATCAAAGCTATTGATCGTAATAGTATGTTGAACATAAGTAGTTACTACACCATTGATGCCATTAGCAATCTTCATAGTACGTCCACTTATGTTACCAGCGAACTCTGTGATTGGTGCATAATTGTAAAGTGAGAATGAATTCTTGAGTACATAATAAGCACTCTTTGCTTCGGCTATCTGACCAAACTCGCTTGCTGTCCTTATCTGATAAGGAGCAATGCTTGTGCCGTTGGCAACTGATATTGTGATAAGTTTATTGATAGCATTATCAAAGAATTCGAACTTATCTTCAAAACGTGTAGCTGAAGTAATATTCTTTATATTATCACAAGGTATTATGAATAATAAGAATTGCCCATATTTGTCAGCAACAGGTTGTATAGCTAATGTTGTTGCAAGAAGGTTGTTCTGAGTTGTATTCTCTAGGTCTTCAACCTTATAATTGCCCACTACTTGGATATCGTTACCAACCATAGCTGCTTGAACTATCATCAATCCTTTATCGTGAATAGTTTCTCTATCAGGGTTGAGTGTAATAACTACATCTTTGGCGCTCTCAATGCTTGTGAAGTACAATTCATCATCTTCAACATTCTCAATAGTTAGGCTCTGTACTTTGACTGGATCATTAAGAGTTAGTGTAAGTCTTCTTACAGATTCTTTACCAGCAACATCTTTGAGGTCGACTACAACGTGTATTAAGTTCGGATACTCAATACACGAATTGCTGATAAGTGTCAAATACTTACTCTCGGTATTGAAAGTGAATAAGTTGATATGACTATTGTCAGAAGCAACTGCATAATATGTAATCTCATTACCAGCAATCGATTTGTCAAGGCTATTGCCATTGTATATGATTGAATAATTAACTTTGTTATCCAATATAGTGCCTTGGGCTGTTACATCTATCTCAACTTTGCTGTCACTATCCTTCTTGTTGTAGCCAAGGTTATCTGGATTGTATAGTACAGATTTGTCAGCGCTTATCTCAAAGTCGCTAACTGTGTCATATGGATATATTACAAAGGTCTTAGTTAATACATTAGATGTCTTGTATCCTTGGATCTTAATCTCCACACTATAATATGGATCTCCATCTTCGCTATGTATGCTTGCGTTCCTTGACACACTTATCTGATTATTACCAATGTATGTAACTTCGTTAGCTAATGCATCATTCTTAGAAGTAATATTAACTTCAAAACCTGAAGTTGCATCAAGAACTGCTGTCCCTGGATAAACTACATAATCAAGATCTATATGTCCACCACGCTGTACATATATCTTGTCTGGACATACTTGCCCATCCTTGACTGTCTGCTTGCCTATACTATCTCCCGAAGCTTGCAAGTCAAAGTCTGTAATAGGATCGTATACACAAATATCAAATGTTCTACTATCTGCAGAAGTGAGGTTTGCAGAAGATATTGTAATAGTAGAATTGCCTACGCTTTGTGGTAACAATTTGTACACACCTTCAGCTACCTTAACTGCCTTTATCACATTCTGATTGCTTGAAGTTACAACGATAGTTGATCTATTGCTTGCAACAGCTGTGTTAACCCATACATAATAACTATTTGTTGTCTGACCAACATATGCAGGTCTATCTATCTCGAATACAACAGGGGCTGTAACTGGATATGCAATTGACAAGGCCTCTGTACGACCATCAAATATATCATTTGCATCACTTAATGCTACATCACCCAAAGTCTCAATGTTATAGATGTTTGCATCAGATATCTCGGATATAGTTACAACATACTGAAGATTAATAAGTAAAGAGTTGCTAAGTATAGCATCATATTCTCTTTGCTCAGATGCATCTACCCCACCAGCAACAATGCTCTGATATCTTGCAAGATATACATATGGCATAATGCGTACAGTATAATCATCTCCAACAGCTGGGTTATTCAATTTGAAATACAAAGTCGTGCTATCAGTAATCTTCTTGTAGCCTGTTGCATCCTTGTTCTCTACATATGCAACAGCTGGACTCTTAGTGTACATAGATACAACACTAGAACCTGCAGTCCCTGGATTTGTAATATCTATTTCTGTACCATTACGGAAAGCAAGTACTGCAAATCCATTGTTGTCATTGTCAACAGAAGTTTCATTCTGAGCATGTACTCTCACATAGCTGCTATCCATTTGATCTATTGAATAGATTGTAAGGTCATATTCTTGTGCAGGATCTGAACTAGCTGGCTCGGTAATGCTAAGAGTGCTTCCACCGTAGACATCTATATTCTGAGGATAGAACATTGTCTTGACATAGTCAGTGATAGTCTTAGCAACAACATCATAGTCGCTATATACTACCTTCATAGCAAAAGGATAACCATTTGGATAAGTTTCTTTTGGTATATTATTAACGGCGCTTATTGTAATTGTCCAAGTATAGACGTTGCCAGACTTGTTTATTTGCTTTTGAATATTAAAGTATTTATTGGTCCCTTCGTTGTATTTGTCATATACAAGGTCAAGAGCTTGAGCACTAGTTGCTTTGACTTCCAACTTAACACTATTGTATGGTGCATAGTTGGTCACAAGTGTATCACAACCAGTAGCATTGATAACCTTATCTGTAGAACCAAAATTATATGTAGACGCGCTACCAACTTGGTCATGGTCTGAGTATATATAATCAGAATTGACTGTAACATTTGTACAAGCAAGCCCTGTGACAGTCATCTCAGGAGCCATACTGTCTGCGTATAAGTATCTATCACTATCTTCAGTTGCATATTCATACACAGCATTTGCTTTGATAGTTTTTGTTCCAGTAGCAACGGTTATCTGACTTTGAGTTTCACTAAAAGTAAGTTTTTTGAGGTGAAGAGCTTTAACAATTGCCTCTGCTGTTGCAGAGTCACGAGATTTGACTACTTCATCATAGTAAGCAAGTTCATTAGCACTCTCTGGGGTCAAGGATATAAGGTTGGTATCAAGATCAAGTTTTGATCCAACTTCTAATCCTATGCTATTATCAACAAAATCTATTGCTTTTACTTTCTCGATAATTTTGATAGTAAATGTAACTTTCTCTGTGCCTTTGCCTTCTGCAGTACGCACAACAAGTATTTCTTCTCCTGGGTAATCAGCGCGTATGGTCTTACGGACTCCATTATTGACTTTTTCTGTACTGTCTAGGATAGTAACGTAACCTTTGGTTGAAGAGAACAATGAGGAATAATTAAAGCCTTTTTTTGCACCAGATACAACAGCATCTATATCAATAGACTCTCCTTGCATTACAACACAGCCATAACAAACTCCGTCGTCATTCTTGAAAGCATAACATTGAGATGATTCTCCAATAATAGGAGACAACGACAAAGATAAGTTGTCGTACTTACCTCCACAACCTACCAATGCAACACCGGATATAGCAATGACAAGAGCTGCCATCAACCAAATAAACTTTTTCATATCCCCTCGCAATTATTTTGTCATAACATTGCCACAATTATAAGTGGTCTGTAGCCTTTTTCTTCACGCGCGCATAATACTGCAATTTAATATAATATATTATATATTATAGTATAGTCCCAAGTCAAACAAATGCAAAGAAAAATAAGGAGATAATGGGGATGAGAAAAGAAGGATAAAGAAATATATAATTGTATTTTTAATGGATATGCAATAAATATATTGTTTTACTAAAGTTTTACTTAAAAAAATAATGAGGACAACTGCTCTCATTATTTTTTTTATGTCGCTTATTGAGATTAATGAGTAATATACTTAACTTACTCCCATTATTTGATTAAAAGTATACGGGGTATAAGTTTCCGGAATGTTTTGATTACCATCTAACTTGTCTTTTTGGAAAAAGTTCTCTTTTCTATACCATTTTTTATCATCAGCAATGCAATATTCTGCTACAACATTGTCTAGTTTATATATTGATACTTTGCAATTATCATAGCGTACAAATTCCTTAGTTGAAATATTTTCATTTTCCATTCCTATAGTACTACTTTTATATTGTCTAGCACTCGTTATTGCCGCGCCAATTCTTGACCTTCCCTTATAATATATACCAAAAGCTTCAATATTACTAATGTATGCTTGATATGTGTAGGAGCTAGTATGGTATACAGTAAATGAATCGCCTTCTACAATTACTTCATAATGTCCGCTTACTGCTAAGCAATTATTTGTTCCTCCAGTCCTGCATCCAATTTGTCCACCAGCGGCATATATTCTATTTCGCATAGTTATATTGGTTCCCGCTGGGCTATCAGAAGAACGCTTACACTCTACTTGTACAGAATTGATTTTTGTAACTCCAACAGTTCCTCCAGACAACAAACCAACAGCGCCACCCGCACATGAAGTGTTATAAACTTTTATAGAATATTCATTATTACTTGGGGTATATTCCGTACTATATTCTATAACCGATATCTTAGGTTCAGTATCTCTATTCATATTTACTTCCGACCCAGATATTGTACCACTTGTCATCTTTCCAGCTATGCCACCACCATTTGTACTTGCATATACATTTATACCAAGTACTGTGCATGATTCTATCGCAGCTCCAGACACAATGCCAGCAATACCACCCGCATTATCAGTATTATAATCATTCAATCCTATTGTCCCGAGGACGGAGCAACTAGTTATAGTTCCACCCTTCGCTTCACTTGTAATACCGCCTGCATTGGTTGCAGCAACAACCTTGCCACTATAACTAGAAGTAGAGATCGTCCCACTAGACAATCGCCCTGCAATTCCACCAGCATCGGTTGTATTTGCTGAACCAACATTTGAAAAACAATAAACTCCGTTAATCGAACCTCCTTCCATGCCTCCTACTACACCACCAGCATAAGTTATATAGCCTATAATACTTCCATTATTTTTGCAATCAGACTCTATAGTGCCACTTTCCATATAACCAACTATTCCGCCCAAATAGTCAACTTTTCCTGATGCAGAGAACTTAACATTATTAGTACAATTTGTGATTGTGCCGGAACTCATTAATCCTATTATTCCACCAAGGTATGTTCGTGCACCACTAGTAAAGTCAGCTCCAGATTCACCAAATACACATCCACTTATTGCCGAAGTTCCTGACATATGTCCAACAATTCCACCAATAGTAGCTGCAGTATTTAGGTCCAAACCAATACTATTTGATTCTGTTACATTACCCCCGTCCATATTTCCGACTATACCACCGGCATTTATTTCAGCTGTAACTAAACTACCATTTGATATCGTCCCTGTGATTTCTCCAGCACTCATCAAGCCTACTATTCCACCTGCATTGTCAGTAGCACTATAACCGACTTGTCCATTATTAATCGTCTTAGAACTAGTAGTACAAGTAATAGTACCAGCTGTCATTTGACCTACAATGCCACCAGCATTGGTCGACGCTGTAACTGTATTACCATTGGTACAACTGGTGATCGTACCACCACTCATCAAACCTACTACTCCACCAGCATTGGTTGCCGCTGTGATTGTATTATTATTGATACAGTTATCAACACTGCCACCCGTCATCTGTCCTACTGTACCACCAGCATTAGTTGTCGCTGTAACTGTATTACTATTAGTACAGCTACCGACACTACCACCCGTCATCTGTCCAACTATACCACCGGCATTGGTTACTGCTGTAACGGTACCGCTATTTGATGTTGTTCCTTCGATATTACCACCAGTCATCTGTCCAATAATACCGCCAGCATTAATAGTCTTTGGGCCACCTACTGAACCAGCATTTGTACAACTTGTAATCGTACCGGCGTTCATTACACCTACGACACCTCCAGCGTTTGTAATAGTACCAGATCCCGGATTTGTAATGTTTCCAGTATTTTTAGAGTTTATTACACCTCCGCTTATCATCTTACCTACAATACCACCATATACTTCTCTAGTGGCATTATTACCAAAGTTCTTTTTACTCTCAACAGTATTAATAGTGCCAGATTCCATACCGCCTACTATTCCGCCTACATGATGTGCGTTAGATAACCCTAGTGTTGCAGGTACTGAAATAGAATATATATTTGAAACCAAAGTACCTTCTATAGTGGCATTTTTCATATAACCAGTTATACCACCAACATAAGCATCAGGTCCTACATTAGTTAATACGAATAACCCAGAATTTACATTTCCAGATATTTTACACTCAGTACCATCATCACCATCATTTTTATTCATGAAGCCTACTATGCCACCAGCATACTTATTGGAAGTTATTTTAATAGTTTCTGTATTAAATGTAGAAACATTTGCTACACTACCATGAGTCATCTGTCCTACAATACCACCAGCATTATCAGTAGCTGTGACTGCTCCACTGTTGATGAGGTTCAACTCATAATAAGTCCCTTTATTGGTTACATTTGGACTTGCAACACGAGTATATACTTCTCCAGATCGTGTATAATATGCTTTGCCACTTACTATAGCAGTATCTGAGGTCTTATTGTATCCACCGGTTACGCTACCATTTGTCATAAACCCTACGATACCACCAGCATTTGTGTTGGCTGTGACTGTCCCACTATTAGTCATTTGTCCTTCTATCTTCAAATCTGTGCTAATATTTGACACATAATATGTTCCAAGTCCGTTTGCAACTGGACTTGCAACTTTTTCAAATGTGCCACTATTATATACATAATAAGTTTTTGTTCCTACTCTTGTGTCAGAAGTCTTTGTAAAATATGACATTTGTCCGACTATACCACCAGCATTTGTTGTTGCTGTTATTGTTCCCTTGTTGGTAGAACTTGTGATTGTTGCCGTGCCATTCATAAGTCCAACTATACCGCCGGCGTTAGTCGTGGCTGTGACAGTAGCATCTTCCGTACTCATAGAACTTGCGATTGTGCCATCGTTCATAATTCCGACTATACCACCAGCATTAGTTGCTTTATGACTTTCATTTACACCTATACTACCATTGTTGACACTATTTGCAATATCTCCAGAAGACAACAATCCGACTATACCACCAGCTCCGTTCTCTGCATATACAGATCCTGAGTTTGTAATATTATTAGTTGTATTAACACTTTTGATTTCGCCAGATTCCATATGTCCAACTATACCACCAGCATATGTCTTGCCAGTTACTGAGCCAACATTGGTGACATTATCAGTTATACTTCCACTAGTCATCTGTCCAGCTATACCACCAGCTATACCATAAGATCCTGTCGTAGATACTGAGGCACTGTTGATAGTCCCTGTATCTGTGCCACTAACAGCGCCGTGTAACTCGCCAACTATACCACCAGCCAAAGTTCTTGCACTAATAATTCCATTAGTGTCATTTTTTGCATCTGTTATAGTTGCTTCCGACCCTAAGTATCCTGCTATGCCACCTGCTATACCGCCTGCATTGGTTGTCGCTGTGACTGTATTATTATTTGTACCTGATATTGTCCCTTTGACTGAATATCCAACTATACCACCCGCATATTGCTTATCGCCATGATTGTTATCGCGTACGATATTGAATACAGAAGATGAACCAGTATCCCTATAATACTCGCCGGACTTAGTTACCATTGTAGCGCTATAAACTTTACTACCATAATAATAATATATAGAAGTGCTACTGAAACCAAATACATTGTTTGTACCAAGAGTAGTGTTTCCACTAATAGTATATGTATCATATTGTGAAGTGTCCGCATAGACAATCTTATTGCTAGTTGTATTCAAGTAATACCTAGTACCATTGATAAGTGTATCATTAGCTGTTGGAACAAATGTACCAGTAGTAGTTGCGTTATGTCCAGTTAGATAAGCCGCATCGCCTATTATCCAAATATACCCAGAATCATCACCTATATTGTAAGATATTCCGTTTTTGCTAAGTTCCGTTAATCTATAAAGATTTGTATTGCTGTATAGATAGTTGGTGCTATATAGATTTTCCTTATCATCTTTTTTCATTTCTTCATATTGATTATTAATAGAAGTCTCTGTTATTTGTTGTTCTCTAATATAGCTATATGATGTTGCATTGCCGGCTGTAGATACTTCTCCAGTATTAGCAACATTTGTTTCTATTTTTCCGTCAGCCATAAGTCCTACTATGCCTCCGGCATTGTTATTAGCTACAATAGCTCCACTGTTAGTTGTCTTGGCAGTAGCTGTACCCGTAATAGTACCATCTTCCATATGACCTACGATACCACCAGCGTTAGCAATAGTTCCTCCTATGATTGTAATATCGCCTGTACTTTCACAACTAGTGATAGTGCCATCTTCCATATGACCTACGATACCACCGACATTCGTAACACTTTCTGCTGAGATTGAAAAATCTCCAGTATTTTTAGAATGCTCTACATTACCGCTCTTCATAGATCCAACAATGCCACCATAATTGTCTCTTTTTACACTTGAGCCATAACTATTTTTATTCCAAACATAGCTTATTGTACTATTCTCTGCAAATCCAACTATACCACCTATGCAATAAGCGTTATTTGGCATAGTATTGTTGACAATAGAATATGTATTATTTCCGACAATTGTTGAATTCTTCATATAACCAACTATACCACCAGCAAATGTTCCACTGTTATTCCCAGTGTATGGATCAATGTTAGCATCAACTTCACCAGATATTTTACACTCAGTATCTTTATCTCTATTCATGAAACCTACAATACCACCAGCATACTTGTTGGAGGTTATTGTAATAGTTTCTGTATTAAATGTAGAGACATTTTCTACGCTACCGTGAGTCATCTGTCCTACAATACCCCCAACATTATCAGTAGCCGTGACTGCTCCACTGTTGATGAGGTTCAACTCATAATAAGTCCCTATATCGGTTGCATTTGGACTTGCAACACGAGTATATACTTCTGTATAATACGCTTTGCCACTTACTATAGCATCATCTGAGGTTTTATTGTATCCACCGGTTACGCTACCATTTGTCATAAAGCCTACTATACCACCAGCATTTGTGTTGGCTGTGACAGCACCGTTATTGACCACTGCTCCAGTTATTGCACCACCCTGCATTTGTCCAACAATACCGCCAGCATTATCAGTAGCTACAACAGCTCCACTGTTAGTTGTCTTGGCAGTAGCCGAACCCGTAATAGTACCTGCAGTCATAAGACCTACGATACCACCAGCATTAGACGAAGCTGAGATTGCACCACTATTCGTAATAGTTCCATTTATTGTACCGTTTTGCATTTCTCCTACAATACCACCAGCACTAGTTGTTGCTGTGACTGCACCAGAAGCATTAGTGTTTTTCAATTCGTAATACGATCTTATATTACTTATCATTGGGGCACTAACAGAAGTATAAGTTCCTTCTGATTGAATATAGTATACTTTATCATGGTCAAATGTTGTATCATTTGTCTTCGTATATACTCCAGCATTCATTTCGTAGTACAATCCTATATTTATCAATACCTTATTTCCAACAATTGTGTAATTTTCTGATCGAGTATAATAAGTTTTATTTGATGCTAATTCTATATCAGTAGTCTTGACGTATGCATTGTTTATTGTTCCATTCGTCATTTGTCCGACTACGCCACCAGCATTACCTGTAGCAGTAACCGAACAAGTATTCTCTATATTTGCTCCTTTGATATTTCCACCTGTTTGCTCAGCAAATAACATACCTGCTACATATTTATTACCACTAACCATATATCCTCGGTAAATAGATGAATTGGTTACCGTGATATTCTCCACATTACCACTTATCAAGGTATTGCCCAAGAGTCCTGCTGTGTTGCCTGTACAATCGTCGAATACTATGCCCTTGATAAGGGATAAAGAACAGTCAACATCGTCTTGAACAGTTACAAATATGCCACTACTTGCGTCATGCAAGTCATGGAAAGTATGCCCATCGCCATCAAATGAACCAACAAAGTATGTATATTTGATTCTATTCGTTTCTTTTGTTTTGAGAATGCTGTTAGCGCCGTACCATGTATTATCTCCACTAGCATCAGCTTTGTATGCTGAGAAATCTAGGTCATTGATCACTTTGTAATAAGTGTAAGTATTAGCGTTCTTTGCTAGATAGTATTCAAGCATGTCTGCACTTGCAATTTGGTAAGAATCATCTTCAGATCCATCACCACAATATAGCATCTCGTAATAACGAATTCCGTTATTAGTTCCGATAAACAAATCAGCAAGTTTCAAAACCCTGTATCCGTCATTGTATGACAATCTGTTAGCGTCTTCAACACCATTCCAATCAACTCGGGCATTTGATACAAAGACATTGTTCTCTTCATATATGTTACAGCCCCTACCTTTGCCAGCATTTGTATTGGTTATAGAGATATAATACTTGTTGTATAACATATCTATCAAACTGCCAGTACCCTCAGCTATATCATAATATAATCCATTCTGATTAGCCGCTTTGTTGACTATACGAGAAGTAGTATAACAGTTCTTGATAGCACCTGCGTTAGACCAAGCAAAACCTGCTACATTGTAGCCTTCAAGTCTAGCATTAACATAACAATCAACAATATTACCCAATGCTTGATTATCATAAACAAATCCTGCAATATTGATATGATTAGTTATGTACCAACCAGCCACTGGATAATTATCTCTTATTGTATGATAAGTGTATCCTGAGTTTGTAGTGCCTTCAACAGGAGTGCCCTCATATCCTGAGTTTGTAGCGCCAAGATATTCTGTGTTATTGATTATCTCAACTGCACTAAAGCATTTGAGCATTGTCCCTCCATTCGCATTAACCAATCCGCCAATGTTAGCTGAGTATCCATTATTTCTCAATACACCTTTGGCTCCACAACCGTACAATAATCCATTGTTGATTGATACAAGGAAGGCATTCTGTCGAGCGTATTCTCTATCTTCCTGTCCAACAATGAGTCCTACTATGGTTGCAGGCTTATTGGATGTAATAACTTCTTCTACTTTAGTTAACAATCCAGGGTAATCATTTCCTACATAATCAAGTAGATTGTAGTAAGTATTACCTGTCTTTGCTTCAAGAGAATATCCATTAGCATACAAGGTCCATCCATTATGCTTAGCATTCCCAACATACCCCGAGATATCGCTTTCTATTGCTATATCATTAGTCAAGGAGTAGTAATGCCCTGGAGCAAATTCCAAAGCAGTGACATTTGCTCCGTTTATCTTTATTGGGCTGAGCTTAGATGTACCATCAATTTTAGCTTCGAAAGCACTGTCAGTTCTAGCAAAATCTCTTTGCATGTTTGTGCCCAAATCCGTTCTAACAAAATCTCTTTGCATGTTTGTGTCCAAATCCGTGGTTGTAAGCATACTGCTTGCATTAAATATTCCGATTAATCCACTGACAGCGTCACTTAATGAGATGTTTTTACCTGCACCGTTGGTAGATGACAACCACGAACTCTCATTATATAGTACTTCACCACTTGATTTTCCACCATTGATAGTCTCAGATATATAAGTATTCGTCGAGGTTGCTATTCCATCATAGAATAGTGTTGACAATGCATATATCTTACTGCTGCCCGTTATGTATGTAGAACACAAGCTTTTGAGAACAGTAGTACCACTACTTTCTTTTTTGATCGAAGTAGCAAAACCAGCAAGGTAATTGTTACCACTATCTTCATTCAACTTGGACACGTACATATTAGATATTACAACGATTGGGTTATTATTTGTTAATAGCTTATATTCTGTATCATAAGTTTGCAATACGCCCGTCATTCCACCAATATATGCGTTGGAATTGCTAGCATTATATGCCAAGATATCACCGAAACAGTATACATCGCCTAATAACAACTCATTCTCTATGCTACCACCGAATAATCCAGAATATAGATTAATAACACTTTCAGAGTATGTATCAGCATAGAAGCCCTCAGCTACCCTTATAGGTGTATTGTCTATAGCGATATTGCCATCAATATACGCATTGGACACTCTCAAAGTTCCTGTGCTTTTACCAATACCACCTGCTATATAGAACTCATGTGTATAGCTATAACTAGAATCAAATGAATTCTTACCAGATACATTCGCTCTTATATCTCCTATAGAACGCATATTTTCTATTGTGTTCGAAGTAGATGTGTATAGGTATGTTCCATATATACCACCAAGTGTCAATACTTTTGAGACACTCTCTGAGCTAGCATCAGCAATATAACATGTTGTGCTAGTTATATCTCCCCCATGGCTAAGTTCGCTTGAATGAACTCTACAACGACCTGCTATACCACCCAAATTCATAGATGACATACACTGTACCGTCATATCGCCCACGCAATCTACTTTTGTGAGAGATGATGGTTGCAATCTGCCCATTATTTCCCATCTGTCTACATCGCCAACGATACCACCAATATTAGCAGAATTTCGTCTCGAATTGAGATTTTTTACTTCAATATTGCCGTTATATGAAGAATCTGACAAAGTTCCTCTAAGAGAACCTATCAAACCACCTATATATGCACCTTGCCACTTATCCTGATGATCATTGACAGCATCTACTGTTATATTACCTATCAAGTTGATATCGGTAAATGTACCTCTTGCAGAACCAAATATACCTCCAATACTCATGCTTGTATTAATAGTAGATGTTGGAGTAATGTCAAGATTAAGCATAAGTGTTATGTTATTGGTTGTACAAGATGTTACTTCTGCTATGAATGCACCAAATACAGGAGCATTACTTCTAATGCCGTTACTTAACTCGCCTATGTTATATGTATAACCTTCTGTGCCACTGTCAAATTGTAAATAATAAGATTTATAACCGACCCCGGTAGGCACTTGTGTATCATCGGCATCGAGAGTATACATATTGAAAGTATCAAAAGAACCTATACCAGTGATTAAAGTATGTATCAAGTTATGTGCAGTATCAAATTTTTCACAACTGACTGTACTATCAAGCATATTGGTATGCAATGTCAAACTATCATGCTCAGTAATAATATCTTCAAAGCTTGTAAATATATTGACATCAGAGAATGAAGTCCTTGTTGCCGACGAAGCAAACAATCCACCTCTTACATCTGTAGTAGTGCCTTCGTACGCAGCGAACTGGAAGTCAACGCCTTGTACAGAAGCATTGGTCATGGAGTTGAACAATGAAGTCTTAGAAGTGATATTGAATAGTATAGGATTACGAACATCATCTCCCTCTTGGACAGGGAATCCATAGATATTGCCCTTAAAATTGTTCTTGACTGAATACTTGTCTGAACTCATTAGTCCCATATCTATATCATTCATAATGAAATATATTGTGTCTGATGAAGCATTCTTTGTAATGTTGTTAACGAACTCGTCAACATTATATATAAGTACAATTTTTGGAATGTAACCATATGTAAGTATTGGCAATGCTCTTGTCAATGTCTGTTTCCACATAGCGGCAGGCCAATTTGACTTATTGAATAATATTCCTTGAACAGTACTCTTCTCGCCCTCTGGTAATGCCATAAGCTCTGATATCTGAGAAGCATCAAGTGGCTCGTTGACTCTATCTATATTGTTAATGAAGATGATATTTTCAGAGTTGGCAATGCCTGCTGCTGTATACAACTTATATATACTTTCGAATGAATAACATAATGAATCAATATTGATATCTACATCACTTGTTCCAGTACTATATCCAACAAAGCCATAAATGTTATCTTTAATTCTCTTGAGAGCTTCGAAGTCTGCTGGATTAAAGAATGGTATTGCGTTAACAGTATTGAGTTGAACATTGAATTGTTCTGACAACCCATCAGTTTCTCTTGCCGATAGTGAATATCTACTTTCGTCACTCTCAACTATCTTACCTACGACACCACCTATCTGCTCACTTGTTAACAAGCCAGCCGTAGAATATACTTTGTCTAGATAGGTTATATGGGCAAGTCCGACGATACCACCAGCATACATACTTCGTGTATTACGTACTGCAACTCTGTTGTATGCATTAGATATAGTACCACTATCAGAATAATTATCATCGCCAGCATTGATACCAACAAGACCACCAATATATCTAGCAGAACCGGCTGAGAACAAAGTCTCATTACCCAATGTTACATTAGTCAATGTGCCCGAAACAAAACTTGCTATAGAGCTATCTATAGTATCTTGTACATCAAGTTGATGACTAACGATTGTCTGATCAATTCGACCATAGTTGAATGCAGCAATTCCACCTGCAGATAGCGTTGCATACAAATAATTCTTAGCCGCGTTCGAAGTGGCACTAGCATAGAAAGATGCATCTCTTACATATGTTTGTGTTCCAATCATTCCGAACAATCCACCAGCATTCTCAGCTTGGGCATTGAAAAGAATTGTTTGTCCCGCATATGAACCAGCTTGCAAAGCCTTAGCATTAACTATGCTTATTGCCTTGTCATCAGTTTCAAATTCTACGTCTGCTATCTTAGTCTCATCTATATAATCTTGTGTAAGGTCAATAATACCGGCTATACCGCCCGCATATGACACGTCATTTCTTAAGTTGGCTAGTTTTAGGTTAGTGTCGTTTGCGTTGAGCCCAGATACACTAGGAGGGATTATTTGACTCCAGATATCATATGGCTTAATAACACCAATTTCTGAGATGTTCTCTACTTGAGTAAATGTTGCATGCACTGGTACATTAACAGAAATGTTGTTAATATAGTGAGTACCAGAACTTACAAGACCATCTTCTCCATCTCTAGTTACGGGAACAACTTTGCTACTTACAATGATACCTGCAAGAGCACCAACATAGTTCTGACCAAGTATCTTTGTGTCCTGATTGTCAGCAACAATCTCAATATTATTAATATCACTATCAGCTATGACACCTGCAAGACCACCAACGGCCTTTGTATTTCTAGCAGAAATATTATCAATCTCAATGTTAAGATTCTTAACACCTACTTTGTACAATGCACTGAACAAACCATAAGCATCGTACTCTGATTCTGTTGACAAGTTGATATTGCTAAATGAAAGATTATTGCCTTCTAGTATACTTTGCTCAGCATTGGTAGAAGTATAAACAAACGATGAAGATGCAATAGTATCTAGTTGACCAAAATCAATATTGTTAACAATTCTTATATTGCCATTATATTTAGCAGAGAACTCAATAGAAGAATTCTGCAATGCTTTGTAGTATTCTGCAAACAAATCATTGAACTGTTGTGCATTGTCTATTAACACTGGGTTATTAGCAGAACCTTTGGCAAAACCATCGACATATACATAACTGTATACTCCATCGCTAACGCTTGCTACTTCTCTTACAGAAGTTGCAATATTGTTGGCAGCGATAAGTTCTGGATATCCATAACCACCTCTCAATTCTTCATTGTTAACTTTCTGTGATGAAGTATTATTTGTAGTTTTGATTGCCCATATAGCACTGCAACTCATTCCTTCTGTATAACTACGCATTGATTCTGATGAATCAAATGAGAAGCCACCGAAGTTCTGATATTCTATGAAGTTGTTCATTCCTAGAAGCTCACCAATATCTGCAATAGTATCAGCGATGCTTGACAAATCTTGAGGCAATTCTTGATCTATAGCAGTTGCAACTTCCAAGTCTCTGAACAACACCTGACCCTTCTCTAACAAGTAATAGCACTTGTTGATTGTTCCTTCGTTATAAACTTGGTTAGATGTAGCGTCTATGCCAGTAAAAGGTCCATGTATTTGATTCTTCTTCACCATACTATTGCTGTAAGAAGTTTCAATGATACCTGTCTTTGTGTTGTGGTATACAAAGCCTGCAGCATGAGTATCGCTAGAGTTATAACTCTTAGCTCCAGACATATTGAGTGAAGAGTAACTATCTGATATATTACCACTGTTTTCGTAAACAAATCCACCAGAATAGTTAGCAAATATTCCACCACCCATTCTACGGTTATAGTTAACTCCATCAATACTATCTTTGTAGTATGCAACAGAGTTGTCTGTCTTTGAGATAGGAGCATTTTCTTCTTCCCAACCAGCACTATAACTTCCGATTATCTCGCCTGCATTGAATGCAACAAATCCACCAACCATTTGGTTAGTTGAGAAGCCATTGACTGCTTCGAGTTGAACATTCTTAGCATAGGAGTTACTTATCTTGGCACCTTCTCCATTGACAGATGCAAATCCACCAAGATTGACAGGTCCGGAGACACGCATCAAGAACTTATCATAATTGCCCTTGAATGTTGATTCTCCTTTAAGTACTCCACCTGAGGATTCTACGATTTGTAGATTATCATTACCTACTCTGGAGTTTGTAATGATATTGTTGTTTTGTCCAACAAGACCACCAACATTTGCTGTAACATATGTTCCATCAATTACTGTAGCAGTTGCAATATTGATAGCGTAGTAACAAGACAAATCGCTACTACTACTCATTGCGCTGTCGACATCATAAGTGCTGATAACGTCACAGTTGGTGATAATACCATTATTGATACCTGCTATACCACCATAGTTGATTGTTGTGAAGTTGGTCAATTGAGTAGCCAATTGTTTGTTAGAAGGCAAAGCAACAGTCAAGTTCTTGATAATTGTATTCTCAGCGACTGTTGAGAACAATCCAAGGTTGACGGTACCCGTCTCTGTAGAATCGAAGTTGAAGTTCTCTATCGTAATAACCTTGTTGTTACCATCTAGCGAATCTATTGCTACATCAAGTGGCGTATGGTTAGATATCGTAATATCGTTAAGCAAGATATAACTTGCTTTCTTTGTCTCATCACTAGATGCAGTCATAGCACGCAATTCTTCTTCCGTTGTGATTGGCAATGGATTGTCATCAGTCGCGTCTATGTATACAACTACAACAAAATCTGTTGGCTTGGATATATACTCATCTATATCTTCTTCAGGAGCATCACCTATCATCAATTTGCCATCATCGTTATAATAATAATCATATTGCATTCTCATATTGACAGAGGACATGCCTGCACTCTTACCAACTATGCTTATGACTGCTGACCTGTCATTAATATATGACTTGACAACTGTGAATGGCAATCTTAGTGAACTATCATCAACACTCTTCGCTACGTCTCCACTAACAACTTTCCAGTTAGCTATGCTATTGTTGAATAATTGTCTAGAAATACTATTCTCTAACTCTGTCTTTCTTGCTAAATCACCAATACCATCAATCCTTACTTGAAGTCTAATAGCATTAGATACCATCAATGACATAATGCTGTCATCATTGATATTAAGTACAGACACACTGTTAATAACATAATCAACAATAGTTATCTGCTTTTTCACAACATTGGCATATTCTATGCCATCTATTATAACTCTAAGTTTGGCCTCAACTACAAAAGTTGTTCCAACAATTGCTGTATCATAAAGAACAACTTTGTTATCTACAATGTAAGCGTAATCTATATCTGTGCCATCTGTAGATTCCAATGAATACTCAACCGATGACAAATCTACAGTCTTAGAAGTCTCTACGCTGAGGGATATAGAATCTCTAAAATCCGAATCTTTAATGTATACTATTTTGTCTCTTGACAATTTGATGTCAACACTTGGTACTTCTTGTACCTGTACATTGATAGAGCTAATTATCTCTACATCAGAACCATCATTTCTTACAGCAAATGCCTTGATAGTATATGATGCACCTTCGTATATATCACTAGGTACTATCACTCTGACATATAACTTACCATTATAAGAAGCCAAATTAGTTACATTATCATAAATTGAAGCTTTGTCTAAGACTAACAACCCACTAGTCTGATATCCTGAGTATTGAACAAACTTATTCTTTAATTCTCCACTCTCAGTAACTTCCGACTTAAGAACTTGTTCGAATGACAAGGCTTTGTTGTCAACAGAAGAACTTTCTATTCTTACATTCTTGACATCAGAATAACTTGGGAATGCACTTATCTCTATAAGGCTTGAACTTCCAGGTCCTACAGTAAAGGTGTTGTTCTGTTTGTATAAATAACTGAAGTCATAATCTTTATCGACAACACGCTCAATTCCTTCAAATGTGTAGTAGTACATATCAAGAGATCTTAACACTTGAGGTATAAGTCTTACTGTGACTTCTTTGAACTTCTCTCTATTTGAATCGGCTATGAACTTGAACGTAAATGCATATTCCTTATCAATAGCGAGTCTTAATACTTCATTATCTACGACTTTTATAACGAATGTTGCTTGTTTGCTCAAATCTATTCTTTTGATCAATTCAACATCGAATATCTCAGCTATCGTATAATCTGCTATAGTTGACTTCTTTGGCAAACCATTGAGTGCAGTAATTTCTAATATTACCTCATCATCCGTAATGTCCGTATCAAGTGTTGCTGTGATAGATGGAGTTTCCGATGCTGACATTACCATATCAACAGCAGACACTGTTATATCCTTAGCACCAATAACCACATTTGCCTTGAAAGTAAAACTATTAGACTGAACGGGTATCTTTAATCCGTTGTAAGTATAATATAGCTTTGCACTAATGTTGTGTTCGCCTTCAGTAGCATTTTGAGCAACAGTTAAGATATTATTTGATATTGAACAAGAGATATCTGCGATATACTCCACAACAAAACTTCCATCTATCTGTATACCATTGTTGAAAGCGTATGGATATAATTGAATCTCATCTCCACGCCTTACTTGTAATGGTTCATAGTTAAGTGCTTTGTTAGAAGTATTGCTTGTCTCAAATATCTTAAAGCTATCTACAAAGTCCAACACCTTGATATCAACACTCTTAGCAAGCGCTTGATTGAGTAGTGGTGTAAGATCCAATGTAAACTCTCCAATGCCTTCAACAATAAGATAACCATTGTTGTCTACATGAGCAATATTATTGTCCGTCGCACAGATAACTCTGATGAGCTTGAGTGTACTTGGAGAATAATTTGTATTTAGAATGTTGTTAATTAGATATCTATTGTCTCCGCCATTAGCATAGAACAATACCATATCTACTACAGAACTTGTAGATGTCTGTGTGCCGCTTATGCCACTTACATTATATCCTATTCCATTAGAGATAATAGATACAGAACCTGCATCACCCGTAGGAGTAACATTATATGTCTGAGGAATGATATTGAGAAGTGGAATATTATGCCCCTTATCAAGCCACAATACTGGATATCCCTTGTTAGAGGCGGTATTCACAGTTGTATCCCACACAGTTGTATCCCATGTGCCAGGAAGATTTAGAATAAATTCTCCTTCGATATTGTTATGTACATAATAACAACTTGGATCAACTTCAGTATCATCACAATCTATTCCGATTGTCGATACTATCTCGTAAGAGTTCTTTACATTAACAGTTTGAGCAAAAGTAACTAGGCTTCCATTCTCATTGCCACTTCTTTGTATCCTAATATCAGCAAAACATTGATTTATTTCTGCGCCAGTTCCATTACCTATCAATGATCCAATCTTTGTATCACTGCTTGGATAATGTGTCCATATCTCACCGAAGTAGTATGCCATAGTTGATTGACTGCTATATGTGTAGAAAGTCTTAGAAGTGTATCCTTTGATCCAAGAATACAACAAACTCGTCGATTCACTAGCTTCTGATCCAACATCTCCAACAAGTCCACCAATATTGCCCTCAGCTCTGATGAGACTTGCATTGTTTGCTAATTGCTTGCTAACATAATATGACTCAGCGCGAACGTAGGAGATCGTTGCAGATTTTGCATGACCAACTACTCCACCAACATTGCCTGATCCTGCAAGATAAACATTGGATTGGGCATATATAAGTTTGCTATCCAAATCACCAACTATACCACCAAGGTTACCTTCGATTGCATAGTTAGTATTATTTGTAGCTATTTGAGCATAACCGATTCTGCCTTCGCTTGATACACCATATATAGATCCCGTACTTGATCCGGTTATACCTCCGACATTACCATATACTTTGCTTGAAGAAATATTAGCAATGTTGACCGATACGTCTACGCCTTGGCTTTCGTATACTACATTATATTTTGTCTCTTGTGCTCCAACACTAGGAGTTATTTCTTTGTTATAATACAAGCCATATACGCCGTATATGTTGCCCTCGTTATTACCTACAAGACCACCAACATTGGAAGGAACTGTACCATCACTATTTATTATCTGTATTGTTCCCTTGACAACGTTGAGCGCTGTACTGCAGCTAAGGGTGTTCGCTATATCATCTAGTGATAATGCTAATTTATCGGCCCCATCGTATACATCTTGGTATCCCGCATATGTTTTCAAATACTGGTCTTTGATATCTTCTTCAACAGTACCAGTGCCTTTCCTAGCGAAGTTATATATATTGCCAGTGTTGACACCTACTATACTACCTACATTCAAAGCATTTGTTTTGCTAACACTCATCATATCAAAGTTAACACTGCAATTCTGTATGAGTCCTGCATTGGATGCTGCCAATATACCGATATTTGTCTCTGTGTTTGTAATATCTTCAATAGCTATAGTTGTTGCATTAAGAGTAAGGTTAAGAAGCATACCTTCGCTTGCAATATCTCCAAACAAACCGAACTTATTACCATTCAAGTTGTTAGTAGAATACCTAAAACCATTGATTGAGAATAATTTACCTGAATAATAACCATTCAAGACATTGCTAAATGTCGCGCCGTTTTCATCTACTATTGGAGTCCAATTTGTCTCATTGGACATATCTATGTTGTTACCAAGGACAAAATATACTGTCCTAGGATCAATAGTCCCAGCACTGTCTTTAACTTTCTCGCCAACATTTTTGAGATCGCTTGATGACTTGATAACATATGGATTATTTATTGTACCATCTGTGACATTGACTTTGATTATTCTATATACTGCTCTTGGGTTATCAGCAAGATTGATAACATTGCCTTCTATGTTAGTTATACTATCTTTGGCAATAGCAAGGACATATCCAGAACCAGCCGTTACACCACAAATCCTACCATTCGCAAGCAATTGAATATTACCATCAAGACCATTAACGACAGGCATAGAACCAAGTCTTGTATATTCATCAGCTGCCGTCTTAACAAAGTATTCAACTCCTCCGAATGTTACTCCCGTAGAAGGAAGATAAGAAGTCTCAATATCAATAATATTGCCCTTGCGCACATCGAGGATATCATTGTCATTCTCATCTGTCAATGTAGAATTCTCTACCTTAACACTCTCAGTCAATGTGGCATTGATGATTGTAACTAAACAATACTTGGTTGTCTTCAACCCAAACTCATCAATCGATATCATAACAATAGCTTGTCTAGTCTGATGAGTAGCATTGTATGCTTGCAAATATGCTTGCATACCACATACATTATTGTCATAAAAACCATTCTGTTTGCCATTATCTTGAACAGTGTTATCAAATGCTATACCAGTACCATTCGTTATAGATCCCGATATAATTGTGTAAACAATATTCTGTGGATATTTTGTTATAGTTGCTTGAGTCGTTCCATTATTGATATCAAGGGAAATGCCGAACTTTGACAATGATATGTTGTCTGCTCCCAATGAATCATAAGAATAAACAACTTTTTCTTCTGGGTATATAGACAAAGTTTGTATTGGTTCGAACACAAACAATTCAACTGTCTTGATAATTGTCTTTGGTGTTACTTCTATCTTGCCAGCATTTTCACGATATTCGTTGAATCTAGTAGTTACAGTAATGGTTACTTGGCCTTCACGCTTAGTATTCAATCTAAATCTCTTGATTGCATTCTTTGTCAAGTCTTGAGTAGCACTTGCATTAACTTCTACCGATACTATATTGGAGTTAGATGAAGTAACTGAGACCAATTCTTCACTAAAATATGTATCTGCCTTTGCATAGAGAGATATCCCGTTATTATTCTTCTTGACATTGACTCTAGCAAGTTCTCCATTATTTGCATATATCTTCTCAGTAATATTGTAATCAATATCAGGGGTATCTGAGTCTAATGAGAATCCTTCAAAGTTCTTGCCCAATACTTGTATAGTGATAACTTTCTTATATCCGTTGCCAGATTCGAGAGTAATTACTGCTATACCTTCTTTGAGGCCTATGATATCTAGACTTCCTTTTGTCCCGACTACTGCACCTATTGATACTCGTGCTATATCTTCATTAGGATTGTTAATAGTAAATGCACTAGGATCAGAGCCACTTGTTACTGTGTATTCAACGTTCCTTGGGGATTGGCTTGCGATAGTTCTAATAATACCATCAGTATTGCCAATATTTAATTCAAAACTACTTACGCCAGTCTGACACTTTACGTTGAAGTCCAATGTCGTTATTAGAGACGAAGCATCAGTTACTTGCTGCGGAAGGTTGTTATAAATAGTTGAGAAGTTGAATGAATACTCTCCCGTGCTAAGATTATTAAGCGATAGGGTGTATTGCTTATTCGCATCGAACTCATACCAGTATTCGGTACTAGTACCTGTTCCTTTGCTTGAGTTCAATAATCTTACATTGGTAGAAGTATCTGTAAAGATAAACTTATTGTATGAATCTATGTCATTGGCATTAGTTCCATTCACGATCTTCAACATTACTTTCTTATTATCATTCGTCATTGTGTAATAAGAATTGTAACTGAAACTTAATGTTGTACCTTTGCCATTGAAGTATTCGTTGTATATAACATAATCAGAACCTTCACCTATTGACTGGTTGTTGATATATGCGATCAATGATGTTGGAAGACCTATAGCCTCCACTTCAACTAGATCATCAAATGCAAATACCAAACCTCCAATATTAGCTATATCAAGAGTATTTGCTTTGGTTATGACTACTTCAACTCCAAGATTACCAAATCCAGCTTCGGCCAAAGATCTAACTTCATATGTAGTACTATCAACCTTAGCTATCATAAAGTATGGGTTGGTATCAAGATCGGAACTGTCTATAAGCTTGGCTGTACCAAGAGAAATAGAACCTTTCAATGCTTCAACTTTGATTGTGCTAGCAGAATATGTTCTATTGCCAGGTAACAATTGAAGCTTGCCATCTTTGATATCCGAACAAGTCAATTTGATATTACTCTTCTCTACTGGTGCAACGTATGCTACATTGAAAGTCAATATTTTGTCATCGCCAATAGGTGTTGGAATGTAACTATTATCTGCGACATGCTTGTCCCACTCGTTGATATAATAAGGAACAGCTTTGATTGTAACACCTGTTGGATTAACTCCACTAGTCAAATAACCTTGTCTTAGTCTAGCCATATTGATAGCAGAAGCACTTCCACTTGCAAGTTCAAAATCAACGTGTATCGAAGCACCGTATGCATTGTGCAAAGCTTTGATGTCGATATAATCTAGTAAGTTAACATCAATGCCTGTAGAATATGCAAGTGTTTTTTCGTTTGTCTTATAATTCAAAGACAAAGCATCAAGTTTGTTAATAACATATACGGTAAATGTTAAAGCTTTGTCACTATACTCAACAGAGGAAACTTTGACTTCTGTCTTGCCTGGAGCAATAGCAACTAACGTTGCTGTTGTAGTCTTGCCAGAAAGTGTTTGATTCCTTACAACAACAACTCCTGAGTTAACAGGAACAATGTTGACACTGTAGTTAATATTCTTTATTCCGCTAAGTTCTATAGATATTTCTTGTGAGGATGGTGTATTTGGGTCATAATAAAGCACAAGGGTTGTATTTGACTCAATCTTAGTCGCATTCCCTTCTGACAAATAAGTTCCAGAGAGATTAAGTTTATCATACTTATCTCCACCACAGCCATACATTAGCCCAGCCACAGCTACGACTAACAATATCATTAAGGTCAAATACTTTTTCATAGAACAAATCCTCACTTGTTATTCTTTGCAAAATAATTACCAAATATTTACAGTATCTTAGATTATATATAATTATAATTTATTACATAACAATAAGTCAAACGATTAGACAGAAAAGCTGGCAGATAAACGGGGTTTTTTAATACAAAAAAAATACTAGCCAAATGACTAGTTTTGTGTTAGACTTTGTTGGTAATAATAGGAGAAAAAATTTGCAAAAAATACTTAGTTGTATGCGAAGAGCAATAACGGATTATGATATGATACAAGACGGAGATGCGATTGCTGTTGGGGTCTCGGGAGGCAAAGATAGTCTAGTCCTTCTCAAAGCACTTGCCTTGTACCGAAAGTTTAGCCCTCAGCACTTTACCCTCAAAGCTATAAGTGTGGACTTAACGCAAGGTAAGACTGATTTTAGCAAAATAGCAGACTTGTGCAAACAACTTGATGTCGAATATACGATAGTTCCCTCAGACATACTTGAGATTGTCTTCGATATACGCAAGGAGAAAAATCCTTGTAGTCTATGTGCCAAACTTCGTCGTGGGATTATCAACACTACAGCAATTAGCCTTGGATGCAATAAGATAGCATTAGGGCACCATGCTGATGACTTAGTGGAGACCTTTTTCTTAAGTTTATTCTACGAAGGAAGAATCTCAACTTTTGCACCAAAAAGTTTTATGGACAGGACAAAAATCACTATGATAAGACCACTTATCTATGAAGATGAACGCAACATTATAGCTGCAAGTAGGTCATTGCCTGTTGTGGAGAGCTGTTGCCCTGCCAATAAGCATACCCAAAGAGAATATATCAAGCAGACAATAAAGGGCATTCAGAAAGAGATTCCTTTTGTCAAAGAACGTGTTCTTGGAGCTCTAACCAATCCTGATAGAACTAACTTATTCGATAAAGCAACAAAAGATTAATATTTAACAAAAAAAAGACATGTTTTGCTCTCAAAACAAGTCTTTTTTTATTCGATCAAATCGTTAAGAAGACTTATGCTGCCATCATCTATTGTTATATACTTTTTTATACTCTCAAGCCCTAGTATTGTTGAATTATCAATATCCTTGTTATATACATATGGCTGTCCTTCATCGTTAAGGACAACTTCTTTGCTTTTTTCAAAACTATCTGCATATTCATCAAGACTTTTTTCATTCCTCAATACTCCAAACATATTGAAAAAACTGCTAGCTGTAGTATCAATCGCATCAGAAAGAACTGAATATAAATTGTCAGGTTCAAAAATATTAGAAATCCCACTATGGAAGCACTTATATCTAAACTCTTTGACACTATTGCAAGTAGACTCCAAAGCCTGTGCATTATTCTGCACAAAATCTTTGACTAATTCTTCAAATCGGACCTTGTCTTCGCCTTCAAGTCTACCCATAACTTCTAGCATAGTCTGAGTATTGACTAGCGCCCTTCTCCTAGATTCTAGTACAGAAGGAGAATTGTATACTTGCTTCGTATCTTCGCTTATGCGACAACCATCTCCACATCTTGCAGCAGAAGACAATTCTATCTGCTCCATTATCACAGCAGATCCAACAAATAACTTTGGACCATCAAGATACTCGCCGTTTATTATCTGTTTTGAATACAATTGGCACTCATATTGAGGGACAATAGAATTGAGCATCTCAAGTTTTTTGACAACAGAGAGAGGTCTTTTCTTATCTCCCCTAACAAAATAATCTGATAAGAATGGCTCAATTGAAACATATAACGTGTTGCGCATTGGGTTGTATACAACATAATTCTTCAAACTCTTTGAAGGGAATAATTTTTTTGAAGAATGATCGCCTATATCGAATATTGGCAATGGGATATTGCGATCTTCGCACTGTCTCGTAACCTCTTCCCTCATTGCTTCGGTAAGTTCTTCTTTTTTACCAAAGAAGATTGGCGAGGTAATTATTTTATAAATATAATCAAACAACCTCAATCTGCTGATATTAGAAAACTTATTTCTAACTCTCTCGGCATCTTTGTGAAGAAATAAAAAATCTTGCAACTCTGGCAAATCATTTTTCTTGCAATATGCCTTTATTTCTTTAATTATAGCCAATCTTTGATTGGAAGAAAAGTTTGATAACTCTAACATATCCAAAGTGTATCACACATAATTACATTTTTCAAGTAGGCATTTTGCATATAAATATATTATTTTTATACAAATAATATTGTTTTGTTCATAAAAATTACATTTTTCTCATAAATGTTGGTATAGACGATAATGTCTAACACATTTTTTTGAGGTTGCAAATTATGATAATTAGTCTTGAAGAAAGAATAGTACAGGAAGCAAACTATTTGTTGGATAACAACGCAACAATACGCACAACAGCCAAACATTTCGGTCTTAGCAAAAGTACAATCCACAAAGACTTATCATACAAGCTTCCCCAGATAAACTCAGCAATATACGAAGAAGTCAAACACTTGCTTATTACCAACTTTATAAGCAAGCATCTTAGAGGAGGTTTGAGTACTAAACAAAAGTATTTTGAAATAAAAAAACCATAAGCATAACTTATGGTAAAAAGTAATTTTTTGTTTTGTTAATTCAGCCTATCAAATAGCTATTATTTAAGTACAATGCCAATGATTGCAAACTGCTGCACAAAAAGAATTATTTCTTGTTGGCGTCAATAAAATCTGCAATATCCTTAACAGTCTTGAGAGTATCTGCCTTATCATCAGGGACACTGATACCAAACTCATCTTCCAAGGACATGAGCATCTCTATCATATCCAAAGAGTCTGCTCCTAGGTCTTCTATGATCTTAGAGTCGTTCTTTATAGTTGCAACAGGCTTATTAAGTTGTCCTGCAAGAAGTTCTTTTACTTTATCGATTGTCATAATCATTATCTCCATATGTTTGATGACACTATTTTACTAAACGTACAAATGTTTGTAAAGCAATTTGAGCCTCTTTGCCCAAAATCTCTCATTTGCCCTGAAAGACAAGGTAGTCATTGGGATTAACTCTGAGGTTGTTTTTGAGCACTTCAAAATGTAAGTGGGCGCCATCTTTTGACTCCCCTTGAGCCGTGTTTGATGCTGTACCAATCTTTTGTCCTTTGACCACACTATCTCCTACCGATACAGAAGTTTCTTTTGCCAAAGACCCATAGACTGTTTTGAGCCCATCGCCATGGTCAATAGTAATAACTGTACCTTTGAGGTAATCTTCTTCGATACTTTCAACCTTACCTTTGAACACTGCAAGAACTTCTTGTCCTTCAGTTGCAGACAAATCTATTGCCTTATGTGATTCCCATTGACGCAAAGTCTTATTGAACATAAGTTTGGAGTTGGAGTAATCTTTGATTATCTCTGCATTGATAATAGGCAATCCGAACACAACAGGTTCATTGCCAACGTCTTGAATGGGATCATCAGGTGGGTTTTGTTCAACAGCAACTGGCGTCGTTGTCTTCTTGAGCGTAAAAACTAATGTAAGAGTCAAAGCAAGTATCCCAAGGACAACAAGATACCCATATCTTTTCATCAAATGTATAATGTATTGTTTTTTTGTAGATTGCATTTTATCTACCTCCCGATATGTAGATTGTTGACAAAAAAGTTTTGTTTATACATTGTATTAGTAGCTTCCTGCAATTAATGGATATCCAATTGTAACTACTCCGTCTCGATATGCATATTGAATATTAACTTTTTGATTATCCAAAGATATATATTTATCAAGAAGTTTTGTATACCCATATACAACTTCTATATCATCAACTTTCTCCGAAAACACTTCAACCAATTGTAGATGTGCTTTTTGTTTGTCATAGTCATTATGCTCGGAGTTATAAGTAACAGATTGCCCTACGCAATTGGGATGAGCTCCAAAGACGATTTTTGCATCTTTCAAATCTGCTGATATTATGTATCCACTACCAATGTAAATAGAGTTCTCGCCATCAAGACAATAATAATCATACACAGAGTATGTACCACCATCTATTTGGACAAGATCAAAAAATTGTGCCCTATAAGATTTGGTTAAACAAACAACTACTACAACAAAAAATAATGCTAATAACTTTTTCATATCCAAAGTATGGACAGAATATTTTTTGTTATTCAATTTTTCAATACAATAGATATTTTTATTTTGTTTACAAATACTATCAATATGCATAACTATTACAAAGTATTTTTCATGACATTGATAATATATGTTCTATCGATATGTACCAATATCTTTGGTCCGATGATGGCATATGCCGATACGGAGCTCGTTGAATACTCTGGCCCAATAGAACATATTTTTACTCACTGCCTTATTGCCGACCATACGGTCGCTTTTGACAAAAACAATGAAATGCGTGACAATTACAACATCGATTGCATAACTAAAGAAGAGTTTTCAAAACTTCTCGACCAATTGTACGGTAACAACTTTGTGTTAATCGATATTTGTAGCATTTTTACAGTTAAAGACAACATTGCCGTTAAACAAAAATTGCATCTTCCAAAAGGCAAAAAACCTTTAATAATATCTTTTGACGATGTTAATTACGATCACAAAAAAAGCAACCTCGGTATGGTTGATAAAATTGTATTAGATGCTAATAATAATCTTGCTACAATAATCAATACACCAACATATAACAATCGCATTAGCTATAATAATGAGTTCGTCGTCATACTTGAAGACTTCATATCAAAGCACCCTGACTTCTCTTATAACAATGCAAGGGGTGTCATATGTCTGACTGGCTACGATGGGATACTGGGTTATAGAACGCAATCAAAAAATCCTAATAGGCAAAGTGAGATTGAACAAGCAAAAAAAGTTGTTGAAGTTCTCACTGACAAGGGCTGGAGATTTGCTAGTCACTCATACGGCCATTATCATATGAAAAAAATCTCCACAGAGCATTTCCGTGAAGAATTAGAATTGTGGGATAAAGAAGTTTCTTCTATTGTTGGTGCCACACCAATATATGTATATCCATACGGAGAATGGGACGTGTATGATTCGAATGGCAACCTAACTCCAAAGCATAAATTATTACAAGACTATGGTTTCAAACTATTCTGTGGAGTTGGTATCAAGCCTTACTTTGAGTATCTACGCGGACCTAGATATGACA
>CAYJCR010000002.1:88240-135713 GCA_964368755.1 uncultured Lachnospiraceae bacterium
TGTGGAGTTGGTATCAAGCCTTACTTTGAGTATCTACGCGGACCTAGATATGACAAAGTTTTGTTTATGGATAGGACTCCAATTGATGGAAGAACTTTGTATTACAAGCAGGATAAACTATCAAGGCTTGTAGTTGCTAGTCAAATATATGATTATAAAAATAGACCCAAACAAAAATAAAAGCACAAATTATTGTGCTTTATTTATTCGTTAAATAGATATCTTAAACTTAGGTTTGTTCCATTTATCTTTGTACTTCGCAAGCCTTCTCTTACCAAAAGCAAAGTCATATACTAAGATTCCTAATCCTTGTGCGACATAAATATAGTATGAATAACAACGCCAAATGATAAGTGCCCAGAAGACATTAGATGACATAAATAGTTTGCCGAACAATGCAACAAAGGATAGCTCTGCCATTCCCGTTCCACCTGGCAAAGGCATGAAACTGGCAGCAAGTTCAACAATAACAGCAAGAGTCATTATTCTTATCCACATCTCAGGGTGCCAACCTTCGAAGGCACAGTATATAAAGTATGGTCCACTATACAACGCTATCAATCCACCAATGCCAATAATGACATTACATATGACAGTGATTGGCGATTTTCGGTAAGCTCTCATAGTATTGTGCCAGTTACCTACACCTCTCATGACTGAACGGAAAGCTTTTGGATAATTCTTAATTATATGAAGTTTCTTCAATAGTTTTAATGATATTACAACTAGTCCTGTACCAATTCTCTTATTATTTGATACAAGAATCGTAATCAATAACAAGACTGATAGTATACCATACCCTATCCAACTTGCAGCAGATACAACCACTTCCTCTGTAGTACTACCAACGACTTGCAACTTGATATTAAACAATAGAATGAAAGTAAAGAACAACACACTAGCAATCTGTTTGAATATATACTTAGCAAGTGTTATAGATACGGCTTGTCCTGTCTTAATACCATATTTGTGCAAATAAAATATCTGGAATGGTTGTCCCCCTGTAGAGAATGGTGTAACAACATCGTAGTATCTCCCGAGTCCAGCAGTCTTATAACTTACGAATGGTCTTAGTACATTGGTCGCCTTGTGAGTCAAGGACATTACAGATAACGACTCTGCAAACATCGTTGTAGCAAACATAGTAAAGGCAATAAGTATATACCACCAATTTGCCCCTACAGAGCCTGCTGGAGCAACACCGTCTTTCCTAGCTTGAAAAACAAGTATTATGGCAATTACAACAATATTAAGGGCAAAAAATCCATAGTTTAGTATTTTGTTGCGCTTGCTCTTTTGCTTTTGAATTGCAAGTTCAGTTTCTTTAAGTTTCTCCTTCTCTTTCTGAGCCTTGAGTTTGCGTATAACCTTACTATCTGGAGAATAAAGTTGAAATTGCATATTGCTAAGATTCGCAAGATAGTTTTTCTTCAATTTGAAAAAGTTTTTGATGCATGGAAAATCATGCCCAAATCTTTTCTTTGCGCTTATACTTTGCAATACGACATAGTCGTCTTTTGGTTCCAAATCTTTTTCTTTCATATCGTGATTTTATAATAGCATTTTTTTACAAATAATCAAAACACTTTGATATACTTTGCTTGTGAAAAAAATCTATAAATGTAATATATCTAATAAAAAACCACTAGCCTAAGCTAATGGATTAATTTTATGCTTCGTACAAGCTCTTATATCTATCTTTGTAATAAACTGTCTTGTTATTATCTTTGAGCTGTGTGATAAGAAGTGTCTCATATGTTGAGTAGTTAGATGTTGCGACTTTGCTTTTGATATACTCTAACATTGATTTGCCACTTGATCTTGAAGTAAATGTGTTGTTAAGCATCTGAACAGTGATATCGTTTGCATTCTCAACAATATTTGTAACCTTACGAGTATACAATACTATATGGTATCCATAGTCGCTCATGACAGCTGATGATGAAACTGATCCTTCGCCCAAAGTAGCCAATCTTCTTACTTCGTCTGTGAATGGCTCAACCATACCAGAATGATTCTGTCCTACAATATAATCAAATTCAGCATTCATAATACCGTCATCTTGATTGTACTTGTATAACAATTCATCAAATGCTTCTGCCATTGCCTGAGCATAAGCTTCGTCATCTGTGTATTGTGCTCTTAGATCCTGTTGAAGATCATTGATAATTGTCTCCAATTCTTCTACAGTATATGTTCTATCAGTGTCATGTCCTTCGCTATCTTTCTCTACAACGGTTGTGTTAGCTTTAGATTTGATACGAGCAATTTCTGCATTTCTCTCTTCAGTAGTTAGATATTGATTGCTCTCTAGTGCCTTGATCTGTGCAGTTTGTTCATCACTAAACTTCACAAGAATGTGACTAACTTCGTAGAACTCTGTTGGATCATAATGGTAGAACACACCACTTCTATCAGCTGAAGATATCATGTCGGTATAGTATTGATCAGAGCTAATAGAGTTGTATTCTTCATAATTCTGATTATATATAAGTTTGTAATAATCAAGTATTTCTTGAGTAGCACCAGCTGTCATATATCCATCTGTGCCAAATCCATAATAACTCTCATATGTTGCTTGGAACTTTGACAACAATTTGTTCTCATAAAGAATCTTGAACATTCTATCTATCTCACGCTTGAATATATCAGTTGCGTTTGTAGACAACTTCTTGCCCTCTTCATTCTTCTTCAAATTGTCAATGTATTTATTCCATGCTTTCTTGTCAACAAGAGGTTTGTAAGCTTTCTGAGTATAAGCATATTTGTCTAACTTCTCAACGCTCTCAATATCTTCGTTAGCAAGTTTCTTTACTTTGCCATCAACAACTGTTAAAGTTGGTTCAAACACTGTTTTTGTTGTTCCTGCAGTTGTTGTATCCTCGGTTGGAGCAACATACTCTTCGTCTATCTCATCGATGATAGTTGTAATACTTGAATCAACATATCCCCAAACTTGTTCAACTAACTCGTTATATTCAACATTTGTAAGAGCATATTTGTAATCTTTTTGTTCTATCGTTGTATCAGCCGTCTCTGCACTTGCAAGTTCCTCAATATGAGGGATAAGCAACTCTCTATTGATAAGCCAATCAATAGTATAATTGATAGCAGATTTGACATCCAATTGATATTGAGATACAAGGTTCTGTCCATATTGGTAATAACCGTTAACAAGCTCTTCCATTGTTATCTCAACTTCACCATTCTTCGCAATTACTTGATTGAGATATGCTTTGGTATCTCTTTCAAACAAATTACAACCAGTGAATACTGATAATACTAATACAAGACTCAAAATCAAGCCTATTATCTTCTTCTTCATTAATATACTCCTCGAAAAACGTTGCAGAATGTGCTGAGACTGCATCATCAGGCACAATACCACTCTTAATGCTAGTATTATACATTATATAAATAAATAAATCAATCGTTATTTTGTAACTTTGTTAGCATTTTGCAAAAATTCCATCACTAGTTGCTGAGACTTCTCAACATTATTATCGTGTTCAAAAATTATCTTTGGCTCATTTTTATATACAAAACTGCATTTGTCATAATCACAAGCAAAATGATATATAGGAGATGACAATAGTTCATCACTTTTGTATAAAGTTATTGCAACAATTTCTTTGCTTATAACAACCTTACTTGCACCTATATTAGATGCTAAGTTCTTCATGTATGCCACTTTGCACAACTCTTCTGTCTCTTGAGGCACAGGTCCATATGTCTGTTCAAGAAGTTTCAATACATTCTTCATACCCTCAGTATCGATTATACCCGCAATCTTACTGTAATATACTATTCTACCATTCTCATCTGGGATATATCTGTCCGAGATATATGCGTTGATAGATACATCTATCTTCAATTCACGCTTCTCTATCACAGTCTCGCCTTTGAGCTCTCTTACTGCTTGTTCAAGAAGCTTAAAATACAAGTCATAGCCTATCTTATCCATATGCCCATGCTGTTCTCTACCCAAGATATTGCCTGCTCCACGTATCTGTAAGTCCTGCATAGCAACTTTGAGCCCACTACCGAGTTTTGTAAACTCCATAAGAGCATCAAGCCTCTTGTATGCGTCTTGTGTAAGTACTTTGTTTTTGGCAAAAGTAAAGTATGCCGTTGAAGAAATGTTACTTCTACCAATACGACCTTTGAGCTGGTACAATTGAGATAATCCGAGTTTGTCACTATCGATCACTATAAGAGTATTTGCATATGGCAAGTCTATACCGTTTTCAATCAAAACCGTAGATACAAGTATACGAGATTGTCTTGTATATACTTTGTATATGACATCTTCGAGCATCTTGGACTGCATCTGTCCATGAGCTACAGCAATATTCTCTTCTGGGAACATCTTCTTTATTTTACTAGCAAACTCGTATATTGTCTCTACCCTATTGTACACGATAAGGACTTGTCCATCTCGGTCGAGTTCTTTGCGACAAGCATCATATACAAGGTTATCGCTATAATCAATAACATATGTCGCAACTGGTTGTCTATCCTTCGGTGGAGTATTGAGATAACTGATATCTCGAATGCCAGACAAAGACATATACAATGTCCTTGGTATAGGTGTAGCACTAAGGCTAATAACATCAATATTTTTCTTAAGATGGCGCAACGTTTCCTTGTCTTCAACTCCAAATCTTTGCTCTTCATCAAGTATTAATAGCCCCAAATCTTTGAATACAACATCTTTGCTGAGTAGTCTATGAGTACCAACAATAAGGTCAACCTTACCCTTAGACAATTTATCTAAGACTTCCTTCTGTTTTGCCTGACTTTTGAGCCTATTGATGACTTCGACATTGACCATAAAGTTCTTCATTCGACTAAGAGCAGTATTGTAGTGTTGCTCGCACAATATGGTAGTTGGGGCAATAATAGCTACTTGTTTGCCATCAAGTATAGCCTTATATGCAGCAACAAGTGCAACTTCGGTCTTGCCAAATCCAACATCTCCACATATGAGCCTGTCTATTATCTTATTGCTCTCCATATCATGCTTAATATCTCTGATTGCTTCTTGCTGATCTGCCGTATATTCGTAAGGAAAAGCATTCTCAAACTCCGTCTGAAGGTAAGAATCTTTACTGTACTTATAACCCTTGGCGTGTTCTTTGGTTGCATACAAGCTGACTAAGTCAAAAGCCATCTTTTTGATTGATTCTTTTGCTTTCTGCTTCGTGCGGAAGAAATCTTCTCCACCTATCTTATTGCATCTTGGATCGCCACTTCCTAGATATGCTGACAATACATCCATATTCTCTGTCGGAACATAGAGAATGTCTCCACCCTTATACTCAATGACTACATAGTCTTTGTAACTACTTGTTATATTGATCTTTTGGATCCCAACGCACTTACCCACACCATGTACTTGATGCACAACATACTCGCCAGGTTTTGGCAAGAATGTACTCTGAGCCTCAGTCTTCTTGACAGGTTTGTCAGGCTGAGTTGTAGTCAAATCCCCTGTGCTTATTACAACGAGTTTTTCTTGTTCAAATGCCATCGAAAATGGCAAATAATCATTGATAATATTGACTTCGTTATCAATAATCTCAAGTGGGCTATCTATATATTTGAGGTTGCCAAGATGAGCTTTGATCTTATTCTTCGTATAGCCATCACCACAACACAAAACTACCGTATAATCCTGCTTACGGTACCACTCTATATCTTGAGCTAGTTTGGAATAATTGCCGATATACTTCGGTATATTTAGGCAATCAACTTCAATGAAGTTCTCTGCCAAAAATATTTTATTGGCACTGACAAGTCTTGAGAATGCGATACAATGTTTTGTATCAATATCACCAAAAGGCTTGTACGAATAGAAGTCCTTGTGCTTTGGGAGCATTTCTCCACACGATATCATTCTATCAACACTATCAGAAGTCTGTTTGACCTCTTCTGTCAATCTATCTAGTATAAGCTTAGGCTCATCGAATACAACTGTATCACAATAATCAAGCACCGTATCCCCAAACCATTCACAGAATGGCAGTACAAAACACGGATTGATCATCCCTTCTTTGCCGAGTTCTAACTGACACCCAACGACTTCGCTTAGGCGCAATAACGCACTTGACTCCAACTTCGAAGAACTAAGCATCTGGGCTATTTTTTTGTCAATTTGCTCGCCTACAAAGTCAAAATCATTAAGAAAACTCTTATTTGTGATAACACAAGAGTTAAGTTTGTCAATGGCTTTGTATTCTGAGATATCAAAAGTGTTGATTTGTTCTATTTCATCATCAAATAAGTGTATTCTATATGGCTTATCTGCAACAAAAACGTCGACTATATCTCCCCTGCAAGCGAACTGCCCAACCCCGGATACCATCACCTCTTTGGAATATCCAAGGCTTAAAAGCTTTTTCTTCAAATACTCTATATCAATTGTCTGACCAACTTTAAGTCGTAGGTTAGATTTAGCAAAATATTGTTTGTTAGGCAATCTTTGCATCAACACCTCTGGCGACACAACAAGGACCTTACTTTTGCCACTTACAAAATTGCTAAGGGCAACGCAATATGATTCGTACCCCTCATTATTAACAGTATTAAGCAAAGGTATCTTGGTCGTAATAGTCTCACTCTTGACACCCAATGCAGTAAGTTGTCTCACAAAATTGTTCGCAAATAAAATATCGGGCAAGACGCATATCGCTTGTCCGTCTATTCTTGATACAGCATACGCTTTCTCACCAATGTTAAGTCCAGAGACCGACAATGGAGAAAGTTCTTGCAGATTATCGAGTTTGGTTATCTTGAGTTCTTTCATCTATCAACTCCAACGCCTTGTCGGTAGCCAAGTCTATTGCTTGTCCAATCTGCTCCATTGACTTCTTATCTATCCTTGCAAGGACATAATCTATCAATTGGCACTCTGGCTTACCAATACCCACTCTGATCCTTTTGAAATCTCCTGTATGCAAACATGCAACGATATTTCTAAGCCCATTGTGAGTCCCAGCACTACCCTTCTCTCTATATCTAAAAGTTCCCTTATCTAAGTCAATGTCATCAAGCATAATGATAAGGTTGTCAAGAGGCACACGATACTCCTTGACAAGCATTGCCACATTCTGTCCACTATTATTCATATAACTAAGAGGCTTAGCAAGAACAACTTTCTGTCCGTTGTATTCGCACTCACATATACTGCTAGCACACTTCTTCTTAGTGAACTTTGCACCAATATCCTTAGCTAGCTTGTCCACACAAAGATAACCTACATTGTGGTAGGTATTCTGATAATCTTTGCCTGGATTGCCAAGTCCTACAATTAGATACATACTTATTTCTCCCTCTTTGGTTTGACCAACTGCTTACTTCGAGCAATGACAAAATTGCCATCTTCGACACTTTCTGTCACTGTTGAACCTGCTGCTATGAACACCCCTTCGCCTATACAAAGTGGTGCAACTAAGTTACAATTGCTACCTACAAAGACCTTGTCTTTGACAGTAGTATGATGTTTGTTCACGCCATCATAGTTACAAAATACCACACCACAGCCAATATTGCAAGCACTTCCTACGTCTGCATCTCCGATATATGTTAGATGCGCTATCTTTGTACCCTTGCCAATGGTAGCATTCTTGAGTTCTACATAGTTGCCTATTCTAACATTATCCGATACATTGCAATTCTTCCTAATATGGGCATTGGGACCTATTGTTACATTGTCACCAATTTTGCTATCGAATATATAGGAGGCTTTGATTTCTACATTCTTGCCGATAATACTATTCTTGATATAACAGCATGGGTAAAGAATCGTGCCTTCGCCAATAACACTCCCTCCTTCGATATGATTGGGAGCCATAACAACGGCTGTAGGATGGACAACACACCCTTCTTCTATAAAAATATTATTCATATAAATATATACGAATAATTATCTTTATTTGTTAATCATTTTTTCGAACGGCCCAACATAAGACCCATCTTCGACATTAGCATTCTTAACAACACTACTTATTATCTCACAATTATTGCCAATAACACTGTTTTCTATATAATTATTAGGCAACAATGTAGTACTAGCACCAATATGACAATTGCCTACTAGATTATTGTTGGGCCAGATAGTTGTTCCACTTTCTACAACAACCCCACTTTCAATATATACAGTTGTTGGATCAACGAATCTTACACCATTCTTTGTATGAAAACTTATCAAACGGTTCTTCAAAATCTCACTGATTAGCACTATCTGATAATTGTTATATGCTGTAATGAAGTCTTCTTCATCGAAGTATTGAGGTTGAGTTGTATATAACTTATCTGCAGTACGTAAATAGCTATTAGAGAACACATATCCCCTTGTAAGCACGCAAACACTTGGCTGCTTAATAGCAACATAACTGGCGATCTCTCCAATGGTCTTACTTTTGAGAAGTGGCGTGTCGCTGAATAAAACAATGGTATAAGCAGCGTCAGTCAACATACTCTTGACTATATGAAGAATGTCGCTATTGGCATCACATTCTACTTGTCTTATATTATACCCTTCGCAAGCATCTTGAACCCAAGATATCATTGATTTGCCGAGGATTTTTGTCTCCCAAGGATTTTGAGTAGCAAAAGCCAAATTCTTGACTTTGAGTATAATAACATCAAAATCACTTTTGTTAATACTTGTTTCTATAACTGTCTTTGTCAAAATATTAATCATTTCTTTCTCTTACTCCCAAAATAGTCCGACAATATCTTTCCACACCTATCAGGATCTATTCCGCCGTCAATTATCGGCTTATGATTGAATCCACACTCTGCCATATTGAGTTTGCTTCCAAAACATCCACCCTTAGGATCATAAGCACCAAACACTACTCTACCTATTCTTGCGTTAATGATAGCACCAGCACACATAGGGCATGGTTCTAATGTCACATATAAAACGCAGTCATTAAGTCTAAATGTTTTGAGTTTGCGACAGGCTTTGTTGATAGCCATCATCTCAGCATGTTCTAACGCATTCTGTTTCTTCTCACGGCGATTGAATCCCGTCGATACTATCTTGCCATCTTTGACAACAACTGCACCTACGGGCACTTCATCCTTCGACATACTGTATTGTGCTAGCGAATATGCTATATCCAAAAATTTTCTATCTTCTTCCATTCTTTCTCCGTCAATTTATCTATTCTGAGTAACATCATCATATTATCTTCAACTATCTTTGGTAAACTTGTTAGTGGTAATGGATGGCTGCAGCTATCTGCCCCAACTTCTACAGTAAAAGCACATACTTTGTTATTGATGCAATAATCACTGTATCCACCACAACTGTCTTTTGTCTTCATCAATCTATAACAATTATCAACAAATAATGGGGCTATCATTCTCTTATATTTTCGAGCAATACACTTGTTCATTGCGTATCCATAGTATACAACTTCACCTTTGCTATGAAGACTCACAGCCATACTAAGATTGCTGTCTTGTAATAGCATAGATAGGGCTTTGGACTCTAATTCGCTATGAGGATACTCGCCAATATATCCATGAGTGTGAGGACATAAACGATTGTACTTGCCTTGTCCCCAACTTGCGTCGAAGTTGACATTGATATCTACACCTCTAGCATTGGCTTTGTATAACCAAAACCTACTATCAAAAGTGTTGTGCAGATGCTTCAATTCTGTACCAAGCCAGTCATAGCCTTCCATAGCTATACGCACGCCATCAGGATTGGCTAAAGGTACGAACAGATAAGTATTATTCAGTTCTATACAACTTGCAAGTTCTATCATCTTGATTGCAAGAAGTGAAGTGATATATTCTCTAGCATGAGTTGAAGCTTGGACAACAATTGTTCTTCCTTTGTTGCCAACTCTATAACAACGTATCTCTTGTCCACAAAGACTTCTACCAAGTCTATATGACTTAGTTTTAAGTCTCCTTAGCTCTTGTAACAATTCTTCATATAGATTACAACATACAAAAATAACAATATACCTACTTATGATACAATATATTATTATTTATGCACATGGACCTATAAACTTGCTCCAAAAGTATAATACGCATCAATTGATGAGGAAATGTGAAGTCAGAAAAAGATAGCATCAAATCTGCCTTAGCTTTTACTTTCTCTTCAAGACCATATGAACTTCCTATCACAAATGTTATCTGAGAAGAGGTCTGTTCAATGTTCTTAATATGTTTTGCAAGGGCTTCACTTGTGAGTCTTATACCATGACTATCAAGTACAACTATATGCCCCTGCATGTGTTTCGTTATTTGTTCGCCTTCTTGTTCAAGGCATTTTGCTATATCTTTGTCAGATGGATTACTAGGCAACTTGCTCTCAGGCAATTCTACTATCTTGAGTTTACAAAACTTACTCAATCTTTTTGAGTACTCGTCAGATAGTTGTACAAACTCTTGCTTGAGTTTGCCCACAGTAACAATATTGACCCCAATCATAATATTCCCCATATGAATGTAAATATTGTAATGAATATTCCAAGTCCCATTGTCCCATAAAAGAATATATTGGATAAAACTTTTGGTTTGTTAAATCTACTTTCTTCAACAGTAAATACAAGGTCCGTTGGCCTTTCGATATTGTATTCTGCTAGCATTCTATTAAGAGTTGCTAGACTCTGAACATACGCACCACTATTCTCAGGCTTATCTTTTGATTCTTTATCTTCAGTAATATTAGTAACTTCTGTATACAATTTCTTAAGCTTTTTGATACGAGTCTCTTTGAGAAGCAGTATGAAAAGAAATAGCATAACAAGCATAATGACAATCAAAGACACAAAACTTACAATGAAGGATAGTATTGGACCTGCAGAAGCAAAGTAATTGTTGATAAAAGTCATCATCTTGGAGCCAAAATACCCATTTGACTCAGCAAATTCAATATAAACGTTGATACCATTATTCATAAAGTGAATGATGATGGCAGGAATAATACTCTTGCTCATAACAACCGTTATTGCCATAAGGAAACCAAGTATAGTTGCATAGAATACCTGTCCGATATTCATATGAATAAGTCCAAACATAAGTGAAGAGAATACAACTGCTCTCTTAATACCCATAGATGAATACCCGCTTAACAAAAAGCCTCTGTGTGTGAACTCTTCGCAGACAGCTGGAAGCAATGCAATAAGTAATAGATTGATGAAGAATGTTCCAACACTCATACCACTGCTTGTTCCACTAGAAGTAGGAATACTCTCATATCCAAACAAATGAAGTACGCCATTGAAGAACGAAGTAACAGCAATATTCAAGAAGAATGCTACAACTCCTATAAGTATAGCAAGAATAATAACTTTGACATTGACTATTCTTACATTAGTATCATTGAATGTTTGTTTGAAAGTACGTTTGTTGAGCAACTTATGTCCAAAGAATGGTATAAGTAGCATCAATCCAACTTGGATAATCAAAGAATATATCGCATCTTCTGTCATAGCATCTGTCTTCATATCAAAAGTAGCAGAAAAAATCCTAACACCAACAAATAGTGCTACTATGACAAAATATATGATATTTGTAATCAAAAGTTTTCTATCTTTCATTATAACCTTCTACATAAACAGCGAAACTATCCAGAGTAAGCCGCCAACACCCACACCTATCCAAAGCCATGCTTTAGGAGATATAGTGCTAGGATTCATAGCTCTTAGTTCGTACTCGCCAAGCCCTTCGGCTGCCTTGACTTTATCATCGACAGTCACAACTGCCTTTTCTTCTTTGGCTGGAGGGGCTTTCTTGTACCACAAATAGAATATTGTCGTTATCAAGGCAACGGTTGCAAGCATGATGGCAATAGCAATCACTACTTCCCACGCACTCCACGACATTTTGGTAACAGACTCAATGCCTCTGCTTGTCTGAATATATGTCACAAGTACTATCAAGAAGTTGTTAACAAAATGTGCTACCATACTATAGAATATTGAACCTGTAAAATACACAATAAGGCATAGTACAACACCTAGTACAAACTGATAAATGCTCTGATTGATACTCATATGTATAAGCATGAACATAAGCGCGCTTATCAAGATTGCTTTCTTCTCGCTATATTTGCTTCTTATCCCGTTGTATATCAAGCCTCTGAACAAGAACTCTTCAACTACAGCAGGTATAAGGGCATATAACAACACGGCTAGGACAAATACGCCAAAGTTGTTGATATTGAGACTAAGCGCAGATCCATTGATACCTGTTGTCTTAACAATACAGAAGTCCACAAGACTAATGAATTGATTGAATCCGAATAACAAACCTGCAGCAACAGCGATAACTATAAGTAACTTCCAAATATTGAACTTAAATCTTACTTTGCTAGCCGTAACAAAGTTAATTCTCTTTACTCTACTGTATATCAAAAAAACTCCAGCAAAGCATAACTGAGATACAAGAAGGGACAAACATATAATAACGACATTTGTATTGACTTGTTCTTCTGTAAGCCCTGCACTAACTGCAATATTGGCTGCGATTGCAGAGAATATTATTATCACAAGTTGAGGAATAAGCAATGCCCAAATATAACTAACACCACTGTCTTTGATATTGTAAGATTGTCTAAACTTCATATTCTCCAGCATCCTTTTATTATTATTTAATAAGTATACACATATTTGATATCAAAATCAAGTAAATAATGTTTAACCCTATGCTTTTGAACCCCAAATGCAAAAATATTGTCATATGGAAATATTTGGAGAGAGCAAACTATTTGCTTTTTTTGTACATAATGTGCTATAGTCTAAGGGTATGAAAGTAGTCAATATCGCAAGCGGTAGTAAGGGCAATAGCACTCTCATCATCTCTGACAATGTCAAGATACTAGTCGATGCAGGACTTACATGCAAAGATCTAGAATTGAGGCTCCATTCACTTAGCATAGACCCTTCTTCTATCAATGCTATTCTAATAACACACGAACACATCGACCACATCAAAGGTGTGGCTGTTTTTGCTCGCAAATATGGCACCAAGATATATGTCCCAGTAGGAGGTTTCGATTACCTGGAACAGAAGTCACCCAAACTCCCTACCGAACAAGTTATTTGCTTTGTCTCTAACGAGTTCTTTATAGGAGACTTGTCTGTATCCGTGTTTGAACTACCCCATGACTCCAACTTCTGTTGTGGATATTCTTTTACAAAAAACGGCAAAAAGATTAGTATTGCGACAGATTTGGGGCATACTAACTTCAAGATATTACAGAACTTACAAGGCAGTGATATACTCTATCTTGAAGCCAATCATGATGAGAATAGGCTACTTGCTAACCCACATTATTCCAATAGTCTAAAAAATCGTATCTTGTCACCAAAAGGACATCTGTCTAACCTAGCTTGTGCCAAAGCGATTGCATACCTAGCAGACAGTGGGATTAAGCAAGTTGTTCTTGCACATTTGAGCGAAGAGAACAACACCCCAATGCTTGCATATACTACAATACGAGATTATCTACTCACTCAACACATAGTAGAGGGTAAGCACTTATTCATAGATGTCGCTTCGCAAGACAATGTTGGTTCGATTTTTGAAATAGACGATAGTATTCAATAACTGTTCTGTAATAGCCTTTATAAGGAGAGAATATGAAAGAACAGTTTTTTTATCGCAAAAAATCATTTTTTGTCAATAATTTGATAGTATTATTGTTAATGTGTGCCTTTTGCTGTGGTTGCAATAAGGCAGTAGACAATCGTATTGTAGGATCCTACTCCGACTCGCCCTTATCTAGCGACTTGTTCTCTAGTAAGTTGTCTGCTAGCGTCCTTGCCCCCAATGTTACTCAATCAGTTGTTGGAATAGAAGCTTCAACCAAAAGTTATAATAGTATAGGTACAGGAGTTGCAGTGGCAAACAATCTTATTGTCTCCAATGAGCATGTAGTAGAAGGCGCCAAGGTTGTGACATTGTATCTCAAAGACGGTTCTCAAGCCTCTGGTGAAGTTATATGGACAGACAATGCTCTTGATCTATCTATCATTAAAACCAATATTAACCTCCCCTACCTCGCTATGGTAGGCAAGAACTCAATAACCGTTGGTGAAGATGTAATAGCGATAGGCACACCCATCGATCTTCAATTCCAGCACACTGTCACCAAAGGTATAGTGAGTGCTATCAACAGGACAGTTGCAGTAGATACAACATATGGAGAGAGTTACCTTCAAGACCTGATTCAACATGATGCTAGTATCAATCCCGGCAACAGTGGTGGCCCACTTATCAACAAGAACGGTGAGATAATAGGAATCAATACTCTCAAAGTCGACTCAGCAGAGGGATTAGGGTTCGCCATTCCTACTCAGGCGGCACAGAACGTTATCGGTCACATAATAAGTGATGGGGAGTATATTACGCCATATATTGGCGTCTACGGCGTTGATAAGAATGTGTCTAAGTATTATGGCAAAGACTTCTCATCAGATGGAGTCATAGTCAATAACCTTGCAGATAACGGGCCCGCTTCCAAGGCCGGGCTCAAGGTTGGAGATATCATCACCTCTATTAACGGCAACCCCATCCACAATATGTTAGACCTTCGCACAGAACTATATGCAAGCAAAGTTGGAGATACAGCCCTTGTTGAATATACACGAGATGGACAATCTTCAAGCATTGTTATTACTATGACCAAACACCCTCAATATTAGAAGTACTTATAGAATAAAAAATCGCTATTAGGCCGAGTAACTATCATAAGCACAAAAGCAAACTGTTTTCATAAAATATTATTGACAAATCGATTTTTTTAACAAAAAAAACTTACCAACAGAGTTTGGTAAGTTTTTTATACCTTCGTATTTTATGCTCCTAGTGGATTATTTGCGTATGCTATAAGTTCATTAACGGTCTTACTACCAATGAGAGCATTTGGCTCCGTTGAAATGATACCCAACTCGTGCAATTCTGACAAAGTCTTCTGATTCATAAGAGCATTTGTTAGATTGGATATAGCCTCACTCATCATAGATAGAGGAACTGTGCCTTTTGCATATTGAGGAGCAGTATCTGTACCAGTACCTACTATATATAGAAGACTGAATATTCCAGAGTTAAAGTTGGTGCTTGGCATTACCTCAGCAAGTGTAAGAGTCTCAATCCTTGTCCCAAGGTTATTGATCTTTGTAGCACTCAAAGCTATGATAATACTATTCCTTGTATCAGGCCCCTCACTTGGTGCTGGGAACAAGTTGCCAATAGTAAGATTATTGATAGTAGTACTTAGGTTGCCAATAGAAGTATTTGCTACAAGATTAAGGACAAGGCTATCATTTGGTATAGTAATAATGTCGCTAAGTATCATTCCATCAATAACACTCTGAACATCGCTATCCAACTCGGTTATCTTTACATCGCTTAATGCAATAAGTATCTTATTAGTAGCCCCTGGGAACATATCTCCAATGGTAAGATTATTGATATCTTCACTAAGACTTCCTATTGTAGAGTCTCCAAGACAACCAAGTATAGAGTTGCCTGTAACATCTATAATGTCAGATATCTTCATTGTATCAACTTTGGAAGAAATACCAGTGCTAAGTTCAGATAGTTTTAAGTCATCAAACGCTACTATGAAAGTGTCTCTATCCTCTTGAACAAACTCCCTACAATCGAATGCTGTTGCAGTTGCTGAGATGATCAAGTCATTATTCTCAGCCATTGTACCATATCTTGTCTCGCCATGAACGATATGTCCTTCATTATCAAAACCTATTGCAATTGTGCCATATGGAACATCTAACTTTGAGATTGCTATCGTAACGACTACGCTAGTGGTATAAGTTAGCCCATCATCAAGAGATAACTCATCTTCCACAAATATTACATTGTCCGTAGTTGAAGGAGCACCATCTATTACAACGCTATCAATAGCAAAAGTGTATTGCTCATCAAAAGTTACGTTAAGTGGAGGGAAAATCTCGCCTATTGTCATATCATCGAACTCAGTAGATAATGTACCAATAGTCTTATCTGCAAATGATGCAAGTATAGAATCTGCTGGGATATCAATGACATCGCTAAGCTTCATAGTATTGATTGTTGTTTGAATATTTGTACCAAGTTCCGTTATCTTGATGTTCTCGATAGCCTTGATTATCTTATTCCTATTATCAGGACCTTCGGTTGGAGCTGGGAATATATCCTTGACTCTGAGATCGTTGATTGCTGTAGATATATCTGAGATTGGAGTATCAATGATAGACTTTAACATTGTATTAGATGACAAGCCTTCGATATCGAAGTCATCAGCAAGTTTGTTAAGAGTATATTCGTTAATAATCTCAGTCATAACATCTCCAATACTGCTTATCGGAGAATTGAGTATTCTTGCATCATTGATGATAGAGATATCTGGCAATGTTATACCCGTAGCAGATACTATATCGTTCAATTTGATATTATCCACTACTGAGGTTACGTTACTACTCAATTGACTAAGCTTACCTTTGATAACTGGAGTAATATCAATGCCTTGGATAATATAATGCGTACCATCTTCCTCTTCAGTGTTACTGATAACTCCTTTGAGATCCAAGCCAAGCAAGTTCGCTGTCTCTTCAATAGACTTATCAGATGAACCACTTGCAACACCTATTGCAAGTCCAATAACATCTGCAATAGTATTGCCTTTGCCTTCCTCACTTATTGGGAGGTCTGCTCCCACAAGACTAGAAACTGAGCCTATTGGCATACATTTGACAACCCAATAACCAAGTCCTGCCAAAGCTGTTATTGTGAAGATGAAGCCAACAAACCACCCAAAGAAGAACTTTGAGACTCCACCATGATAGTATTTAGGTTTTTTTGACATATATTACCTCCACATATGCAAAAAAGTGATTAGCAAAAAATAAAACAGTAATTTTTTGTTACCAATTTCATATATTTTAAATATATATTATTAGCAATGTTTTGTCAAAGCAATCAAAGGTATTTTGTATCAAGGAGTTTTATTTATGCGTATTTATGGATTTTACAACTGTGAAGGAAGTTACCCTAATCTTCTTCTCCCAATATTCGAAGAGGACAAGTCATATTATTATCAACTGATAAGAGATAATCAATTTGTCAAACTTCTTCCCATCGATGTAGCAAACTTAGACTCAAGACATATGTTTGTTAACACCTCACCATGCAAGGCAGATCCTGAGATTATCAAATATGCCTTTGCTACCAGAGATAGAGACATCTATTATAGTGACAAGGTAGAGATGCAAAAAACTGTTAAAGATAATCTACCTTTTGCAGATACAGATAGCTTATCATACTCACGATTATCGGCTTTTGCTTACTCATCTAGCGAAGATCCCGCTCAATAAATAGCTACATATCTGTAGCTATTTTTTTATTTGTTTGAACTTATTATCTTAACCTTGCCATTGATATATGAGTCAAATATTGTTCCAACTTTGCTAGAACATATTTTTTCAAACATCCCAATAAGGTCATCAGGGCTAGCGATTTTGAACATATATTCTTTGTAATACTCTCTAAGGGCTTTGTTAAACTTCTTGGCACCGACACAATCTCTGATACTATCAAATAGCAACATCCCTTTGACATAAGTATTGTATACATACTCGGGTTCCGTTCGATATTCATCAAGAGCTCTTGTCATTGTTGTATCGACATCGCCATATACTTCGCCATATACTTCAACAAAAAATTGATAACTATCAACTGCACTTGATATCACCGTAGCATATTCCACTTCATAACTAGGATTACATTCATAAAAAAGTGCCGTAGAATACTCTGTCAACCCCTCATCCACCCAAGCATATCTGAAAGCATTACTACCAACAACATTATACCACCATTGATGGGCTATCTCGTGAATAATAACGTTCTTATAATCTGCGAAGTTTGTTACTCCATTAGAGATATATACAAGATTGGGATACTCCATACCTCCGTGTATGAAGTTGGCTTGTACAACGCTTAGTGTTGGATACGGATACTTGCCGAACAACTCATTGAAAGTCCTAACAGCATCTTGCGCTGTCAATAGACTAATATCGCTATTGTCATCATCGAAATAAAAGTACGTTATTTGCGTCCCTTCTATCTCAGCAGACTTGGTCTTGAAGTCTCTACCAAGTACAAAAGCAAAATCTCTTACACTCTTAGCAACAATGCTATCCGTTATCATATCTTGGGACGCAGAAGAGCTAACTTTCTGTCCACTATGAGCAAGCGTAAGATTGTCTGGATAAGATATATTAACGTTGAAAGAAGCACAATCAGAATAGAATGGGTCACCATTGCTACTATACGACTGTTGTACGTATCCGCCGTCATACACACATATTATTGGGAAAAAGTTACCAAAATTGTATGTATCATCTCCATACCCATATCTATGAAGCACATTTGGGAGCTTTTCTTCAAAAGCTATATATATATCAACACTTTCTTGTGGATACAGTTCTTGTATAGCAATATCTAAGAACAGGTCGTCTTCTCCTCCAACACTATACTCAACAGCAAGAGTATTGACTTGTACATCTAGTATATTGATATAACCATAGTCTTGTCCATTGGGATATGCCTTAGATATCTGCAACATACTTACAGGAGCGTTTGTAACATTTTCATTAAAAGCATTTGGGTACAAACAAAACACAATATTATTAAGAACAACGTCAGTATTATTATAATATCGTACATTCTCATACCCTGCAAGAATCTTGCTTTCTTCATCAAACGTTACATCAATTTCATAAGTTGACAACTGTGTATTGTCGCTACTTGCACCGCACCCGGCTAGCCCAAAAGTTATCGTAGCGAACACGATCATACATATAATATAACAGAGTTTTTTCATACTATACCTCAATGTATATCTATGAAATCTCATACTAAGAATATACGTGATTTGAGCAATAAAAAAACACTCTCAATTATTGAGGGTGTTTATCTACAATATTATTCTGGAGTATAACCATTGACATATATTCCACCAGAAGTAGATGTCACTTTGATACTTCCAACAACACCATAGTCAGATTCTCTATAATTAACTCTGGCTTGATACTTAAACTCTCCATCAGCTTTGACAGCATAGTCAGAAGAACCTTGGTTAATCTTCTCTGTGCCTTGTATAAGACCAAGGACTGAGTCTTCGCCAATATGGCAAGCAGCATTAGCATTCTGATCTATTAGTAGTCTATAAGACTTAGAATTGTTAACTCTCATCACAAGCTTGTGTCTTGCGCTCCTAATAACATTGGCAAGTTCGTTAACTGCTGATAGATTGCCTTTGACCTCTACGAAGTCTAGGGTCATTGTTCCACCTTTGCTTGATTCGTCTGCAACTATATTGACAAGTGACTTAATATTCCTTACAGTAAAGTTACCATTCTTAATAGAAGCAATAAGTCCAATGCTATTAGCTGACATTGTATCTTTGTTATAATTAATGTTGACATCTGAGTTGTTACCAACTGCTATATTGATAGCTCCTGCAACTGTCTGCTTAACATTCTTTAGGTTAACATCACCTGAAGTTGTTGATATAACAATAGGAGCATCTGTATAATCAATATTTATTGCCCCTTCACCTGTGGACAAGTATGATATACTATTTGTCACAGAATGACTTGATATTAGACTTCCAATATTAACCTTGATACTAGCATTATCTACAATTCCGGCTGGCGATGCATAAATCTTACCATATAGAGTCTTAATTGCAATCTTTGTATTCCTAGTAGATACTACAAAGTCTCTTGCTGTTGTCTCATCGCCTATCTGATCGATCTCTATCTTGCCACAAGGAGAGTCAAACGTAACATCTCCAAGAACCTTTGGTGCAATTATATATGGGCCAGTTTTTGTTGCGCTAGATTTGACTACCAAACGACTGTTCAATGTCTTGTACAAATTCAACTTACCAGCATTTGATTCAAATGTTATTGCCGAATCAATTGTGTCTCCCGTATCGGAGATATTTGTATTACCTTTGATATTACTTATGTACATGCTAGGAGCAGTTGGAGATTGGATATTTATCTCTCCTTTGTAGGAATCCAAATATAGCTGCGAAGAAATGTTGATAGGCTTATCATCAGAACCTCCGAACCATATCTTACCAGAAGAAGTGCTGGCCTTAACAACAGCAAACTTATCTGTTGGCAAATATATGTTGATGTAACTATCCTTCGCTACGATCCAACCTGATGGCTCTGTGATATTGATAACCAAAGTTTTGTATACTGTAGTGCTTTCTTTGAAAGTATTATTTACAATTTTTGCATCATACTTCCATTCGCTGTTTGTCACTTTGCACAAACCATACATGCCTTGTGAATACTCAACTTTGACTCCGGTAGTCTGCTCAGATGGGAATAAATTAACATTCATCTTGCTGACATTTACTTCTATCGCATCAAAGTTATTGTTGCTGAACAAATATTCTCCGTTAGATTGTCCTTTGTATGAAACATATTGATAACCTAAGATTTTTGCATTAAATAACATCATTGATAGAACACAACAAATGAAGACTGCTGCGCACAATCCTGCAAGTACTCCTACATAAAGCAAAAAGGTCTTAAATACTTTCATTGATTTCTCCTATCACAACCTCATCTACTATCATTGTATAATAAATCTATATTATAGTCAAGCCAAAGATAATCTATTGACCTATTACGGCCTTGATACGTCTGATTCCAGCCGAACTAGCCTCTTCTTTGATGATCTTAAAATGTCCCAACTCTGATGTGTTGTTGGCATGTGGTCCACCACATATCTCGCTACTAACATCGCCAATAGAATACACTTTGACAACATCTCCATACTTAGTATCAAAGACGCCTATTGCCCCACTATTCTTCGCTTCGTCAACAGTCATCTCTTTGCACACAACAGGCAATTTTTTGGCAATAGCATCGTTAACAAAGTCTTCAACGCGCTTCAACTCGTCTTCTGTCATCTTGTGGTCACAGTTGAAGTCAAATCTTAGTCTCTCTGGGGTTATGTTACTACCCTTCTGTCTAACATCTGGGCTAATAACATACCTTAGCGCTGCATCAAGCAAGTGTGTTGCTGTATGAAGTCTTGTTGTCTGTATACTATGGTCAGCAAGTCCACCTTTGAAGACTTGGTCATTGGCCTTAGATATCTCTTGATGTCTAGCAAAAGCTTTATCAAAACCCTCTTTGTCTACAACAAATCCAACTTCTTGAGCCATCTCTATCGTAAGCTCAAGCGGGAACCCAAAAGTATCAAACAATCTAAAGGCTTTGTCTCCACTTATCTTCTTATTATCAGGAGCGAACTTAGTTAAGTTCTCAATAAGTCTATTGAACTCTTTTGTACCCTGTTCCAAAGTCTTACAGAATTTATCTTCTTCACGGTTAAGCTCATCGAGAATATATTGCTCTTTGGCAACTAGAAGAGGATATGCTTCATTATATACCTGCTCTATGAAGATCTTGCCTACTTCTGCAAGAGTACCTTTGTTAAGCCCCAAAGAGTTGGCATATCTTATTGCACGTCTTATAAGTCTACGCAAGATATATCCTGCTCCAATATTGCTAGGTAAAATACCTTTTTCATCTCCTATGAGCATAACAGATGTTCTTGTATGATCGGCAATAACACGCATTGCCTTAGTCACTTGACTATCAACACCATAGCTTTTGCCAGAGACTTTTTCAAGATACTTTATTACTCCTTGGAACAAGTCTGTTGTATAAGAATCTGTAAGCCCATTGATATACATAAGATTACGTTCGAACCCAAAGCCAGTGTCTACATTCTTGCTAGGTAGCTCAGCATACTTGTTATCGCCAAGTTGAACAAACTGCATATAGACATCATTACCAACTTCGACATATCTACCGCAATCACAAGTTGGTCCACAATTTGGACCACAAGCCTTATCATGACGAGGGTAGAACCATTCATTATCAGGACCACAAGGAGTACCTACAGTCCCAGGAAGATCCCACCAGTTATTGCTCTTGTCTAAGAAAAAGATGTTCTCTTTCTTTATACCAATCTGTTCCAACAACTTAGCTGTCTCAGTATCCCTTGGAGTATTGTTGTCTCCTTCAAATACTGTACAAAGCAACTTGTCTGCATCAAAACCAAATACCTTGGTCAATATATCAAAACTCCATTGAGTCTTTTCTTTCTTAAAATAATCTCCAAGACTCCAGTTGCCCATCATCTCAAAGAACGTGTGGTGACTCTCATCTCCAACACTCTCTATATCAATGGTCCTGATACAGCCTTGGACATTGCATAGTCTTGTGCCAGCAGGATGCTTTTTGCCAAGAAGATATGGCATAAGTGGTTGCATACCAGCAACATTGAACATAACACCTGTACTTCCATCTCCTATAAGAGATACGGCACCGATATCCGTATGTCCACGTTCTTTATAAAAATCTAACCATTTCTTTCTTAATTCTTTACTTGTAATTTTCATAATCATTCCTTATATTCTGTTGACAGTAATGTCTCCAATATCTAACTTGTCATTCAATGCATTGCAGATTATTATCTTAGCAACTTCAGCTGGGTCAGAGAACGTCGCCACTTTCTCTTTTGATATATAACCAGGACTTTTGTCGAAGAATGAAGTATTCATTCCACCGGGATATACTCCCATTATCTTGATATTTGACCCTTTATAATAAGCCTTAAGGCTCTCTGTATATCCTCTTTCTCCCCACTTGCAAGCACAATAAGCACTTTCTCCTGCATTGCCTTTTTGAGCTGCAGTTGACATAATGTTAATGACCTTTCCTCCACACTTCTGCATCTCTCTTAATGCGTATGTAGAACAAAGTATCATACCCTTGAGTCCACCTAGTGTAATATCAACAACTTCGCTTGTGTTATCGGTAGGACTTACAAATCTTACTTCGCAAGCATTATTGATAAGCATTTTAATATTACCTTTCTTGCCAAGCTCTTCCATAACAGTAGCAACAAACTTTTCGTCTCGTATATCGCCTGTATAGGCTAGGTAGTTACACCCCCCCCCGAAAGCTTTTAGTTCCTTACCAAGAGTTTCAAGTTTTGTCTTATTCCTACCTATCCCAACAATAGAATAGTTGCCTTGCAAAGCAAATTGTTTTACAAGTGCTCTACCAAGTCCGCCACTTGCTCCTGTGACAATAACAAAATCTTTCATACAAGTTCTCCTATATTACAACAGACTATCATATATAATACTCCAACATTGACACTAGCAAGCCTTATGATGAATTTAACCTCCATCACGACCATGTTATCAAGCATTGAGAATATAACTTAACCCTGATTCCTTAAAATCAAGCGTTGAGCATTTAACTTTTGATCTGATTCTGCAGGCGATGAATATCGCCGAAGCCAAAGACAAAAGTTAAATGTGAATAAGCAACCAAAGAATAAAGGCATATCCGAATAAGCATCCAATGAGTAAAGCCATATCCGAATAAGCAATTAAAAAATATCATCTACCCCATTATCAGGTTTTAACATCTCATTGAGTCTTACTTCCTCAGGAGCTTCCATTGGAGGAGGCGGAGGTGGAGCCATTTGTGCAAGACTTGCATCATTGGCATTCTCATTATAATCTTTGTATGTAGTGATTTCTCCACACCAACGGAGTTTGACTGTACCAAGGGCACCATTACGATGCTTTGCGATTATTAGCTCACATACCCCTGGTGGATCTTCGCTAACTACATCATTATACTGCTCTGGATTGTATATGAATAGAACTATATCTGCATCTTGCTCGATAGCTCCACTTTCACGCAAATCACTAAGCATAGGTCTATGATCTTTTCTCGCTTCAACAGCACGAGATAACTGTGACAATACGATGATAGGGACATCAAGCTCACGCGCTGCAATTTTTAGGTTACGTGTAATCTCACTTATCTCTTGTTGACGGTTACCATCTTTGCTCTTAGATACACCATTCATAAGTTGCAAGTAGTCTATCATTATCACATCAAGCCCATGCTCACGTTTCAATCTACGACATTTGCTGAGTATCTCTACTGGAGTTGTCATAGAAGAGTCATCAATGAATATATTTGCTTTGGACAACTTCTTATTGCCAGCAACAAGTGCTTTCCAATCATTCTGATTGAGTTCGCCTTTGAGTGCCTTGTCCATAGCAACGCCAGATATACTACATAGAGATCTCTGACTGAGTTGTTCTTTAGGCATCTCAAGACTAAATACTGCACAGTTCTTACCACCGTTGATAGCCACATAGTTAATGATATTCATCGCAAGACTTGTCTTACCAACACCTGGACGAGCTGCAAGAAGTATAAGGTCACTCTTCTGTAAACCATTCGTTATTCTATCAAAACCCTTGTATCCGGTTGGAATGCCTTTCATTGCATCTTTGTCCCTTGCAATAAGGTCGAACTTGTCCAATACTGTAGCAAGTGGAGTTGCAATGTGTATAAGTGAAGAATTGTCTTCATTCTGAGCAATATCAAATACTGACTTCTCAGCAAAAGCAATTGCATCTTGTTTGTCCACGCCAGAATATGCTTTTTCTATAATATCCTCACTCGCCTTAATAAGGTTACGAAGGACAGCATCACGTTTGACTATATCAACATAGTGCATATAGTTCGCTGCGCTTGGTACGATATTGGTCAAGGTTGTAATATAATCAATACCACCGACACTATCCATTATACCAAGTCTCTCTAACTCATCAGTCAAAGTTACGAAGTCTATTGGGCTATTGGCTCTATATATAGAAGTCATTGCATCAAAAATCATCTGATGTGCTTCCGAATAGAAGTCTTCACTCTTGAGTTTGGCAATAATATTGATTGGCGCATCGTTATCTATTAGATTACACCCCAATACTGCCTGCTCAGCCTCTATGCTGTGTGGCATTATCTTTGGCTTAGATACATTCGAACTGTTCTTTGTCATATACTTTCTCCTTAATCAGCGAATGGGTCGCGAGTCTTTTCTTTATTCTTGGGAGGTTTTTTCTCATTCTTATCGTCTATCTTCCCAAATATTATCATGCTTATAAAAATAGCAAGCAACAAAAACACCACATCAACCAGTATCATCAACCATTTGCTCATCACATCGAGCGTAAAATAGTTGAATACTATCAATGGGACAAGACAAATAGCAGCTACTATCAAAACTCTTTTTAATAATTTTTTGAAGTACACTTTGCCATCAAAGATCTCATCATTGGTATTTCGTTGATTGTTATTCTTAGCCATTATTCTCTCCTTGGTTCTGACCACGCATCTTTGCTCTACCACGAGCAGTGTGCTCGAGGATTATCTTTCTTATACGAATATTCTTAGGAGTTATCTCAAGATACTCATCATCGTTGATGAACTCCAATGCTTGTTCAAGACTCAAATGTTTGGCAGGAGTAAGTCTCAAAGATTCATCACTACTACTGCTACGCATATTGCTGAGCTGTTTTTTCTTACATACATTGACAACAAGGTCATCAGAACGGTTATTGACACCAACAACCATGCCCATATAGATCTTCTCGCCTGGTTCTACGAACAAAGTGCCTCTATCTTGTGCATTAAACAATCCGTATTGTATAGCCTCTCCTGTCTCAAATGCAACCAAAGAGCCTTCTGTTCTTCTCTGGATATCACCCTTGTATGGCATATAATCGTAGAAGATATAGTTGATAATACCTTCACCTTTGGTGTCAGTAAGGAACTCACTCTTGTATCCGAACAACCCACGAGAAGGTATTAAGAACTCCATTCTCATTCTATTGCCATGAGGACTCATCTGAGTTAGTTCGCCCTTCCTTGAACCCATCTTGTTCATTACAGGTCCAACACAGTCTTCTGGAACATCAAGCACAAGTCTATCAACTGGTTCGCATTTGACACCATTGATGACTTTGTACAATACCCTTGGCATACTTACTTGGAACTCATATCCTTCTCTTCTCATGTTCTCTATAAGTATAGATAGATGCATCTCTCCTCTACCACGAACATAGAAGGACTCTGTTGTCTTGCCATCGGTGACTTTGAGTGACAAGTCTTTGGCTGCTTCTTTGTATAATCTTTCTCTCAAATGTCTGCTAGTAACGAACTTGCCTTCCTTGCCTGCAAATGGGCTATCGTTGACTAAGAACGTCATCTCAACACTTGGCTCACTTATCTTAACGAATGGTAGTGGCTGAGGATATTCGCTATCACATATGGTGTCGCCAATCTTCACTCCATCTATACCTGCAAGACATACTATGTCTCCAGCTTGAGCATCTTCGACTTGTACTCTCTTCAATCCTTCGAATTGGAAGATTGATGAGATCTTACCATTGATCTTGGTACTTGGGTCATTATAGTTAAGAACAGATACTGGTTTGTTAAGTTGAACAGTACCTTGTGCTATCTTTCCGACTGCTATCTTACCAACAAATTCGTTAATCTCTGTATTGCTGACAAGCATCTGGAAAGGCTTCTCTCTATCCCCATCTGGTGCTGGTATATAGTTGATAATAGCATCCATAAGAGGTTTCATATCCTTACCATCTCCTACTGGAGACAAATGAGCAAGTCCTTGACGAGCCGAAGCATATATGATTGGACTATTGAGTTGCTCACTAGTAGCATCTAGTTCAAGCAACAACTCCAATACCTCATCTCCAACTTCATTGAGTCTTGCATCAGGTCTATCAATCTTGTTGATAACGATTATAACTTTTAGGTTAAGATCAAGAGCTTTCTGCAATACAAATCTTGTCTGTGGCATTGGTCCTTCGAATGCATCAACTACAAGTAATACTCCTTCTGCCATCTTAAGCACACGTTCAACTTCTCCACCGAAGTCTGCGTGTCCTGGGGTGTCCACAACATTAACTTTGATACCTTTGTACATAAATGACGCATTCTTAGCAAGGATAGTAATACCTCTTTCTCTTTCGATAGCATTATTATCCATTACTCTATCTTGCACTTCTTGATTCTCTCTGAATACTCCACCTTGTTTAAGTAATTCGTTTACAAGTGAAGTCTTACCGTGGTCAACGTGCGCTATTATTGCCACGTTACGAATGTGATTATTTAACATCTTTTTTTGCCTTTATCCTCTTTATTTGTATAGTTATTAGACATATTGCTGTGCCTAAAAGAACGCCCCCTATTGCAATACCACCAGCCACTATATACCAGTTGGCTGAGTTTGCTGTAACTCGGTAGAAGAATATATCCTTGCCGAGATCGTCGCTTGGAATAGTCCAAGTATGCACATAGTTTGATCCTGATTTTTTGACCGTATCAGCATTACTGTGCAATCTTCTGTATGGAGTAGTGAAAGAAAAATTATAAGTAATATTGCTAGAAGTGAATGGGACAACCGTATCCCTTGCTTTGTTGGACTCGTATAGATTAGCGACATGATTGACAATAGTATCCTTTGTGCCATTAGCAAATCCGTCAAACTCAATATCCAAACAGCTCTCATACAATGATGGAGTTATCTGAAAATATGTATTGATCAAGAAAGACTCTTCTTCAGTGACTTCTCCACCAAAAGGAACATCAACAATATGTGTCTGTCCTGCATCTAACTCTATATCGTTAAAATACATAAAGTACTCATATTTGTCAAAAGCAAAATACATTACAAACTCATCTTCACCATTACGTATCACACCAGCTTCGAGTAAGCCTTTGTTATATGCATCAATCTTGGTTTGATCTTCAAAATTATCCAAAACCTTAGCAATATAATTATTCTTTGCCTCCTCTGCCCAACGTTGTAACAATCCATTCTTCGAAACAGAATTGTACAAACCCAAGCTGATATTCTCATAGTTGTATCCAGCAGAAGTGATAGCATTCTTATCTAATTTGATAGTAATCTCTTGCATTACTTGACCATTCGAATAATATTTGACCGAAGTAGAAATACTAGCACAGCCACACAGTGAGAATGCCATAAGTACTAGCATACATATACCTAGCAATTTTTTCTTCATAGTCTCTCCCAAATGCATACTGCATTTATTTTAGTATTGTAAACTAAATTTGATTATTTTTCAACCTTTTTGTTATAAATAATATTAATATATTATACTTCTATGTAGTTTGAACAAATAATGGGTAAAATATATTGACAATAAAACATCTCTCAATTAGTTGCCAAAAGTGTAATTTTCTACTACAATTACGATAAGGAGTTTTGCATATGTTAGATGTTCTAAAGACTCAACGAAGATATTTTGTCTTTGATGAAAACACGTTTAAGCATTTTCTTGAGAAAGTTAATAGCCTAGCTAGATACAATGTTGAATACAGTCACAAAGATGTCGTATTGGACTTGTATTTTGATTCGGAAAAAAAGTTGCTTGAAGAGAATGGCCTTATCTTACGTAAACGTATTGTTGGCAACAAATCTGTTCTTAAATTGAAAAGAAGGTTTTTGTCAGCACAATTCATGTATTCTGATAACATACGCAAACATGAAAGAGAACGCGAAGTCCCTACAACAGATCCACTAAGCAAACATTTTTATTTCCTCAGTAATGCGCTCAATTCAATGTTCTCTACTCCACTTAAGATCGATACCGACAACTTATTCAAAGACATGAAAATAACTGTTGAGATTAAGGACAAACAAACTACGTACAAAGTATTCGGATATGGTGGATTCAAAGCAGAGATTGCACATCAAGTAATTAGTATCAAGAATAATGTTACGAATAGGAAAAACAAGACTGAGATTATTGAAGTCGAAATGAAGTCAGCAGATAGCACACTACAATTATTTGAAGACTTTGTTACTCGAATAGAAAAACATTGTAAAGAAATATTCCGAACAACAGATAGCAAGTATGAGATTGCTCTCAGACTTACCAAACCTCTTCCTAGCAAAGCAGAACGTAAAGCGATTGCTGAACAAAAAAGAAAGGAAGCAGAAAAAGAAAAATATGAGGGCTAAGTGTTTAGCCCTTTTAATTTTTATTAGGAGATAGTAATGAAAAGAAACCCAGTTATTCTTAACTTGAACGGTAGTATTGATGATAACATACTATTATGGGAAGCGATGTTCCTAAAAGATATTGATATCAAACTCATTTGTTTAAGTGCAGGCAATCTAAGCCTTATACAAGTATCAAGCAATGTCCTACAATTACTGGAAAAATACAACAGAGATATACCTGTCGTTGTTGGAGTTTCGGACTATATCGATATGCCTATTGATAAGATCAAATCAACCCAAACAAATGGGCTTGGTGGATATAAATATAATATCATTAATCATAAGCATCTTCTTACAGATACTTCAAAAGTTATATATGACACCATAATTGCCAATCCAAAAATTGAAATAATCTGCAGTGGATTAAGTACGAATATTGCAAAAACAATAACCGAATATCCTGACTGCGTGAATAGTATTGGAAATATCTTTTTGATTGGTGGAAAGAAATCAAAAGAAGTTACATTTGTCGATCCCCCAATACTACCTGAATGGTATGACAAATGTGACAAAACTGCCAACGACATCATATACAAATGTGGTTGTAGAGTCACAGTTATACCAATTGATATGTTATACAACTTGTTCATTACTCCACGACAGAGATATTATCTCAAAAATCTCAACTCTTCGGGCAATATGTTAAGTGAGATGTTCGAAGTTTATAAGTCAGATGAGAACGCTTTCTTTATCTCTCCAGCCTTACTTGCATGTGCTTGGAGATCTCATTTGTACAAGACAACTCCTTCTATTGTTGATATAACAAAAGATAATAATGTAGCCATATATAACTATACTTATGAAGACTCATCTTCAGTAGAAGTAGTAGACAAGATCAACGTGGGAAGAATTAGGCTTCTATTATTCCAAATGGCACGTAAAGCAAGAACTTACGAGGAGCGAAATAATGATTAGACCAATAATAATTGATTGTGATCCAGGAATCGACGATTGTGTCTCACTTCTCTTGGCATACAAATCCGACAATATAAGAATAGATTTGATTACAACAGTAGCTGGTAATAAGCCGATAGAGACCCTTACTAATAACGCCTTGCATATATTAGAAAAAATCGGGGCTTCTACCCCCGTCGCACGTGGTGCAGACAAGCCAATAGCCCGTGAATGCAACTATCCTAATGCTCATGGCGAGAGTGGTTTGGGCAACTATTCATATGACAAAGTCAACACTTCTCCGATCGGCACTCCTGCTTGGGATGCTATGTACAACGTATTACTTGCCAATCGCAAGACAAAGACGACTCTTGTATGTATTGCTCCACTTACCAATGTCGCTACCCTACTAACAAAGCATCCTGACTGCAAAAAGTATATCAAAGAGATAGTTTTTATGGGTGGTCAAAAAGATGACACTACCCACATCTTGCCATACAAAGAATTCAATATTTCTTATGACCCAGAAGCAGCTGATATCGTATTGTCTAGCAAGATACCTCTTGCAATGGTACCTATGGATCTCGGACATATCGCATATCTCAATGAAGAAGAAATAATACAGACAAGCCTTGAAGGTGGAGAGATCGCCAAGATGCTTGCAACTATGTTCCAAGGATACAAAGACTTTCATATCAAAGACGGCGCTGCCGTACATGATGCATGCGCTGTTATCTATCTAACTCATCCTCAGTTAATAAAAACTGACCCCGTCCGACTTAGTATCAAGTACTATGACGAACTAGGATCAGGTTGTGTATATTGTGACTTTGGTTCTAAGCCAAACGCACTCATCTGCACAGATATCAATATTGACGGATTCAAAGAATTATTCTTTGATACGTTAACTAAATATTAGACTTTTTACTCTTCACTATTACAACGATAGCTGTTACAATTACGATAGCGATTAGCCCACCAAAGGCTATCCATATTATCTTTGAATAATCAATTACAACTCTCGCTTCAACTGTTGTATCTCCGGTAATATTTTCAAGGTTTTTGCTGAACTCTAACTTCTCAAAAAATCCTACATTTACACCTTCAAGTGTATCAACTGATTCGCCATACTCGACTTCTATCTCTTGTACGGTGCCATCATACGATACTGTGATGGTGTATTTTTGTTTTGTATAAACCGCACTTATCACTATGTCTTCTGTAACAGCGCTACCATCATAATCCCAACTAGCTACATATCCTGGTTTTTGTTCAAGAACAGGAAAGTCTTCTTCTGCAACTACTTCATTAAGATTAGTTGTAGTGGACTTGACTACCTCTCCTTCAACTTTGAATACGAGATCAGCTAGTCCATACTCGTATACAGGCTTAGTTGTAATATTGCTTGTTACATTGTCAAAGGCAACATCCCAGCCCGACATGCGGAAGTCTCCTAACCATTCTGTAACCTCTGGTGCAGTAGCACTTGAACCATATTCAACATTGTTCTGCACTTTCTCCACTGTATACTCTAGATTGATACCATCTGCAGTCGTTGACTGTATTGATGCTTTGTAGAAAGTAACCGTAAACTTCTTGATCGAATACACAGCATTGACAACAGTATCTTTGGTAATAACCGAATAATCTTTGTCCCATTCAACAAAATCATAACCAGTCTTTGTTGGATTGCTTGGGGCAATAGCTGAGTGCCCATATTCTACTTGTTGACTATTGAAACCATTGACTTTGACTGTATTATTATCGCTTTTGAAGGTAACGATATATTTGAGAATTTCCCACTTGGCAAAGTATCTTGCTCCAATTGTAATGTTGCTAAGTTCACTTGTCATATCACTAATGACAGCCCCTCCCCAAGTCTTCGACCAACCAAGGAATCGATATCCTTCTCTAGTTGGATCCTCAGGTAATGTTGTAGAACCACCATACGCAACTGTCCTTGGATCTCCATATGGAGTAGCAGTGTCATTACTAGTATAGAAATAAATGCTGAACTCATTACTCCACTTCGCATGGTATACTTTATTCTCAGTAATATTAGTTAACTCCGTTACCATATCGGCTATAACATTACCCTCTGGAGTGAGTGCCCAACCGATACAAGTATAACCCTCTCTTGTAGGATAATTAGGTACATTGAGTGCCTCTCCACTCTTAACAGTGTACCTAGCAGAATTACCTAAACCATCGTCATACATAAATACAACGTCATAATATGTTGTAGTTGAAGGGACGAGTGTCCCAGCGCCTGCAAGTTCAACTGTTTCTAATGCTGTCAACATATTATCTAATGTGCTTGCCTCGTAGCCAAGATTCTGTCCAACAGTCATAAGATAATCAGCAAGTTGATACATAGTACAAGTTTTTGGCAAAAGTGTTAATGTATTATACCAAAGTTCTGCCATATCAGTCGTATTGTCATATACACCTTCTAGATATAGTCTATATGCTAACATATTGATGATTGAGCTGTTGGTATGTACTCCACCTTCATCATCTTCGCCTGTGTATCTTGTACTGTATGTTGAAGGGATATTAATAAAATGTGTTGGATCTCCTTCGATAACATAACCAGGTCTCTTCATATTACGAAGCCCTTTGGCACCATACCATTGGTCTTGAACATAATAACCACTTACAGCAGTATCTCCAATGAGCCAATATTCATCTTGACTCATATTTTCGCCATACTCTTCGGCTTCTATTAGTGAGCCAAATATATCAGAAAAAGCTTCATTGATTGCTCCAGATTCTCCTTGATACACCAAGCTCTGGTCAGATAACCCTCCACTTACGGTAAAACACGTCATAGTGTGCTGATATTCATGAGCAAGGACATCAAGATCTATACCGAAGTGATTGAATCCCGTCTGCGTTGTTGACGAAGCACCATTATTACCATCTCCTATAAGAACTGTTGTGAGATATGACCCATTTAGGTATGAAGTAGAACAGAAAGCATTCTCATATTTGTTAGTGTCATCTACGCAGAAGAACACTTGAGTCTGATTGATCTGCCAATCGTTCTCATCCAACGTGTCTTGTATATACCAAGCATCATCGGAGTTAAAGTAGTAATCATATGCTGTCACAACATTGTAATAAGCCGTAATAAGAGTCTTGATATCATCGGTTTGGGTCATTACTTGTAACGCGTCTTGCATTGACAATCCCGTTCTATAATATATCCTCGACAAATCAGGGTTTACACTATCTCCACTACCTGTAGCATTCACATAGAATATCTTACTCAAACTTCCCCTAGTAGCATTAGCAGGATAAACTTGGTCATTCGCCTCATAATACAATGTTGAATACATTATAATATTGCGATAATCATCTGCGAAGTAATACCTGTCATCATCTGTAGCAGGGTTATTGTCTGGGTCGCTATCGTATAAAAGTGGGATAGTTATATTATTGTCGAAATAATCTATTGTGGACACATTCTTCATATCTCCATCAATATTGAAGCCACCGCCTTGACTTTCTTCGGTAACATAACTTACCTCAAAGTCATCTACAAAATCCCCATCATTTGCATCGATAAAATATATTCTAGAAGAACTTCCACTATTAACAATGTATGAGTAACAAAGTATAGGTTCACAATCGATAGAGTATATTACTAGCCCATTATTATTTACACTTTTTTCTCCGTATGAAATCCCATCCATTAGGCAATCAGTAGCCTGATCCTCACTAATAGTTGGTATAACATCAAGGTCAATATCTTGAATATAATTACCACCAATATAACTACAATCTCCATTAGAGTCGGCTAGGACTATAACCTGTCTATCATAGACAGATATACCTTTGTAATACTGGTCAAAACGATATACCGTGCCCATAGAACTATGCACTTTGTGACTATAAGATAAAGTATTTGTCTGCCCTATATCATATACATCATTAATACTCTTTATTGCCCTTATTGCATCATCTTCGTTATCGACACTCGATGCAATATCACCCTTGATAGTATTGACAACTCCGCTATCTATACTGATAGCAAGATTGTTGTAGATAACTCCACTATCACTACCAAAAGCAAAGTAACAGCACATTATGGCTGCAACTGATATACACAAACAAAATATTAATTTGCTGATTTTATTCTTCATAAACTATCCTTTGTAACAAGAACTCCTAGAAGTACATATATAGTATTGTATTATTTATAATAGTTTTTGTCAAACAAACTGATATTATCAAACAAGGAGTCGCAATGATCAAAAAAGCCGTTGTTCTGTGTGGAGGTCTTGGTACAAGATTCTTACCTATAACCAAAGCCGTACCCAAAGAACTTCTACCTGTCATAGATCGGCCAGTGCTAGATTACATAATAGAAGAGTTAATAGCAAGTAATATTGAGGACATTGCCATCGTTATTTCTCCTCAAAAGCAAGCAATCAAGCAATACTTTGCTCCCAACAAAAAACTAGAAAAACTGTTGCAAAAAGGCAACAAAACTGTGCTTCTGCAAGAATTACAAAGTGCGAACAAAAAAGCAAAAATTACCTTTATTGTTCAACACACTCCTAATGGTAGTGGAGGTGCATTACTTCTTGCCAAAGAGTATGTCGGAAATGAACCATTCTGCGTTACATTGGGAGATGATATCATCGAGTCCACAACTCCAGCTATGCAACAACTAATAGAGACGTTCGAGTTATACAAAATCCCAGTCTTGGGAGTAAAAAAAGTGCCAAAAAAAATGTGCAAACATTATGGCATTATCTCTCCTATACAAAAAATAGATGACTGTATGTTATGTGACAAAATTGTAGAAAAACCCCTAGCCTCTCCACCGTCCTGTTATGCATCAATCGGAAGATATGTATTCACTCCTGAGATTTTTGCAAGACTGGAGCAGACAAATTATATTAACGAACTACCAATAACCGATGCAATCAACAAGCTCAACTCTTTTTATGCCCGCAAACTTGTCGGCAAACGCTATGATATGGGTAGCAAAAAAGAATTTGTCAAATTGGTAATCAAAAAGGCAAAAAAAATAGACGTTTAATCGTCTATTTCGTCATATCTGAGTTTCTTTGGTGGGACAGTATCAAGCATAGCACGGAAGTATTCTTGTGCTTCAGGTATTATGCAAGTAATATTCTGATGTAGGTCATTTCTTATCATACTACCCGACATCGGTATCTCATCTCTGTCATATGCTACGAACTCACATTCTGGAAAATGTCGTCCATAAAAGTCTCTATAACTCTCATCTCCGAACATTATATTGATACTCGGATCCATCTTCTCTTTGAATCTTTGCGCCCACTCATACATACCATACGGGAATGTTGCAAGCCCCGTCTCGTCGAAGTATACAACTTCGACTTTATTGTTGTAAGCGTAATGGTCTTTGAGCCATTTTATTCTGAGTTCTGCAGGTATTGGCGCTAGTCCACTTTCTTTGCACAACCTTGCAGTCTTGGAAGGATCTTCTGCTACTACCAGATACAGTTTGTCACATCGTTGCACAGCAAAATCTATCGAATGTAAATGCCCTACATGTGGTGGAAGGAACTTGCCAACATATGAACCAATTCGTTGCATATATCACCTCACAATACAGATTTGTTTATTATCCTAGTTGTTAAGTGCCCATCAACGGAGATATATCTCTATATTTATATTATATCATAACTATTTTTATATAGCAATCAATTAAAAATAACATATTTTTGAGATAATTTATACTTTTTTACCCAAAAGTTGCTCTATCGCTTGCCTTGAAACCACTCCTTCACGTAAGAGCCTTGTCTCTGAAGAACAGTCTATAATAGTTGATGGCAAAGTACACTTCACCTCTCCACTATCAATACACAAATCAACGTTGAAGGTTTGGTCAATCAATCTTGGATCGTTGATAGGTTGCTTGCCAGACTTGTTGACCGAAGTTGATACCAATGGTACTCGTACAGCAACGAGAAGTTTTAGACACAACTTGTCATCAGGCATACGGAGTCCAATTGTATCTTTGCCACCTGTAACTGTTGAACAAAAAACAGATTTTGCCTTGAAGATAATGGTAAGGGGTCCAGGCCAAAAACAATCAATAAGTTTTTGTGCATCACATGTAATCTCATCAACATATTGCGTAATATCAAAATGCTTGGAGATAAGACAAAGCATCGGCTTGTTGTCTCGGTCTTTGAGTTCAGAGATTCTTTCTACTGCCGTTTTGCAAGTGGCGTCGGCACTGAGTCCATACAAAGTATCTGTCTTGAATGACACTACCCCGCCCTGCAATATTATCTTGATAGCTTTTTTTATAGAATTATTGTTCTCACACTTTTTCATGCTCATATTATAGCATTATTCGTAATGGATACCAACAGAATAACAAAAATAACTTCTCACAATCATTGAGAAGTTATTTATAAACATTACTCGTATTATTCTATAGGTACAGTTTCTTTCTTTGTTGGACTAGTGTCTTGAACTTGCTTTTTGGAAGACAAAGTCCAGTTGATGAATCCAAAGAAACAACTAACAAGGCAGTACGAACTCATAAGTATCATCAAGAGATTGCCAGCAAGTGCCCACATAATAATACTGACAACATATACAACTACCCACATTATCCATTGTTCACGATATCTGAGACACATAAGCAAAGTCGCTACTACCGATACAACAGTTGAAATGCTGTCTATTATGACCAATCTCCCGCCAATCGCTTTGAGCAAAAACGCATACCCCACAACTCCTGCTGCGCACACAGCGGTGATCCATAACAAATCTTTCCATTTGAGGCTTTTGCTCTGTACGGTAAGTTTAGTATCTTTGTTTTTGTTCCAAATAACGAATGATATGATAGACATCGGACAATCAAAAGCAAGATAGAATATTACTTCCCCATACAACTTGGATTGATAAGATACTACTACGTATAGAAGGACACTAACGAACCCGACAATAAAGTTAATAAAGTTGCGTTTGGACAAAAACATCATATATCCACAGGCAGTCACTGCTACTACAAAGTCAAACCATGACAAATGGAATAGTATTGTAAAAATCAAACTTAGACAGCATACGACTCCAAATACACAATACTCAACTATAGACAATGCACTCATATCTTTTGTTTTCATACATATATACTAACACAATTGCAACTCTAAGTCATCCAAAGTGAACAAATATTTGCGACTTCGAATACAATGTAATAACCAATAATGTATATACAAAAGGAGTTTGTTATGAGTTGTTTTTCGTTTTTTCGTAGAGATCGTTGCGATCCTTGTTGCATTGGACCAAGAGGTCCACAAGGTCCAATAGGCCCAACTGGACTTACGGGGGCTACAGGCCCGCAAGGTCCTGCCGGTCCACAAGGCCCTGCTGGAGTCACAAGCATAGATAGTATACTAGTGGATAATGATGGTACTCAGACAGTCACAACCAATAGTCTTGTAGATCTAGGAACAGTTATTAATGCAACTGGCACTTCTGCCGTCTTTACACCTCCCAATACTATTACTGTAAATGCAGGAAGTTATTTTATACTCTTTGACTCTTTGGTTGCCAATGCAGGTGCATCTGGAGATGTTGGAGCTTCTATGCTAATCAATGGGACCGCAGTAGATAATGCCTCAGAGTATATACCTGCAACAACCACACAGACGCAAATAGCACTCATGCATAGTATAACAGTCACAAGCCCTACAACTATTGCTATCAGGAATGGCTCTACCGTATCTAACATCTACCATGATACAAGTTTATTTGTCCTTAGACTCGCATAAAATAGTTCTTTTTCTCCCCTAATAAAGCACATGTCTTATCAATATGTGCTTTTTTGCAAAAAAACTATAATAATTATCTATCACAGATAATTTTGTGCTATAATAAAGTATACAAAAATAACAACTTCCACTTACGCATAGTTTGGGGAAAATGACTTTGCTAGACATTATATCAATAGAATAATCAAATTGCTTTGCAATAATTGTGTGATGTTTGCACAAATTATATGAAGGAGAGATATATGAAACAAAACTCAAAGTTCTATGCTTGCCCAGAATGTGGTGTCCTAGTTGGGCTTATCAAAGGCGATGCTCGCAAGCTAACTTGTTGCTCTACCCCACTTGTTGAAGTGCCTCTACATACAGAGTATGATAGCAAGCACACACCTGTGTACACAAGAGTAGAAGATGAGATATATGTGTCAATAAGTCACCCTATGACCAAAGATCATTATATCGAATGGATAGCCTTGATGACAGATACCAAGACAGTACGTGTACAACTGTATCCTGAGCAGAATGCCGAAGCGAGATTGCCTTATATACCACGCAGCACAATATATGCATACTGCAATCTTCATGGATTGTGGACAGCCCCAGTCAAATAATAAAACAAGCACTTGTAACCGAAGTCTCATTGTATAAGACAACATCACAAGTGCTTTTTTATACCAAAAATATACTCTAAAACTTTGTTCGTATCTTTATTTTATTTGCTTTGCCATTAGATAATTCATAAACTTTGCCATAAGAGCGCATACCGTTGTTATTAACGAAGATATATGATCCGTTGGGCAAAGCTGTCATCTTGATCTTGTAACTATATGGCAAGATGCTCTCATTGACAACATCTCTATCAGAATGACCTTGATAACTTAAAGTTTTGCCATCAAAATGTGGAACAAATATAATATCTTGCACAAGGCCCATCCCCTCAACATATTCTGTATCAAACTCATCCTCGGCTGTCTCTGGGAAGTTGTATATATCTTTACACAATAACATTGAACCTGCCGATACACCCATTATCACACCCTTACAATGTGATAACAAATCTTTGAGTCTTATCTCATCATAAAACTCTTTGCCAGGTAATATTCTCCCACCAGTGATGAATACAAAGTCAGCCTCGCTTATGATCGTTGATGCCTTATCTTTGTTGCGTGCATCTAGTATTATTTTGTTAACAAATCTTAATCCAGTTTTGTCCAAAGCCTCAAAGAATACCGACGACCTTATGTCATTCTCTTCATTATCAGCACGATTAGCAACAAATACTACCGTATTCTGTGCTGGCAAATGTTTCTTAATAACTGATAGTAACCTATTCTTATTCTTAATAATGGTAGAACGTCTTTCTCCTTGATCGTTCTTGGTATAGTATCCCAATCCACTTGCAAGTATAATATTCATTTGTATATTCCTTTTTTTACTTAAATAATCACATTCTTAGTTGTCCAACTGGCTATCTGTCACGAGCTTATATACAATCTTCTTGAGGTCATCAATATCATTGTAATACTGCACCTCTTGATCTGGGAATGCGCCGAAGACCATGTTAGATATCTGACTTCCTTTCTTTGCTATAAACTCAATCTTGTTGCCACATTCCTTTGCAGTACCAAGTTCTATTCCAAGCCCCGTAGACTTGTTGGATACGTCTGCGATAATAAGGTCAGAATCCTTGATAAGTTTTAGGTCATAATCAACCATTATCCTATCATATGTCGCTTTTGAATCCTTGGGGTGTGCCTTCTTATACTGTTGTCTATAGTTTTCTATATCAATAGGTTGATAAACCTCAACGCCACGAATACTACTCAACATCCTTGCGATATCTTGATATACTCTAGTATCTTGCTCAGATGTGAGAAAGAATGCTCCAGCAACAAATATTTTCATAACACACTCCTTTATGAATATATTTTAGCACTTTTTGATAGGCTAACAAAACATTTTCGCATCACAAAAACTTAAAGTTGTCAAAACAGTTGATAAGCAAAAATAGTTATTATATACTTATTATACAAGCTAAGGAGATTATTATGAAAGTAAGACTTGCGAACAATAATGACTTACCCGTTCTATATGTACTATTCAAAGATTTAACTGCCAAGATGACAAATGAAGGTATCAAGATATGGAACGAATACTATCCATATTTTGACTTCGAAACCGATATCGAAAATAGTAGATTGTATGTTGTCACAGAAGACAATGCGGTAGTCGCAACTTTTACTCTATACGACAACACTGTTGGACAAGAATGTATTAGTTGGACAGAACCGGAATCAAAAGCAGTCTATATCAGCCATCTTGGAGTAGACATACACCATCTTAGACAAGGCATAGGCAACAAATGTATTGATTATATGAAGGATATAGCTTTGTCAAAAGGTGCAAAGTATCTTCGACTAATGGTAGCAGATATCAACACCCCAGCAGTCGCATTATATACCAAGAATGGTTTCAAAAAACGCATCGGTACCTTCCACGAAGAATCAGAAATGGTAGGAACAACAATCCACGAGAACGGATATGAGATAAGATTGTAACTCCTGCTCCACTTGCAGCAATAGTCAATATCTAACCCCGAAAAAAAACACCTCTCGATTGAAAGGTGTTTTTTATTATACTTGGCGGAGAATGAGGGAGTCGAACCCCCGTTGCAATTGCTTGCAAAACAGATTTCGAATCTGCCGCATTCGACCACTCTGCCAATTCTCCATAGGTCGTATAGATTTTGATAATTTATTTTAACATTGTTACCACACTTTTTGCAGAGTGGTCGAATGCTTTTCTGGGGTCCCCAAACTAATGCGCCAGCATTTTTGGGGAAAAGGAACAAAAATTATGCGCAAAAGACACTCCTTTTGCGCACAATCTTCAAATACTTTACTTCAATCCACCAACAAACAAGTTAGTTGAAATAGCATAGACAAATGTCCCAATAATCAAAGCGATTGTGAGCGCTAACATTATCCAAGAATATACGCTTTTTGCCTTGAACTTACAAACATCCACGATGGCACATATTACAGCTATAAGTTCACATAGCAAACATATGATTGTTCCACCAAGACTACCAACTATCGTGAATACCCATCCGAACAATAGGAAGTTGATGATAGCGGCTGCATTATTGCTATTGACAACAGATTGAGTTGCAACCATAGATACGATAGCAAACAAGAACATTACAGCGCCTAATACCAAGAATATCCAACAAGCGATAAGAGAAGTATGCCTTTTCTTCGCATTCTTCTTAGCACTCTTAGCAGTTTCAGCATGCTCGCCTACTGCATATGGATTGTAATACTGATTAACTTCAATCTTAGGACTTATCTTAGTAGGCTCTAATACTTCTGGTTGAACACTAGGTTCTTTTTTCTCCTGCACAGAACCACAATATGGACAAGTATCGAAGTCATTACCGAGCTCTGCTCCACATGAATTACATTTCATAATCTACTCCTTACATCTGATAGATACTCAATATCTATAATAATATATGTCCTATAAGACAAGTATCATTATCATTCCACATTTATTATTATAAGATAATATTATCATAATTGTATCAAAAAAACAACTATCCACAGCATTTTTACTATTTGTGAACAAAAATCATTATTCTTTTGACACAAATGTCCAAACTTTTGTATACTCTATGTATAAAGGAAGTAGCAATGATATATCTTATGCGACACGGAGAGCGTGGTATTCAAAAGTTTTGCAACAAATATGGCGACAAAAAACTTTTTGTTGATGTATCAAATATGTCGGATGCAAAAAGACAAAAAACTTATTCTCGCATAGCGCATCGCATACTTAACGATAGACTTACCAATGTTGGCAAAAAGCAAGTTAGAGATTCTATTCCACACTTATCTTCGCTTAACATCAATAGAATAATTACCTCTACACATTACAGATGTGTTCAGACTTCTAATATTATTGCAAGAGCATTGAATATCCCTGTTGTATACGAACCAAGATTTTGCGAACGTACACCTTACTACTTCATTAGTCATATAGACAAGGAAGAGTTCCAGCGCATTTGGGACAATTACCTCAATTATAACTTCCACACAGATAAGATAGAAGATTGCCCAACTTTCATCAATACAGTTTTCTCTGCACTCAAAGATATTGAATCAAACTACCCTAACGAGAACATCCTAGTTGTTGGACACAGTTGTCTTAGATATGCCTTCGACGCATTCTTTGACGGACTTCCAAAGTCTGGCATCTTACCTCACAAAAAGCTTAATAATTGCGAAACAATTGGTTATAAAAAAGCATCACTATAATAGTGGTGCTTTATATTATTGTTCTTCACTTGGTAAAAATGTTCTTGCATACTGAGCTCTTCTATACATTATTTGTCTTTGACAAGTCTCAGGGGTTTCCTTACCCATTGCTATATAATCACTATCTCTCTTATCTAACTGCAAAGATTCTTTGTGTGCTCTCTCAGCATTGCGAATATATATTGATGGATCAAGTCCAAATCTCCTTATTGATATCTCGCTCTGGTCCAAAGTGTCATCATATCTAGAATCATCTATGTTATTGTCTTCCAATATCTTCTGGTATCCAAGAGTTTTTGTAAAATCTCCAGCACATTCAATAAGTATTTTTAACGCTCTCTGCTCAGTTATTGAGCTCCCATATTCCCAATTATTCACAAAACATTCTGGCAACTGTATCTTGCCATCGAATGTAGAATATCGTATATTTGTCCTAGCATATTGACAAAGGAACTGATACGCTTGTTTCTTGCGAGTCTCTTGATTAAATTCTGTCTTCATTGGCAAAAAAGTATAGAATACTCCATTCTTTCTTTCTTCATATTCTGGGCTCCATACCAATCTATTCCAAGCATACTTCATATATGCAATAAAGATGTCTTGAGTAAGACACTTGTCTTTGTTGGCATAAAAATATGTTGATAATATTGCATCTTTGCCTATAGCAAGTAACACGAGTTAATCTCCTTATGTGCATTACCACACAGAGAAGATTATGGCAGAAATATGAGGCTTTGTCAAGATGCATAGTTGTAGTTTTGTGAGATATTTGGTAATAAATTGTTTTTTTACAACAATGTAATTACATTTTTGTTAACTCGTAGATATTGACATTATATATCTTTAATGATAAACTATAATTATTAGATTAGGGGGATGAAGTATGAAAACAAAAGCATTGGAATTGTTTTTTTCTAAATATCATCTTGGGCTTTTAACCCAAACAGATGATGGCTTTATTTACGACTCCAACGTCCCTGGTGAGCAAGATGCTCTTGCTGAGCACTTGATTATCAACGGATATGAAAATATGTTTGGCAATGTTGAAAAGCACTACACTTCCCTTCCTCCAGTATTTGCTACCGCGTATCAAGAGATTATGCTTGGCGCAGAAACCATTCAAGACCTTGGAGTTAGTCCAAGTGACACACCATTTGATATACTATTTGCACAAGCAGGTTCAGAGCAAGAAGACTCAGGTTTCCATTTTGGCAGAGCATTTGTAGAGAACGATAACCTATATCAGGACTAGTGGACAATATATGAGATATAAATTACATGTTTTTGATAAGATTGAAAGGCGTACAATTACTCGTGGACACAATCCAAAGTTCGTCGCCACTATCGATGACAAAAAATATTATATAAAATACAATTCAGAAGCTGACGATCGCGACAATGTACAAAAAAACATTGCCGAAGGTTTTGTTTCACGTGTTATGAAAAAAATTGGTGTCAATTGTGTTAACGTAGAACTTGGCGATATACAATACAATGATGAAAACGATACAAAGGTAACAAAAAAGAGTTGCCTTGTCGAATCTTATAAGGATAAGAATGTTGTTGCATCTTTTACATTACTTGAAGTAATGAGACCAGATGATGAGACAACCCCATTTACCAACTTTGACAAAGTATATTGCTCTGTACAAAAAACACTAGAAAAACTTCCAAAATATTTGTCAAAAATGTCTGATATATATTCACACAATAATGCAACAGATGCAAACAATCCTTTTTCTAGATTAATAATTGACACAAATCTTACAAAAGATTTGATCAATCAATGTATTGTTGACTACATGTTTGCCAATGACGACAGACACGAGGAGAATGTTGAGTTCTTGATAGTCAAAGAAGACAATTATTATGTTCTCAAGGTAGCCCCAATGTTCGACAACGGCAAGTCTTTGGGACTCCAAGTCAGCGAAAGCAAAGCTGCGGATATGGAGTCTGCTGACTACAAATACAATATATTTGCCAATATCTGTGATTACAGATACTCAATAAGTTATATCAACCAACGAGAGACCGTTACTTTTAATGAGCAATGTTCGGATATATCCGATCATTTTCAGAGTATTGCATATACTGACGAAGACTTTTGCTTCAATGATTTGAACAATAACGCAAATTATCACACATACCGCAGATTAAAAGATATGGACATTAATAAAGAATTATCTGAATATCTATCTTTGGTCGGTGGTATTGAAAATGGTGGAAATGAAGTCACACAAGACCTTATTGACGCTTTTAATAGTGCCACAGGGCTAACTCTTACACTTGCTCACGCACACGCCGTGGTGGGCACATTTGGGGCAAGAAAAGCTGCTCTAACTCATGCTATGCAAGATATAGATGCTCAATATGACAAAGCACTAGAGAAAACATCTGCAATTATTCCATCAGCAAAAGACCCAAGTGAAGGAGACGAATAATGTCAATACAACTAATGTACAAAGAGTTTGCTTTGGGCAGACTTGATAAGAAAGGCAATATATACATTTACAACTCCAACGTTGAAGGAGAAACGAGGGCAATGTCAACTTTTTTTGTTCTCGAACATTACCCACTTCTCCATAGCAAAAAGAAGATGAGTGATAATATTTTTCCATTTTTTAGACAAATAGTTGATGATATCTTAGCAAGAGAAGATTTGCGCAAAGAAGCGAAGATAACTGCTCAAGATGATGACTATAATATACTAAGCAAGTATGCCACACTCAATCAAGACCAAGATGGTTTTTGGTTAAGAAATATTTGATATTACATTTATTAAAAAACACTCGATCATTGAAGACCTTTTTACAAGTACTTCTTGATCGAGTGTTTTTATTTATAATGAATTACATTCCTTGCGAATCATCATTTGTTTCATATATAACACTGTCTATTGTCTTTTCTTCTGTATTTTTTGGCAAAGAATACATGTCACTATTTTGACATACTCCAACTACTTCGAACAACAATTCTGAAGGAATCTGTCTATCACTCATACAAGCGTGACAGTAATCTTTATTATTGCCAACAACTCCGCTCATTATATGCTTGAAGTTGCCTGCTACAATCGAATCTCCAAGATAATCATCAACATCTGTACATCCAGCAGTTAATACCATCAAGTCTGCAACAGGATCTGTCTTGTTAGGGCCAGCTACATATGCGGCCTTAATAATAAAAGGGTTTTCATTAACATCTTTGAACTTCCATTCAACAACATTAACATCAGCCTTCTTAGGACATTCTGGTGCTGAATGTATTTGATAAGCGTATCTCACAGCAATATCTTGAAGTTCTTTTGCTTTGCCAACAATGTCTCCGATATTGTATCCAAACAATACTTCTGGGAACATCCTAACATCATAGTTTGATGGTCTTGCAATCTTCTCAATTCTTATGTTCTCAACGCATCTTTGCAAAACTATATTGTCGCGATATATATGCTCATCTGACTTAAAGTTTAGAAACTTATCCTCTATCTCATATTCTGACAATTCACCGTAATCAATATCATTTATAATCATAATTTGTTCTCTCCCTTAAAAGTTGTGATAGAAGGATTATAACACTTACAGTCGCCTCAGTCAATACCCAAATAATAATAAATTATGTATTTTATATCTATTTTGTACTACAAAATATTTTGTATTGAAATATAGCAATATATATGATATAATATAAATAATAAAAAATATGCGAGGTCAATATGGAAAGAGAAAGCTTAGCACAAAGAATAGCTCAACTCATACAAGAATATGCCAATGAAAAAGCAAAAAAAGAAAATCATTCAACTCAAAACGTGAGTAATCTTCCTCCACAAAAGAAAAAGACTTATTGTCTTACAGAAGAAGATGAAGCAAGAACTCCATATTTTGTCACGCATTACCAAAGCCTCAAAGACAAGTATGATCTAATAGAGATCAACAAGTCCGTTATTGACAAATATGAAAGTGAGAACCCAGGTGTGTACAAAAGATACGAGAAAGCTATTGACAGAGTATTTCCTTTTGGCACAGCCTTGTCTCTAGCTAATATCGAAGGTGAGAAAGATGAGATTAATATTGATCCTTCGGAGACTGTTATCAAGTCCTTGGCTCGCCATAGAAATGCTATTCGGAATGCAACAAACAAAGCTCGCTATGGTTGGGACGAATGGCGTCCTCGTTCTTGTTTCAACGATCTAGAGTTTATTCTATTCTCTACCAACAGAGCTCTTGGAGAAGATGCTGAAGATTCAGATATTAGAAGATCTACACAAATGTACCAATATAGAGACAAAGAAGTGTTGGTTGGTAATGGTGGTCACAATGAGATAGGAATATTCACTGCAGCTCCTGTAAGAGATGTTTTGACAAAAATGACAGCTCTTCTTTGCGAATATGAAGATAATAAAACTTCTCACAAACTCAGTCCAATAGAGATGGCCGTTAAGTTCAACGTAGAGATGGTAAGAATACAACCTTTCCTCGATCAGAACAAAAGACTTGGTATGGTTGCGATGAACTTTATACTTGCAGAGAATGGATACCCATCTGTATTTTTTGATGATGCAAAACAACTAGACGACTATGTTGTTATGATGTATACAGGTATAATCAAAAGAGATCTTACCCCATTGACACAAGCAGTATCTGACAAAATACTAGAACAACAAAGATCAGTAATCAATTATTGCAAAAATGAAAAAATGGCAAACGTTCTTATCAGCGAAGGAATCAATCCAATTGAGAACGAGGATGTAGTCTCATTAACCCCACCTACAGATCCTGAGGGATAATATAATAGTCAAGTATAACAAAAAGCACTTTCATTACAGAAAGTGCTTTTTTATGACTACTATTATTTTATGACACGAGGTCGTGTTGTCCTGACCAAAATGAGAGGGGAGGAAAATAGAGTTCGCAAGACTTACCAAGAGCTAGAGATTAGCTTGCTTATAGTACTGTTATAATCAACAAAAAAGACACCTCATGCGGTGTCTTCAATGGTATGCTGGCAATGTTCTATCTTCCCGGACCGTTACCAGCCAAGTATTGTCGACGATAAGAAGCTTAACTTCCGTGTTCGGTATGAGAACGGGTGGATCCTTCTTTCTATGGTCACCAGCAATTGTATTGAAACTTTGTTTTCACAAAGATAACAATCGTATATGTATATTAACACTCTCTTACGAGTTTGTCAATATTTTGTCACCAAAATGTTCTTGCAGTAAGAACACTGGCAACTGCATAATTTATATCATAATAATTCTGATCAAGCCCTCGACCTATTAGTATCAGTCAGCTACGCACATTGCTGCACTTCCACTCCTGACCTATCAACCACGTTGTCTACATGGGGTCTTACTAACTTGTGTTATGGGATATCTTATCTTGAGGCTGGTTTCACGCTTAGATGCTTTCAGCATTTATCCATTCCATACTTCGCTACCCAGCTATGCATTTGGCAATACAACTGGTGCACAATAGG
>CAYJCR010000003.1:0-23169 GCA_964368755.1 uncultured Lachnospiraceae bacterium
ATTCTATAAAAGTGATAATATGACCGTGAAGAATAAAATTATATTTTTCTCGCGAGATTTTCTATTCACTTCTACATTTTTGGAAAAAGGAGGATTATCACTATGGCAATCGCAAAGAAAGTAGCTCCAGCTAAAGCCGCTCCAGCAAAAAAGGCTGCTCCAGCAAAGAAGGCTGCTCCAGCTAAGAAGGCTGCTCCAGTCAAAGCCGCTGCTCCAGCTAAAAAAGTTGCAGTTAAAGCAGCTCCAGCAAAAAAGGCTGCTCCAGCTAAGAAAGTTGCTGCTCCAGCTAAGAAAGTTGCTGCTCCAGCTAAGAAAGCAGCTCCAGCTAAGAAACCTGTAGCAAAAAAGAAATAATTAGTTTTTGATAAAAAAATAGGGTATGATAACATATCCTATTTTTTATTTTATTCGTTAGGCGTTGTCTTGTTAGATTGTGATGGGTTACTTTCAGATATTGTTGACTCAGCTTTTTTGTCCAATCTATTATCTTGATGAGTAAGCAAAAATATCGCTATTCCATCTTCGTCTCTATTGAGTATATTCTCATCAACTGTCTTTGCGATATTGCTACCACTGACAACACTGACTGCCTCTGGTTTGAATATATACTTATAAGAATCAATCGAAGCGTATGAGTTGTTCATTATATCAGCAACTACTATATTCTTAGTCAAAGGATCTCTTAGCTCTATCCAAGAGCTTAGCATTGCATCATCTGTTGGATAAGGATGCAAAGCACCTATACAAACCCTATTAGAAATGTTATTCTTCGTCAATTCTAAGGAGAGTCTCGTAGTAAGTTCGTGTCTGCACAACTTCCTCTCGCCCTCTCTTCTTAGTCCGGCATTGTATAACATTTCTCTAAAAGATAGTCCATTAACACCTATTTTATTATAATTTTTATTGTCCAGATTGCTTACTGCAAATGCTCCATCATAATTACAAAAGTATATATCGCACTTTGTCTTCGAGTCGGACATATCTATCATCCAACCGTTTGAACAAAGATAATTGTATAACTTTGTAACCGAACGAGGATCTCTAAAATAAGATTTTGCAAACATTCCTGCAACAAAGTTGTATGGCAATGAATGCCTTGTTATATCGCTAAGACTCATCTCTCCTCTTTGCTCGGACAACTTCTTGCCTACAATATATTTTTGTGCTTCATCTATATTCATTTTGTCTCCTCTATTCATCACCCTCAGTCGGGTTAGAAGGTTTGTTGCCAGCACCTTCTGTTGGGTCAGATATCATATTATCAGGGTGTGTTAGTAAGAACTCTACTAAACTATTGTCTCCATTGGGATCAATGTCCTGTCCCAAAGTACCCTCGAGATCCTTGCCTTTGATCATGCTCTTAACTTCTGGATCGAAAATAGCATTGTAAGTACTCTTGTTGACAAAGAAGTTATTAGCAACGTCTATTACGTATTTTTCTGCCTCACCATCAATGATTTCTATCCAACTATGCATCATCATATTGTCCGTAGGATATGCATGTATTCCACCTGTGCATACTGTATGTTCAATGCCATGCTGTGCAAAATATTCAGACAACTTTACACTGGCTTCGTGGCAATGCCCTCTTGCCTCTCCGAACACATATAATCCAGCCTTGCGCATTGCGTCATCATATACATCTATTCCATCCAACTTGTAGATTACTTGTTCATCGCCAAAACTTATTGCATTGCTATAAAACTCTGGTATGTCAAATCCTGGAGTGGACACTGCAATATCCATAAGTCTGTTCTTCATGGAATAGTTCTTAAAAAAATTACTAGCCATTACACCTTTGAGATATCTTTGATACCTATCAGAGGTTGTATCGTACTCTTGTTTTTCTCTACGAGATCTACCATCAACCTGAGATAGCCTTATCATGGACATATAATCTTGTGCTTGAGTCTTGTTCATATCATACTCCTAACTTTGTTTTGTATCCAAAAGTGCAACAATATTTATCAATAAGTATATGTTAACATAGATTAAAAGGTTTTTCAATAGCCAATTTGTTTTTTTGTGCAATATGTTAATATTGACAAAGCTCTTGCTTTATCATATAATTAAATCGTTAGGAGAAAGTATGCGAGAAATCAAAGCGATGTTAAAAAATAATCAAAAAAAGCATTATTCAGTCAAAGTACGTGATTTTGCCAAGGCTTTTTTGGTTTTTGCAATGCTTAGCATTAATGTTTTACTCCCAGCATCAACAAAAATAGCACAAAGCAAGTATACCAATCACAATGATACAAGAATAGAGCAACCTGTCAATAATAATCAACATGCTAACAACCAAAATACACAAGTTGTTCAGAAAAAATATGATGAAACTACTGCTTGGGGAAAGTATTTTAACAAACATACTGAAGAAGAAGCTCTCGGTGAGATATCTCGCATTATTGAACAAAGCGATGGTGATGATCCAGAAGATCTTCGATTTGTTACTCCTGACGAGGACAACAAGATAATCTTGTCTGGAGACAAAAAAATGCGTACGTATACCTTTTTTGATACTCCAACAGAGCAAGATTCACAATTTACGAGTAAAGGCACTAATGGTATCGCCATATATGAATATATTGACTCTAACAACAAATACCACTCAAGTCTTGGATCTTTTACTTCAGATATTATGTCAGACAATTTTGTTGTCATCAATCACAATTTATTTGTAACATACGAGGACAAGTTCGCTCCAATATACATATACGATGATGCATCGGAATTGTTCTATTGTGGAAGTGAAGATCTCAAAGCAAATGACAAAGCCTCACAAGATGCATTCCGTGCAGCCGCTGACAATCTCGGTGCAGAGAATGTTCAATAGAGTCGCAACTTATAATAATCTATTTAAGAATAAAAAAGACACATTGATATAAAAATGTGTCTTTTTCATTACAAAATTATAAAAAATACTAAATTATTGCACTATTTAAAAGTTTTTTGATTGACCAAACTCCAAAACTATCAATTCAACATTATCTTCTTTACACTTTTTTCTTAAATAATCGGTATCGGTTTTGAAAAGTTTATGTTCAAAATGAACTGGAATAATTATTCTTGCTCCACAAGATTTTGCATATTCAACTCCATCATAAACCCCAAAAGTAATTCCATTATCCGAGAATGGCATTATCATTATATCGGCTTTGTAGTTATTTTCAAACCCAATTGTATCACTTGTAAAATATACAGTTTTATTTTTATAATTAATTATAAATCCTATATTTTCTTTTACTGTGCGACCTTTCATAGGCGGCAAATATCCATGTTGGGCTTCAACGATGTTAATAATTGTTTGTCCGATTTTTATTTCATTTTCTGGTACAACTTGATTCACACTTAACTCAGCAAAAGCATTGTCCACTTCTCTACTTGAATATACCTGACAACCATCTCGAGCAACAAGCTTATTAATCGCCTCTGCCATACAATGGTCATTGTGTTTGTGAGAAATGAGAATAATGTCTAGTTTTGGTATCTTATTTAATATTTCATCATTATAATTAACATTTCCGAGATCAATCAATATATTTTTATCTGTTTGGATAAGTATACAACTCTGCCAGTATTTTGTTATTTTCATTTTTTCCACTCCCTTTTGAGTTATTATAAGTTAGTACTCAAAAAAAACAAAATGTTTTGTAAGTATTTTTTCTATTATATGATAGATGAGATTATTCTCTTGACAAAGCATGCCTTTTGGAGTTAAAATCTCGCAAGTAAGAAAGTAATTGTTTTTTATATATATGAGGTCCCATTTGAAAGAAATACTTGAGGTTATCCTAGACGCATTGATAGACTCTGCTAAGATACTGCCATTGTTACTCGCAGTGTATTTTTTGGTTGAACTTCTTGAATACAAATGTGCTTCGAAGTTCGAGAACTCACGCCTGCTCAAAGGCAACATCTCTCCTATATTCGGATCACTATTTGGGTGTGTGCCACAATGTGGATTCTCCGTAGTTGCTACAGATTTGTATGCAAAAAGAAAGCTTGCTATTGGCGCTCTTGTTGCCGTATATATATCTACTTCTGACGAAGCACTACCACTTATGTTATCTACACCCAAGAGTATTGTATCGCTACTCATACTAATCGGAGTCAAATTGGCACTAGGTATCGGAGTTGGATATCTTGCAATGTTGTTGTATCCATTATTTTTCAAACCAAAGAATATTGCCTTGACAACTCCTACTCAACCTACTGCGTTAGACAAACAATCTGTATCTACCGAATCTCAAACTGAAGAATCTCACACAGACTTTGGTTGCTGTCATCACGATATCAAGAAGTCATATGACTGGCTTCATCCACTTATACATTCACTAAAAATATTTATATATTTACTGATTGTCAATCTCATCATGGGGTTCATCGTATATGGCGTAGGCGAAGACAATCTTATTAGATTTTTGTCTAGTAGCAACGCATTCCAACCTCTCTTTGCATGCTTGGTAGGACTTATACCCAACTGTGCATCATCAGTTATTATTACTCAACTATACCTAATGGGTGGATTAAGCTTTGGTTCAATTGTCGCTGGACTATCAGTCAACGCAGGACTTGCGTTCTTAGTATTATTCAAACAGAACAAGAATATCAAAGAGAACTTTTTTATCTTGGGTCTTGTTACATTCTGTAGTCTAGCAGTTGGATATGCTCTACACTTTATATTCTAATATTTGAATAACACGATGGAGATGTCTGTTGTGTTTTTTTTATTATAAAAAAATAGCAGGTCTTTGCTCCTACTATTTGTTTATACTTCTTATGATATCGGTTATCTGAGGCAAACTTTTTACACCAGAATGTCTACCAATATGCCCAACACCTGATAACACTATCTCGGTCATATGCAGATGATTTGTGTAGCCCTCTATCTCAGTTGGCTCCCAGATTGTATCGTTATCGCTATGTATATGGTATCTGTATGCTACGCTATGAGATACATATTGCATCTCTTCTTTGTACATAAGAAAATCTTTTAGAAACTCATACCCAGGTCTAGCAATAGGCATATATCCACCAGATACGGAAATAAGTGCTTTGGGTTTGAGTTGATACTTATACAAATACTTGACAATGAATACCGAAGACAAACTGTGACATACAAATACCGTATCTTTGTCAATCTTATCTTTGTACGCATCAAGACCTGTCATCCAGTTGTCTAGCGCAATCTCTCTTTTGAGTGAAAGTGCTGGAGTAGATACTTCAATATTCATATCCTCTAAATCTTGGATAAGTTGTGGCTTCCAACATTCGTCCAGCCTGCAACTCATACCATGCATCAATATAACATTCATATGATTGTCCTTTTTATTACTCTTTTATTATAACATAAGAGATAGATTTTGACAGCCTATTTTTGATGCTTTTACAAAAAATATATAAAACTGGACTATATACAGTCCAGTTTTTTAACAACAAACAAGTCTTCTTAGCCAGCTGGGGTTACAATCAAATATCCATTCATGACATTATCAGGAAGCACAGCCTCTCCTGTAATACTTTGGACTCTGATACTCAACTCACTATTTGCTGCAAGCTCTGCAAGGTAAACTTCGTTGTTGTGTAAGACTCCAGCACTGAATGACAATCTTGTATTACTTACTTCTAAGTCGTTGATAAATAGAGACAATTCAAGATTGTTAACAGAGGCAAATGTGAATCCAAACTCAATCTTATATGTTCCACCGTTCAACACTTGTATAGTCTGTTGTGTAGTCAAGCTATTTCTGAAGTTCTGGTTGATCGAAAAACTAATCAATTGTTCGGTCGCATTCAATGTCTGTGCTGTTGTCTTATACAATTGTGCAACTGCTAGATTGTTAGTCGGAGAGTCTTCGCCTTTTGGGATATAAAAAGTCAAATTGTGTACTCCCATAGCAAAGTCATCTTCTACACTAGCAGAGACATTAGATTCGACAGTAACAGTATCTGCGACAGCAATGCTCTCGGCAACGCCAGGATCCCCAGAAGCACCAACATCTCCTCTTGGGATAATGAAGTCTAGTATATGATTGGGTGCAACACCAACATCTACTACTTGCGCCAGAGTTGAAGGCGCACCTGTTATTGTATTCCTCACACGAATAGTCTCACTTATGCCTGCAGGACCTTGTGGTCCCATAGGACCTCTTAGACCGACATAAGCAATAGGATTGGGTCTCAAAAACCAGCGATTACTGTTGGAGTTGAAACTCGAGCAAAAATTATTATCAAAGTATTTCATAACACACCCCCATATCATCATATTCAATAAGGCAAATGTTTGTACCAATCATTATTAGAAATGCAAGAGGGTATAAAAAAACAAACATTAATGTTTGTCTTTATATTTGGTGCGGACGCCGGGACTTGAACCCGGACAGGTCGCCCCACAAGATCCTTAGTCTTGCGCGTCTGCCAATTCCGCCACGACCGCACGTTATCATATTACCTTGTATTATTCTTGTTAGCAAGACATAAGCATCTTGTACAATTTTTGCGAAAAGCCAAGGTTAACTTTTCCCGTTCTTTGTATTATTGCAGGTTTTGGTTTTCTCAAAAACCCGAGGCTTATGCCCTGCAACGCCTGTTGTTCGCTAAAAACTTGCCATTTAGGCAACTTTCCTTCACGCTCCAACCCTTAGTCTTGCGCGTCATAGAGTTCGCCACGACCGCACGTTATCTGCTTGGTTCTCACTCTTATTGGGTGGGTATCATAAGCTACGCTTAGTATATCAAACCAACTAGAAAATATCAAGTGGTTTGTTGATGAAAATATAGTTTTTTTTGAGAGATTTTTGTTTGCAGACTAGCATATAATTGCATTATACTATTTACAAGAATTATAAAATGCAAAGTGTTTTTGAGATAAGGAGTAAATTTATGAAATATCTGTCAAACAAGTGCCCGAATTGTGGAAGTGAACTGCAATTTGATATAGACTCCAACGAACTCAAGTGTGACTACTGTGACACTATCATTGATATTCCTGAACAAAAAAGTGATAATGTTAAGACGCCATCTTTGTGTGGGACAAGGCCAATAGATGATGGCAACAACTTCAAACAATACGAATGTTCTAGTTGTGGATCAAGACACAATACGATATCTTCCAACCCTATTACAAGATGCCCTTCTTGTGGTTCTAGCGATCTCCAGATTGTATCTTCTACAACAATAAGACCAGATAACATTGTACCTTTCAGAGTCAATAAGGATACTGCTGCAAGATTGTTCGGAGATTGGCTCGCAACAAGAAGATTTGCTCCTAACAACCTTAAGCTTATGGCATCTAATAAGAAGTTGACAGGATTCTATGTCCCTGCATGGGACTTTTCATACGATAGTAGCACGCAATATGAAGCAAGGATAGAGACCGGAAGTGGGGAAAACTCCCGTAGTTATAGAGTAACTGGCGCATTTAGTTATTCTTCAGCCGATGAATATGTAAGTGCTAACAACAACTACAACGACAATATATTCGATATTGACAAGAATGCTTATATTAAGAATCTTAACGTGTTCAGGCCAGAGTTTCTATATGGATTCAATAGCAGTGAGGCGAACATCTCTGAGACACAAGCAATAGAAAGACTCAAATCGAAAGCAGCCTTTGAATGTGAAAACTATGCACGTGAAGATGCTAGAAGCAAGAGGTATGGCACAATCACTCATATTGATTGCAGTACTTCAGTATTCAACATCAAGTCCAACTTCAACTACCTACCTATGTGGGTTAACCACTATTCTTATAATAACAAAAATTACAAATGTTTTATTAGTGGCCAAACAGGCAAAGTGACTGGCAAGTCTCCAAAATCTGCATGGAAGATTGGCTTCCTTGTTGCAGGTATTTTGGCAGCAGTAGTAGCCGTTGCTCTTGCAATAATGTTGTCATAAACGATAATTTACTATTCCTTGCAGGAGTAGTAGATTATTTTTTATATAAAAAATTAAATAAAAAGGAAAAGTACTTATGAAAATCGGTTTTGATAACAAAAAATATCTTACTCTTCAAACAGAAAATATTCTCAAAAGAATCAGCAACTTCAATAATAAATTGTATCTGGAATTTGGTGGTAAGTTGTTTGATGACTTGCACGCCTCACGTGTACTTCCTGGTTTTGCACCAGATGCTAAGGTACAAATGCTCAAAAAGCTCAAAGACAAATGTGAGATAATCTTTGTTATAAGTGCAAGAGATATCGAGCGTAACAAAATTCGTGCTGACTATAGTATTACTTATGATGTGGAAGTACTTAGACAGATCGACAACTTGCGAAGCGAAGGACTTACAGTAAGTGCCGTTGTTATAACGCTATTTGACAATCAGCCTTCAGCCAAGATATTTGCTAATAAACTTCTCAGACGTAACGAAAGGGTATATTTCCACACTTTCACTAAAGGTTATCCATCAGATGTTGAGACTATAGTTAGTGATGAGGGATATGGTGCCAATCCTTTCATTGAGACAACCAAACCTCTTGTCGTTATCACAGCCCCTGGTCCTGGTAGTGGCAAACTAGCAACATGCTTATCTCAGCTATATCATGAGCATAAACGTGGAGTCAAAGCAGGATATGCGAAGTTTGAAACTTTTCCTGTATGGAATCTTGAACTTAATCACCCAGTTAACGTTGCATACGAGGCAGCAACTGCCGACCTTAGAGATGTTAATATGATAGATAGTTTCCATTTGCGAGCATATAACAAAGTTGCAACTAACTACAATCGTGACCTTGAAGTTTTCCCAGTTGTAAGAAATATTCTTACCAAAATCGTCGGAAGTGATAAGATATATCAATCTCCAACAGATATGGGTGTCAATATGGTAGGATTCGCTATCACTGATGATGAAGTAGTTAGAGAAGCTTCCAAACAAGAGATAATACGCAGATTCTATAGAGCAAGCTGTGATTACAAAAAAGGTCTTGGTACTATAGAGGCTGTACAAAGAATAGAATTACTATTGAGTGAGTTCAATATCAAACCCGAAGAGCGCGCTGTAGTTGCTCCTGCTCTCAAAAAAGCTGAAGAAAGTTGCTCTCCTTGTATTGCGATACAATTACAGAATGGCAAGTTCGTAACTGGTAGAACAAAGCAACTCATAAGTGCCTCTGCAGCCGCTATACTCAATGCTCTCAAAGTATTGTCAAAGATAGATGACTCGATCGACCTTATTCCACAAGATATGCTTGAGCCAGTACTTGCACTCAAACGTGACACTTTGGGCAATCGCAAAGGTCAACTTAGTCTCAATGACATATTGACAGTGCTTGCTATCAGCACAACAGTTAGTCCTATGGCAAAGTTTGCTCTATCCAAGATAGGACAATTGCGTGGTTGCCAAGCACACTCGAGTTTTATACTCGGCAACTCTGACTTTAATACTCTATCTCAGCTTGGTATAATGGTGACAAGCGAGCCAAAGTTCTCTAGCAAGACATTGCTCAACTATGATTAGTAGATAAATCAAAAACATTGACATATCTCAAAAAAAATGCCATACTATTTATATATCAATCAAGGAGAATTGGCTTATGATTATATTTGACAAATTCAGCAAAGTATTCACTTTTATTGGACAAGTTGCGGCTTTTCTTACTGTTGCAATTATTGGATTACTTTTTATTAACGATGGCGTAGTTGCCTTTTTACCAGAAAAAGCTTACAACGTTATGAAGATTATCAAAGAGTACGCAGTATTATTTACACTAGTATTGGTAGGTTTCTCTTTTGCTTGCAAACGTTCATTCTTATTATGGATACCTTTTGTAGTACTTGCAGCAGTAGCTATCGGATTCAGCTTCCCTGCACTTTTTTAAGGAGAAAATATGAGATTTTTTAGCAAATATGATGCTTTTTATATTACAATAATATGTGCACTTCTTTGCATATTCGTAGGTCTAGGAGTATTATTCTTATTCGTTGACCCTTGGTACTTCTCTATTATATACTTTGTACTTGCCGTATTCGTTGCAATCAATTTCTTTACAGTGCGTATGTACCTCAAAGAAGACAGGTTGACAATATGGTTCGGGATAATTCCAAAGAATATCAAATACAGCGACATTAGAGAGATATCAAGATCATACAATGTACTAAGTTCTTTCGCTACCAGTAGAGAACGTATTGCTATACGCAAGTCTGATAGCCAGTACTTCTCTTGTATATACATATCGCCTAAGAACGATGAATTGTTTTTGCAAGAACTTATCAAACATTGTCCAAATGCAAAAGTTTAATTACTTAACCATATAAGTCATAGCTTATGCTATGGCTTTTTTATTGCTCATCATGTATTATTGTACACTGACTATTAGGCTCAAATGTATTGCAAACTTTAGTCACAACACCACTACCTGCAAGCCAATTTATACAATCTTCTTGCAAGACTTGTGCCCCACCTCTAAGTATTCTATTGAGTGCAGTGTATGACATATCATCATAGTGAAAAGCATCAGCACAACTGTTGGGGTCCATATCATATACTCCACCAACATCAGTCCAATTCTCATATTCGCAATAGCCACCAAGTACGCTTACGATTGCGCCTGTTAGATCTGACCCACCTCTAGGAAGGGTAACAATATTATCCTCACAACTGCCATAGAATCCTGGAATACAATATCTTTGATCTTTGTCCAATTGAGATATAGCCATTGCCGTACGAGCTCTATCTATATTGCCATTGCGCATTATAAGAAGCTCTTTGCTATCTACGAACTGGTATCCTAGGATATGAGCCATAACTTTTGCCATTAGGTACTCGCCTCTTGACACAACATAGTCATAATAAAAGTTATTACATATATCCTCAGACATCTTATCAATAATAGGCTCTATATCCAACTGATAACTCTCTGCAATCTCTCTATACCTATCCATGCATTGCTGGAATAGCTTATCATCAAAGACATCATTCTGCATACTATTATCATAAAAAGCAATCAGCATGTCGGTTATCTTTGTATCAAAACTGTTTCTCTTTCCTGGAGCAGATACGACTACAATATTGGGCTGATTCTTTGCTACAATATTTTGTACTAACCCCACACTATTACTATCTGCAAGAGAACTCCCACCAAACTTGCTTACAACCCCGCTTCTCATATATAATTATCCTTTATGTAAGAGTCAAGTTCGATCATCGCATCATCTATTGCTTGATGATGTTGACTCTTAAATGGCAGTAATGGCAGACTTATCTCATTTGCTCCGAACTTTTTCTTAGAAAGTGCATATTTGAGCGGAATTGGATTAGGCTCTATGAACATGGATTTGTGGAAATTGTACAATCGACTATTTAACACTCTACTGCAATTCTTATAAGCCTTGGTATACTCAAATAGTAATTTTTCTAACTTTGGGTAGACATTGCCACACACACTTATGCACCCACTTGCGCCAAGGGAGTAGAATAGGTAATTGAGCAAATCATCTCCACTGTATATGGCGATTGTGTCTGACAATAATGAGAATATCTCTTGTATTTGGCTTATATTGCCACTTGCTTCTTTGATACCACATACATTCTTTATCTTCGATATCTCGGTTAGAGTCTTTGGCTCAATATTGACTCCTGTTCTTGATGGCACATTGTATACAATGATGGGCATGTCTGTCTTGGATGCAATATCCTTATAATACCGAACGATGCCATCTTGAGGACATTTGTTGTAATATGGCGACAATACAAGTAGTCCATTTGCTCCTAATCCGGCAGCAAACTTTGCCCTATCTGCAATACTTTTAACACTACCACTTGCTCCAACTATTACTACTACTCTTCTGTCTATGTATTCAATACAATGAGCAATAATTGCCTTCTGTTCTTTGTCCGACAATCCATACCCTTCGCCAGTCGTACCCATAAGGACAATAGCATCTACTTGCCCATCAATGATATGGTCGATAAGTCTGTCCAAAGCGACATAATCAACTTTGCCATTAGTAATAGGAGTAGCAAGCGCAACACACACTCCATAGAACAAAACTTTTTTCATAACACTTCCTCATAATAATATATGAAGGGGTTATATTTGTGTGCAAAACTTTTTTGATATCATTCTACCCATTGGGGACATAAAAAAAACAAGCCTAAGTGTAGGCTTGCTTATTATTACTTAACTATAAAGTTAATCAATCTGCCAGGAACAACTATTGTCTTAACAACAGTCCTTCCTCCGATAACTGAAGTTGTCTTTGAGTCTGACAAAACAATCTTTTCAATCTCTGAGTTGCTTAGTCCGTTCTGTACTGTAACCTTTGTGACATTCTTGCTAAGGACCTGAACCATAAGTTCTACGGTATCCCTCGTTAGTTTGGTCTCGTCACATACTGGATATGTTGCATTGAAAATACTATCCTTATTGCCAATATTATGCCATATCTCTTCAGCAATATGTGGTATGACTGGAGCAAGTAGTTTGATAAGGTCTATTCTGCAATCGTTAGCAAACTTAGCATTCTTCACTTCACAAGTATCATACTTGTACATTGCATTGACATATTCCATAAGCCTTGCAACAGCTGTATTGAATGAGAATGCCTCAAAATCCCTAGTAACTTGCATAATAGTATTATTACGGACAAAATCAAGATCTTTTTCGTTATCTTCGTACAATGAGTCATTGCCTTTGTAGCTACCAAAAGTATCGATGATTCTTTCAACACGTTCGATAAATCTATTCATTGTCTTAATGCCATCATCACTCCATGGACCACCGTCCATATAATTGAATCCGAACATTAAGTACAATCTCAACACATCACTACCATATACTTCGGTGATATCGTTAGGATTAACAATATTGCCATAACGCTTACTCATCTTCTGTCCATCTGGTCCTAGTATAATACCTTGGTGGACAAGGCTCTTGAATGGCTCATCAAAATTGATATATCCTTGGTCATACATAAACTTTGTAATAAATCTTGAATATATCAAGTGTCCAGTAGCATGTTCTACACCACCAACATACTTATCAACAGGAAGCAACTTATCTGTCCACTCTTTGGCAAAAGCCTCTTTGTCGTTGCCTACATTTGGGAATCTCAAGAAATACCACGCAGAACACATAAATGTATCCAATGTATCAGGGTCACGGCGAGCAGGTCTGCCACATACTGGGCATACGGTATTCATATACTTTTCGTGTCCAGCAAGAGGAGATGTGCCTTTTGGGGTATAATCTACATCATATGGAAGTTTGACAGGAAGATCCTTCTCCGGTACTGGTACTGCTCCACAATGATCGCAATGGATAATAGGTATTGGACAGCCCCAATATCTTTGACGAGATACTGACCAGTCACGAAGACGATAATTAATCTTCTTATTGCCAAGGCCTTCTTTGTCAAGTTTGTCAATAATCTTAGTTATTGCAGTCTTACTATCAAGACCATTGAACTCTCCACTATTAACAAGTGTTCCAAGTTCTGTGAATGGAAGGTCATCTTTGCCCTTCTCACCTTTGAGTACTCTCACAATAGGAAGGTTGTATTTCTTTGCAAAATCAAAGTCTCGTGTATCATGCGCTGCAACGCCCATAACTGCACCTGTGCCATAGCTTGCTATGACATAATCTCCAACAAATACAGGAACTTTGTCGCCATTAATAGGATTGATAACATATGTACCGGTAAAAGCACCTGTCTTCTCAGTAGCTGTGCTTGTACGGTCTATCTCGCTCTTCAAAGCTGATTGACGAATATAATCTTCAACTTCTTTCTTGTGTTCTGCAGTTGTGAGTTTACCAACCATAGGATGCTCAGGAGCAAGGACAACATATGTTACTCCGAACAATGTATCAGCACGTGATGTGAAAGTACGTATTTCTTCGTTACTATTCTCTACTTTGAATACAATCTCGCCACCTACTGACTTGTCTATCCAATTGCGTTGAAGAGTCTTGGTCTTCTCTGGCCAATCAAGTCTGTCAAGTCCTTCCAATAGTCTCTCTGCATAATCGGTGATACGGAAAAACCATTGTGTAAGTTGTTTTTTCTCAACGTCTGTATCGCAACGCTCACACTTACCTCCAACAACTTGTTCGTTAGCAAGAACTGTGTTGCACTTTGGACACCAGTTGACTGGAGCAAACTTCTGATAAGCGACACCTTTTTTGAACAACTCAAGGAATATCCATTGAGTCCATTTGTAATAATCTTCTCGGCAAGTAAGCAACTCATAATCCCAATCATATGTTGTGCCCATTTGTCTGAATTGTTCTTCCATAACTGCTATGTTATGGAAAGTACTGTCGCTTGGGTGAATACCAGTTTTGATCGCATAGTTCTCAGCGGGAAGTCCAAAAGCATCGAAACCTACTGGATGGAATACATTGTATCCCTGCATTCTCTTAAATCTACTGAAGCTATCAGACAAACCATAGTTCCACCAGTGTCCCATATGAAGACGAGCTCCACTAGGGTAGCTGAACATCTCAAGCATATAATACTTCTTATCTGCTTTTGATTTGTCGAATTTATATAAGCCGGTTCTTTCCCACTCGGCATTCCATTTCTTTTCTATTTCTTTATAATCCATTTCTTTTTCTCCTAAATAATCATTTTTTTCTAGCACATTTAGGATTCTATCAGTCGCAAGGTTCTCATTTTATTATCCTTTTTACTTCTTTTTTGTTGTTTTTGCTTTCTTTATCGCTGTATTATTGACAATTGTTGTCTTTGTTACAGTCTCGCTTTTGTTAACCTCTTGTTCGTCCAACTTTGACTTATCCTTTGAGTCAAGTTTTCTTGCAGCCTTGGTAGCTTTGAGAGATGCTTTGAGAAGCGCCTTGTGGTCTCTGCCTTTGGCTAACAATTCACCAGTCTTAATTAAGATTGATTCTGAAGCACCCTGCTTTTTGATAACACTGGCAGATCCAGGTCCGAACATAACATAGAAGTTGTCATCATCTTCTTCTAGTCTTGTGATATCATTGATCTGATACTTTGATAACATCAACACATTGTCGCCAGCATATATATACTCTCTATATTCGCCATCTTCAATATTGATAATAACCTTGTCACTCAAAGCAAGCTTTGTCTTACGATAGTTGTTACGGGCCATAAGCTTGAGTATTGGTTGATTAAAATATCCAACAAAAGTAAGCAGTGCAAGACATAGTATTATAATACCCATCTCTACCAGCATATGATACTCATGCAGACCAACAAGAGTAAAGAACACTACAATCAGTGCGCCAACAACACCTACCATACACCATTTCATTATGTTGTTAAACTTTGTATTTTTTGCTCCAAAAAATGCTTTGTAACAATCATATATGTCCTTTTCTGACAATGTATACTCATATTTCATTATTATTTCCTCTCAAAAATGTTACTCTTATTACATTATAAAGGTAAATTAGACGTTGCGTCAAGTGTCAAATCTGCAAGGTTCTCTCCACTTCGAAGATTAAAATATCCTGCACTTGCAATCATCGCCGCATTGTCCGTACAAAGCCCTAGACGGGGGTAAAATAGCGAAATGCCACTTCTTTTACATTCTTGTTCGGCCCTAGACCTTAGATAGCTATTGGCGGCAACTCCACCGGCTAGGCATAGCTTCTTATATTTTTTTTCAACACAAGCTCTAACAGCCTTGTCGACAAGTGGGTTAATGGCTTGCTCTGTGAAGCTCGCACATATATCTGATAATGGCAATTGTGTATTCTTCTGAGACAATGTATGTACATAGTTGATAACAGCAGTCTTAATACCGCTATAACTACAATCAAAACTTTTTTTGAAACTGTCATGATGAACAAACTCGATATTATTGGAACCATTCTTTGACTCTTTGTCTATCTTTGGTCCGCCAGGATATCCAAGCCCTACCACACGTGCGACTTTGTCAAAAGCCTCTCCGATAGCATCATCAACTGTCGAGCCAATATACGAGAACTTTGTATATTCATCAACACCAAGTATTGCAGTATGTCCACCACTAACTACAAGACAGGCAAATGGAGGCTCCAAGTCTTTGTGCTCAATAAAGTTAGCACAAATATGTCCCCTAATATGATTGACTGCGATAAGGGGAAGGTTGTTAGCGAATGCAAGACCTTTGGCAAAAGATACTCCTACCATAAGCGCGCCTACTAATCCTGCTCCATAAGTAACAGCAATGGCGTCAATATCTTCTATCGTAAGCTTGGCTTGTTCCAATGCTTGACGATATACATTCTCTATTGCAAGCACATGATTGCGAGATGCAACCTCAGGGACTACTCCACCAAATCTCGTGTGTATATCTATCTGGCTAGATATAACATTGCTAAGTACTTCTCTTCCATTCTTAACAATAGCGACAGAAGTTTCATCGCATGAAGACTCTATACCCAATATGTATATATCGGATTTGTGCTTTAGATTATTTATTTTTTGTTCAACTATTTCTTTATACATACCCATATTGTATCACAACTTGCACAAAAACAAAACATTTTATGTATCAAAAAAAGATGTCTTTATCTCTTAGACATCTTTTTTTGTTTAACTTTTAAGCTTTTGGCTTATTTGGATCCTCTGGCTTTGGTGGAGCCTTTGGAGCAGGTCTTGTTGGAGGAACACCCATGCTAGGTCTTGGTCCTTGTGGAGGTCTAACTCCTTGAGGAGGAATTGGTTTTGCTCCAGCTTGTGGAGGAACCCCAGGTTTCTTTCCAGGAGTCAATCCTTTCTGAGCCATACGCATATCTTGTTCTCTCAACTTCTCAATAATAGAACCTGACTGTTTAACACTTGCTTTATCTCTGCTTACAGCTTTGACAATTGCAATGACAGCTACAGTAGCTAGTCCAAGGAACACTGCAACAGCACCAAGAATGATCCATATTAGATAACTCTTGATAACTACTTCAATGGTCTCGTTACTATCGATACCTTGAGTTGTTTTCTTGTTATATGAGATATATTGTCCGAACTTCAATTTAACTTGAGGAACTTCAACATTATCTCCATAGTTAACTTCCTTGACAACATCTGTTCCATCAGGCATCTTGATTGTTACAGTATACTTATTGATAGTATATACTGGCTTAACTATAACTGCAGCGTTATTGTCTGCCGTTACAAGGGTTTCTGTAAACTCATAATCCCAACGTGGTGCAATCTGATCATAACCAGTCTTGGTCGGAATAGCAGGAAGTACCAAGCTATTTATTGGGGATCTCAAAGATACTGTCTTAACTGCAATGGTATTGCCACCCTCATCAACAAAGGTAAATATCTTACCACGAGTCTTAAGAGTTGCGTTGATTACTGGACATGTCTTATCAACCAAGCTTAGCAATCTGCTTGTGTTATACAATGACCATGTGCCAGATTCTGTTCTTATAGTAGTCTCGTCGATAGAATACTCTGCAATAGATAGTTGTTTTGTTTCGCCATTGTCAAGATAATTAAGTTTAGCGTTATTTGCAACCAACTCGTTGATTACATCCATAAATGACTTCGTGTATGGAACTTTTATTACAACGCTAGCAACCTTGCCACTCAACTCTCCATCACTTATTGTGAAGTTAGCATTGAATGTGTGTTCATACTCAACATATTCTGCAACGAATCTTAATCCTTTTACAAGATCAATAGCAACAAATATATTATTCTGGTCATAATATCCGTAGTTTACTACACCATCAATTGTCTTTGCTTCAATCTTCAATGCTACAACTCTATCTCCAACTTTGTATCCTAAGACATCTTCGTCGCCGACTTCATATACATTGTAGAGTCCACCAACAGTGTCAGCATTCCACAATCTCCAGCCATTGAATACTCCACCTTCCAAACCTCTCATTACAGGATTTGTAACAGTGATTTCTTTGTTATATTCGATAGACGTTAATGCGTTTTCTACAACGGAAGTTTCTGCATCATCAGCATTGAAATCAATAGGCAATTGACCAGCGCCAACTTTTGGAACATCTTGTACAAAAGTCAACTTATACTTGTTAATTGTATATTGTGGTTTGAAAATATAATTCTCGCTTACGCCATTCTCAAAAGTATTTTGGCTGCCAGATACAAGTTCCCAAACAGGAGGATTGACAACGTCTCCTGACTCATCATATCCTTCGGAGCCAATTACAACAGGGATACCTACTACCCCAGTATATGACTTATTGCCTGCAAGATCAGTAACTACCAAAGTATAACTTCCATCAGCTTCGCATACCATATCAAGGCTTGAACCATACTTGATGTCTGGGATTGTGGCAAGTTCTAATCCATTTCGGTCCTGCATAGTCACTGTAAATGTGTTAATTGTAAGTTTTGCATACAACTCTGTATCTTCATATATAGATAGTGGATCATCACCAGTCACCCATACTGGATCGCCAGTTAGGTCTGCGTTATCATACCAACCATTAAAAGCATACTTGTTGCTATCAAAAGCTGGCAATTCGCCAAACTCATCTCCGTAATTTTTTGTTTTCTGATCAAGTGTAGATGCATCTGTACCGTCATTATATATTAAGTGTCTGTTAATAACCATTACATTAATGCTTGCAGCAGGATTGTATTCAAGTGCCAAGCTTTCTAATGTAATATTGCTACTTACAGTGATAAGTATATGAAGTAATCCATCACCAGAAGATCCTGGATTCTTCAATTCTGCGCTAGTTATTGGAGAACTACCAATACTAAATGGAACAGATCCGTTCAAGCTGGTATTCTTGATATAATCAAAGTATTGTGTATAGTAATGTTTGATAGCAAAATCTACTGTGTATTCATGTCCGTATACTATAGTTACATAAGACTTACCTTCGTTAGCAGATCCGGCATCATATTCTGTAGAAGAAAGGCTACTTCCCAAAGTGTTGTCTATTACTTTAACAGATGCCAATGGATTGTCTAAATCTTCAGTAGCAGTAGGTTCAGCATTTGCCTTACTATAACTTCCGTCCGATGTTGGGAAAGAAATTCTAAATATCTTTTCTGACAAGTTTTTAAGTTTAAGAACTATGCCCTTATTTATAGGTGCAAGTTTAATAGTATATTGTCTGCCTGACTCTGTAACACTAACTATCGAATTAATTATCTCGGCACCAACTTCATCGCCCATCGTATAATAAGAATATACTGCAAAGTTGTTTGTGTTTGTTCCCAACTTCTCATACTTTGCGTTAAGGGTAAATCTTACATATACATTATTGCTTCCTGGAGTTATTACAGTGCCTGCTTCTACGAAGTTTCCACTTTCTCCAACCCTAACAGTTACCTCACCTTGAGCAATAGAACTCAACTTGATCTCATCATCAGTATATATACTATCAACTCTTGTAGCAAAAAAGTAATCATTATCGGATATTACAAATCCAAGAGTATCACCTCTATCAACATTCTCTACTTCTATAATGAATGCATAGAAATTATCCCAAGTTGATTCAAAGTATTCTCTGTAGTAAGCTTTGCTTTGTTTACCTGTAACATTCCATACACAATAATAATTGATGTCTGAACTATGAGCTAATGAATCTATCTCATATACAGGCGTACATACTACATTATCATTACCATAGTATGCATAGAACTTCTTCAACTGCTCCCCAAGAACATCTTCAAGAGTTTCTTCATTGCCTGCTGTAATCTCATAGTTTATGCCCAATAAATATCTATTCTTGCCAGTTGCAATTGAGCCATCAGTATTGTATGTTGTGTGACTAATTGTTGATGTAGTAGCAGTAGCATCAACTTCATAGTATGTAGCTATGTTTTCGGCTACAGGATTCTCTACTACAGTGTAAGTATAGTCTGGATCAGTTCCAGTTCTTGTGAAGTAAACTTTATTTGCAACAAACTCACTTGCTTGTTTGTATGTAGCTATTACATTGTAAGAGTCGTCAAGTTCAACGATCTTATATTTGTTACTATTTGCATTATCAGCTGTCAAAGCCAATTCGTAAGTATTAGGTTCGATATTGTCTTGTCCAATCAAACTTACTGTGACATCTTCAGTTATTCCACTTATTGTTATTGTCTTACTTGCAGTATCTACTGTAACTGTGATATGAGCATCTGCCCAAGCCCTAGTGCTAGCAGTTGCAGTCTTGGTATAATCAAACCCACCGAATGTTATCATGATATGTTCGTAGGCTAAAGGTCTCTGATCATATCCTTCTACTGTCTCATATCCAACAGCAATGCTTCCTGCATGCTCAACTTCTTTGTTGATAACATTGAATACATATTTATTGATTTCATCATTCCTGAAAGTAACTGCATATGTATTCTTGCTAGGACTAAATGTCAAATCTAACAAGATAGTATTTGTATCATTGTCAACCAAAGCACTTCTGATGTTCGCGATAGTAAATAGGTAAAAATCTCCATTTGCGAAGTAGTCGCAACTAATATCTCTTCTACCCTTACCATTGATAAGCATATTGTCAGAAGTAAGTTTGGATTTGCTATAAGCTTCATTCAAAGTTACTTTGATTTGTAAAGTATTACCATGGTTAATATCAGCTATACTGCTTATACCATCGGTGCCAGAAGCTTGGATTGAACCTTCGCTAATCAAAGTATCATCTGCTCCATTAAGAATACTGTATGCGATTGAACTAAAGTAATCATTACCTTTGCCTCCGCATATATGTTGCATGTCGCGAGCTTCTACTTCATATTTATTAAGTGTCAAGTCACGAACAGCAACAGTAATATCGCCACAAATACCATATACTTTGTATCCATCTGATGTGTAGATGAAGGCCTTTGTCGCTGGGTTAGCATTAAGATAACTCAAAGTTTGATCTGTTGATGTTCCATCGAAGTATGGATAATTGTTGCCCTGACCATCGGTAACTGTGATATACATACCTGCATTTGTGTATTCTTCAGAGTCGCTTTCCTCAATAAGATGATTGAAGCTGAATTGATTGTATTGTTCTGCAAGTATTAGATTAAAAGTATAGATGTAATAACTCTCGCTCCAACGATAGTCAAATACTTGTTCGCCAGCAGTATTATTATTGATTATTTCTTTGCAATAATCACCAATATTTGTTGTCAATGAATATTTGTTAGGAAGTATTGCATTGGTATCGATTGTGATAGTCGAAGCTTCTTTTATTGTGAATTCAAAAATTGCTTTATTTCCATCGATTGTAAAATCTGTTATCTTACTTCCATTTTGTTTAACAACAATTTTTCCAACATTCTGTTCGTAACCATTGTTTGCAATAACAGTGATTGTGAATGTATTTCTTACATAATCTGAGAACTTGTATCCATCTGTTGCCTTAGAACTTGTGGTTATGTCTGCGGCATCTGCAGATCCGAACTTAAGTGCAATTTTGCTATCACTATCATCAAGTTTGATTGCTGTTTCAACTTTTTTTAGTTCCAATTTGCTACATGAGATATCAATTGCTGAACTATTATATGGAACTCCTGCAATAGAACATCCGATTATTGTTGAATTTCCTTCTTCAGTTACTCCCGTAAAAGTCATATTCCAGTATGAAGTTCTCAATCCATATTTTGTAGATTTTTTATAATCAACACTTGCGTCATCTTGCGATGAAGGATTATCATTTGTTGCAACATAATAATCCGAACTAACAACTGCATCGTAAGTTATTTTATCTATAAGAGTTGTGACTGAGATAGTATTATTTGTAAGTGTGGCTACAGAAGGATCTCCGTAACTTGTGCCGTTCCAAGTACTTACTTTAATGTTATTGAACTCCACTTCATCTGTATCTGTGAATGTGATGTTCTTTGTTGTTCTCTTATATACAGGATACAAAGGAGTTGCAGTATTTCCTCCCTGCTCTTCAATCTCTTTGATTCCACTTATGCCTTCAACTTTTGCAGTCTTACTCAATACTGTAACGTTAGTAAGTGGCGAAGCTGGTGCCGTTGCTGTCCAGCCAACAAACTCGAAGTTTGAAGATATGAATGTACTAATATTGTCGTCGTATAATTCTTTACCATAATCTAGAGTATCTTCGCTACCTGATACGTTATAATCAAGGCCTTTGGTCTCAGAGTTGTAACTAGCACTTATATATTTTACTTTATATTGCTTTTTGGTATACGGAACTGTTAATGCGGCAGTCTTCCCGTAAACCAACAATCCATTATTTGCAACAGCTATTTTATCTACATAAAAATTAGTAGATCCATATGCGGCTTTATCCAACTTAGAATCAGCAGGGAATCCAGTAGCTCCGGCCAAAGTTTCAATCTCTTGTTCTGTTTTTTTGATCAAAACCTTTGTTGGCTTAAATTCGGTGTTAACTTTGTTGTTCACTACACTATATTCTGTTGTGGTTGTAGTATCAGTTCGTCTAGGGAAAGCATAACTCACTTTGAATTCAAACTTGAGTTGAGGATATAAGTATATATTACTGTGATAACTTCCACCTCTAGCGTTTGATGTATATCCTGACAAATTTGTGTCTTTATCTATAGCCCCGTTAGAAAAATACCAACCAGTTACATTATTTATAAAATTAACGCTTCCCACGCCTGCAGATGTGTAACTCAAGAATGATTTGAAATAATTAACATTTAGAAAATATCCTAGTCTAACAGTCAATGTCTTAATGTTAGCGCCACCAGTTATATTATAATTCTGAGTACCAGAATCGGTTTTATAATCAAATATTTTTGGAATAGTAACAGAAAATGTATTAATTTTTGAATTAAGGTCGGCAAAACTAAGTGCTGCACCATTTATCTTCATAACTTTGACTTCTGCTATACCTTTGCGATCAAATGAAGTTTTGTTCTCAGCAAAAACATATACTTGATAGGACGAATATCCGGAGATGTCAAAACTAACATTCAATGTCCCAGATGATGATATTGCAGAACTAAGGTCTTTTTCTTCTATAACATTAAGAGCAGAATCGCTATCATTTGCTTTATGGATCAATAATTTTTGGAATGAAGAACTGGAAGTAGAATCTCCACTCGTGTATGTATATGGAATCGCCAAAGAGCAAGTCCCATTTGTATTTATTACTGGAGCAATATTACTAGAAGTCTTGAAGTCGTCATTAGAAGTTCCATTATATAGACGGAAAGTCTTGACGTCGGCGCCACCCTTTTTCTGTGTCGTTGAGGTTGTAGCATAGAAGATATTACTTGACTTCGATGTGTCTATAACAATTACTGGCACAACAGCACGTTCTGCATTTG
>CAYJCR010000003.1:23269-69906 GCA_964368755.1 uncultured Lachnospiraceae bacterium
CCTTCGAGCCATTTACTAGTGCCAATACTGCGCATACATGTTAACTCATATCTAGATCCACCAAGGGTTTTAATCTTCCACCTTAATGGGACATCATTATATCTGCCATAATAAATATAATCGCCATCTTCAGCTTCCCTAAGTACGCCTGTAGGTGCGTCTACTGCCTGAGCAACATTCTCGTACTTGCGGTTGTTAAAAACCACTCCTATTGTAGTGCTTATACCAACTATGACGGCAAATGCGATGCAGCTTATTATCCCCAACCATTTCTTTTTCATAACAGACTCCTTTGCAGTGTTATTCTTAATACTCTTTAGCAAATAACTTCTTTTACATTTATTTTGTTTCAAAATCTGCAATCTATGTGAAACCTTATTCTCCGTGCACTAATCCATCAGCTAGTATCCAAAACTTCACAATATTCTGTCATATTCTATCATAACGGGCTATCAAATCCATCATAAAGAACAATGACTAATTGAAAATATTAGTGTGTGTACATCTTTGATATAGCAAATATTATCACCAATAACTATTCTAGTTAAAAGTTTAACAAAGTATTTCGTTCTTTGTCAAGTGAATACATAAATAAACTTTTTGTTTTTGTTACGCCAAATAATAAAAAAGAGGCATATAGCCTCTTAATCTTCTCCCTCTACTGTCGGATACTTACCTATCCATATAATAAGGAAGTTGTCATAACATACATATGATATTCTCTTGACGCTAGGAGTGTTGTACCCTAGCTCTGTCCTATATAAATCTCCTTCATTGTCTTGTTGGCATGGAATATATGTGAAGGATTCTTCGCCAATTGTAAAACTACCATCTGCACCAACATCAGACACTTTGGTATAATCCACAGCGATATTGTTGATATAGAAGACTTTGTATACGGCTAATGCGTCGGATGCAATCGATTCATTCTTAATAGCATAACTTTCTTCATTATAGACAAATGCAGTATAAGAATAGTCATGTAAAGAATCATTCATTGTGCTTATAGATATCTTATTGTCGCCGTGTTCTATCCAACCTCGGTCTAAGTTATCCTCGATGTTATCCATTGCATCATAGTATTCGTCTGTAAGTAATATCTCAACTCCTGACATCTCTAACTCATCTGCAATTGATATAAGCTTGCGAAGCTCTGCTCTATTATTTACAATCATGCTTTGACTCAAAGAATCATCTTCTGGGGAAGTCAAAGTTGTGTTGGTATAATAATCATAGTCTACAGTTGTTGGGGAATTAGCTGGCCAAGATTCTTGCCTATTAGCTGTAACTCTCAATGTCTCGTCGCTGACCAAAAAGTACATATGCGTAGCCGCTTCATTGGTAACTGTCTTGGTAGAATCTTCTGGATCTTCGCCATTATAAGTATAGTCAGCCCAAGTAATATCTACACAATACCAATTATCTCCAAGCTTGACTTTGTTCCATGCATGGTCGCCATAGCCAGTACTTGATTCGACTTCGCCATTGACTTTGATAGCCTCAATCCCTTCAATATTGCATAGTAAAGCAAATGTCTTAGATATTCCATCGCAGACTGCAACTTGTTTGTCAAGATCGTATAGTATTCCTTCTAGATAAAAATCACTATAATTGCCATATGTCTTTTGCGAAAAATCTTTGGATTTATTCATATAGGATATAATCGTATTGTTATATACGTTATGTCCAATGATATAATCATAGATATTCTTAACTTTGTCATAGTCTGACATTTCATCAGTGTTAATCTGCGACAATATATTTCTTGCATTGTTGTATATAGTAGCAACTACGCTATTGTTATCTTTGATAATTGGCTTCTTGCCGTAAGTCGTCGCCATACACAACTGCTCGCTATTGCCAACTTCTATCCCTTCACAGTCATCTATTGGAAAGTCTCTGGTATGAGTTTCTGTCTCAAAGGTCTTAGCAAAAGCGCTGTCCGTGCCGTTAAGAGTATCTAGTATGGTATCGGTGCCGAAAGCAGAATATGTCAACGTATAATCATCATAAGTGTACTTTGCATTACCTACACTTGCAACGGACTTAACAATTGCATCACTTTCTAACTTGTCATTCTCTAGATAATAAGTAACATCTTTGAGTATGCGATAGACTTTGCCCTTGACTGCCGACGAATATACTGATTGTGTGTTAATGCCATTATATTCTGGATAACTCTCTATTGCTCGCTTTGTCAAAGTCTCTATTGAATAAACGCTGTTGAAGTTCTTATAAAACTCTACATTTGATTTGCGATAAAGAATGTTGTACCAAACAAACTTTTCAAATTCTGATTCACTATCAATACAATAATCTGCCGTAGTGTTGTACATAAAAAAACTTTGTGTCGCATATACTTGCTTTACTTCTGACTCATCAGTACTTTCGCAACCTGTAACAACAACTGCACAACAACTTATTAACAATAATGTAAGGCATAAAAACCATTTTTTTATTCTCAAAAAACACCTATCTCCTTGATAGTAGATTATGCTACCCGATATTTATTATGTACAAAATCATATTATCTCAAAACAACAGATACGTTGGGAGCAACTACTATGTCGCCTTCAGCAAAAACAATGCCACTATCGTGAGCTTGACTTCTTGCAACTCCATTAATCTTAATATTCACTTTGGCAAAATTATCTTGTGTAGACAATATGTTATATCTGCCTGGTTTGATAGGTCCTTGCTTATTGACTTTGTAGATCTGATCTGGCACCAATATAATATCTCCCTTAACAAAAGTAGCAACAATATCGCCTTCTTCAGTCTTAGTCTTGTCAGATACAGTATATCTTACACCTTTTTTCTCTATCACAATTCTTTTCTCTGCCTTAAGCTTAAGATAAACTCCTAGTATCATCATAAGAGCAAGAAACTCTATTCCACTTACAATCGCTAATGCTATTATCATAACGCGCCTCCTCTTCTTGTAAATAATTATACAACAATATTTACATTTTTCCAATAATTTTGTTTACAAATTTTTATATATCCATAAATGTTACAATTACAAATAATTACATTTTCTAAAAAGTTTGGTATTGAAAAACATACATTCTTGTGCTAATATACTCATATGGATAACAATAACGCACAAAGAGAACTATTTTCTCAACAAATATTTGATAATATAAAAGGCATTTGTCCAAACGCAAGATATGAAGAAGTTGGGCTTGACAATCTATCAATTTTTGTTGTGTCACTTCCAAAAAAGAGTTGTAGAACCTTCTATGCTTATGCTCTATCTGATAACGACTATGTGCAAGTTGGTGAAATATGTATTACAAGAACAACTCACAAAGGTCTTATTAATGTATTCGAAACTGCGTTTGACTATCAAGGATTAGGTATAGGCAGAACTCTTATGAATTGTGCAAAATCTTGTTATGCACACCAAGGAATAGGGCATATTGAGCTTGTGGTAGCGCCTACTAGCGATATGCAAGATAGTGATGGTTCAGTTATTGATTATTGTGATCAATATTCAAAGCTTGTAGAAGTCTATACGCATCTCGGATATAAATTGTTAGATTATGAAAAAACGCAACTACCACCTACTGACTCCACACCTATTATTAGTGCTATAAATATGTCCTGCGATTATGATATTAACAAGACTATAGAAGAAAGCCTTTTTGATAAAGATTTTTATCTAATGACACCCGTTGTCCCAGTTCAAGACGAATAAAAAAAACACCTTTTGCTAGGTGCTTTTTTTATGAACTGATTTCGTTTTGATTGATGTAGTCAATCATAAGTTTTCTAGTCTTTTCTTCATTGTGAGGTATCATCCAAGCACTGAGGAACAACCCTGCCCCCATAATAGAGAAAAAGGCCAAGAATATTCCACTCATACCAACGCCAGCATATATTATTCTTACAGAGCAAGTCGCAGATTCTTTCCAGAATGCCGAATCGTTACCCCCTCCCACCAGTTTGAGCTTAGATAGCATTCGACCTCTGACAAATATGTAGATGAGTGAGAATGCAAAGCCCGTAACTGCCATAAGTGGCACAATTGCGTATATTGATGATAAGAATTGAATAGCAATTATTGAAACTCCACCCATGATAGAAAAAATGCTTGCAAATATAGTTGAATCAAATCTCTTATCTATTAGCTTATAACAAATGAGTCCTATCATGCCTCCAAGATTGATAACTGCCGCAATAATACCCGCTATATAATACATATCAAGCTTTATGAACAAATATAGATTGTATCCATGTAAAAACACATTGATGAAGTTAGTCAATCCAAGCACTACAGAATACCTAGATAATATTTGCTTGCTTATAGCCGAACTTGGTTTGCCTTGTTTTTCCAACTCAATTGCTGCATTGGATATAAGGTCTTTGTTAAATCCAGGATTCTTGCGATTTTTGAAATAAAATATCAACAATGGAGTTGTAGCAATGAATGTAAGTGCTATTGCCATTATCAAACAAATATATGTAGGTAGTTTTTGCAATACTAGTCCACCAAGAAGCTGAGAAGTTATAAGTCCACACTTGTTAAAGATATTGAATGTTGATAATTTTGAAGAGCTATTGGACATGTTTTTGTTAGCATAACTGAATATTGCCTCTTCGCCAATATTACCAGCCATCGCAGCAAAACCATTGAATATGGCACACATTGATACTCCGAGCCACATATTGTGAGGTACGATAAGTAAGGATAAGTACAAGCCCGTAAGAGGTATAACTTTGAGTACTAAGAATATTTGTGGGCATTTCATAACAAGTTTTCTAAATATAAGCCCAAAAATTATAGTAAATGCATTATGTCCAACTATATACAGAAATGCAAGCAACAACGAACCCGTTGCTTTGTATATAATAAGAGAAATAAATGAGCCCACAAGTGAGCTTGCAAAAGATGATAACAATTTATAATAATTAAGAAGTTTTAATTGCATTATATTTATTCCTTAACTTTTTTCTTTTGGTATATTTACCTCTATATTAGAGTTATTTATTTCTTCAGAAGAGCTTGCTCTTTGTGTAATCAAGCTTATATCTTGGGTATTTATTGTTTTATTCTTCAACTTTTTATTTATGACTCTTATTAGCCAGGCAACAAAATACACCCCTACTACATAAGATATCATTACTATTGCCAAAACTATTATATACGGAAAGCGTCCCAAATTGATATTGATTGGGCTGTTTTTTAAGAACATATAATTCGAGTCTGGATAGATCCAATAGTCAAGGATAGTTGCCTCTAAACAACAGAAGCCAAAACAAATAGCTTGTCTATACAAGGTCTGCCATCGTAAGTCAGAAAATCTGGGGAAAAAGTAAATAATTGAAGTAATAAACATCAAGTCGTGTATAACAATGCTATACAAGTCGTCGAAGTGTAAAGTCGCTGCTCCAAAACCGACTTCTGGAAATGCAATAAACACAACGGACGCAAACAGTCCTCCAACAGCTATAAACTCATTGAGCCATTTTTGTCTAAAAAACACAGCTATCATAGTCGCCCATATCACTATGCCACAGAAGTCAAAAGGCAAGATTGTATCGACCGAAAACGTCCCTCTTATTATTCTAGAAATAGATATCAAAACATATGAGAACAAATAGATAGAAGCTACACAATACAAAATTATGTTTTGTGCTTTTTTGCTAATAAATAAGAACACTATTACCGCAACAATCGCTAGGAGAACTACAGCAATAAGATTGTACAAATGTAGCCCTTTGAACATAAAAGCGTCTCTCGGCAAGCGCTCAGAATATTCAACAAACCACTCTTTTATTGTCATCTATTACTCCTTATTTTTTTCATCAAGATAGGTCGCTTGATCGTCCGATGTGTGAAAAATAAAACTTAATGGATAATTATAGTACACGTCTGCCATGGATACATTACCATTCTTTATCCTTGGATCGAAGCCTCCCATATGCCAGTTGATTGCCATAGCTTCTTCCCTAGTTAGTTTCATAAATCCACTGATAATATATACTGACTTCTCTCCATGTCCATAAGGAAGAGCGTCTTCAACCGTATAGTAAGGCTTTTGTACCCATATACCTTCTTCTTTGACATTTCTGTAGTCTGTTTTGTAAAAGTACACTTTGCATACATCATGTAATAGTCCAATTATCGCTAAGCTTTCTGCAGAAATCTTATCTTGCCACTTGTCGCCATATTCGTTCTTGACATTCCTTGCGAATCTATAATATGCATTAAGACTATGTTTGCACAAACCACCCTCTTCTGAAGAATGGAATCTCGTACTAGCTGGAGCAACAAAGAAATCACTTCCTTGTAAGTAGGCAAGCAATTCTTCCGACCCTTTCCTAGTAATATTCTCTTTATACAATCTGATGAATTCTTCTTGATTCTGTTTTGTATTCATACTTTTTATCCTTTATACGTTCATTGTAACAAAAATTATTGTACAAGACAAACAAAAAACGCAATGAAACCTCATTACGTTTTGAATTATTATAATAACACCGTTACTTATATGATACCATTATATGGATTATTGCACATCAACAAAGCTTGGATTGTCGTCCATACCGTTCTTGCAATATGTCTCTAGTTGATCTTGAACGCCGTTATAAAAAGCCTCGCTCATCTGTACAGGGAATACTCCAAGAAGCTCATTGACTCCAGCAGTACAATCTTCAAGTTGTTCTAAACTTTGTCCAGAATATTCTTGATAAAAATTACGCAAATCTTTGTCAAACTCTTCTTTTAGCTCAAATGTCATACCGCGCTCATTATGAATCAATGTAAAATAGTCATCAAATCCATTCTCTAGTTTGTCAAAAGCCAATAAGTCAAATGAGTAGTCTCCACTTTCTCCATTATCAATAAGGCTCTTTGTGATGGTATGTACCAAATTGAACATATCATTAAGAGTAATCTGCCTATCATATTTGCTTGGCTCTTTGTCATATTTTCTAAAATCTCTTAATTGTTTTACATAATTCTGGTTAACTGCAATCGCAAAGATATTATATATATCTACAACAGTTTTTTCACTCATAATATATCTCCTCTCTATATTATGTAGTTTATCTTATCGGTTATGGTTTGTCAATACTAGATTTTTTAATTATTAGCCATAGCTATCATTGACATAAAAGTCAAATAATGATACTCTTGTGCTTGAATAGAGGGTTATATATGGCATTGAACAAAAATGATAAAATCAATTTACACATTATTGATCTTAACGATGACGGAGATGGGGTTGCTAAGGTAGATGGACAAGTTGTATTTGTCCCCAACGCTCTTGTTGGAGAGCAAGTCGAAACTACCATTATCAACACAAAGTCTAAGTTTGCTATCGCCAAAGTAACTCAAGTGTTATCCACATCTCAAGATAGGGTCCAACCAAGATGTCCGTATTATGGCAAATGTGGAGGTTGTGCTCTTCAACATATGAATTATAAAAGTCAACTTGCATTCAAGACTCACATAGTACAAAAAGCTTTCCATAATAATGCAAAAATTGATTTGGAGGTCTTCCCTTGCATAGGAAGTACTGAGTGGAGGTATCGCAACAAGATTGCTCTACCATCTGGCAATGGCACTATCGGTATGTATCGCAAGAATACTCATAACATAGTAGAGATAAGCGATTGTCCGATAACACAAGAATGGGTTAAACCCCTTGTGCAGATTCTTCAAGATTATATCAAGACTAACAATATTTCTCTATACGATGAGAATACTTCCAAAGGGCTTGTCCGTCATATAGTTGCAAGGAATATCAATAATCAATTGCTTGTTACCGTAGTTGTAAATGGCAAGGCTCTACCACAAGCAGGATCTTTGTACAATGAGTTGAAAAAACATTTTCCTATTGCTGGGCTTAATATCAACATCAACACAAACAATAGCAATGTTATTCTGTCCGATAATTGGATCCATCTGTATGGAATCAAAGCTCTTGAAGGTAATGACTTTGGCATTGTCCACCCTATATCCAATGCAAGTTTCTACCAAGTCAATGACGAGATCAAGACCAAGATATATCAACAAGTGTTGGACAATATTGATTCAAGTGATACTGTTATTGATGCATACAGTGGTGCTGGGCTTATGTCGAGCATCGTGGCTCGCAAGGCAACCAAATGCTATGGTGTAGAAATAATACCTCAAGCAACGATTGACGCAGATCTTCTAGCCAAGCAGAATGGCATCAAAAATCTTATCAATATCAATGGGGATTGTTCTGTTGAACTCCCTAAGCTTATCAAAAAAATCTCTAATTCAACTATCATACTAGATCCACCAAGAAAAGGTTGCGACAGCAAAGTACTCGAAACAATAGTGTCGAGCAAGCCAAACAAAATAATATACGTCTCTTGTAATCCCCAAACTCTTGCAAGGGATAGCAAATACTTCCTTGATAATGATTACACAATATCTATTGTTCAGCCATATGATATGTTTCCTCAGACACCACACGTCGAAACTGTTGCTGTGTTTATAAAAAAATGACCATTACATATGGTCATTTTTATTACATAGTCGAGATAAATATAATTACAATATTTTTCATAAAAAAACGCTAGCCAATAAGCTAGCGTTAATATTTATTAGTTAAGCAGCTACGTATGCATCTAGGTCAGTTGGTAATGCAACTGATACTTTCTTGCCAGGTTTGTTAACCTTGTAACTAAGAGATACATAGTTGTCTTCGTCAAGATGGATGATTGAATATTGCTCTCTCAAAGTACAAGCTGCATCAATCTTCTCACAACTTCTTACATATGCGCCTTCAGCAGTTGCTTCTGTCTGCCAAGCAAGTCTACAACCAATGAATAGTGGGCTGAACTTACCAGTGATAGCACAAGAAGCAAAGTTCTCTGCAACTGTCTCTTCTGTGAGTTTGCCAAGATTCTCATAATCCATGAATCTCAAGATCTCTGCAGAGTTGTTATTTGTTACTGTTACAAGAGCATCAGCAAATGTTGCTGTTACAAAAGTTTTGCTTTCGCCAACCAATGTATACAACTTACCTTCTGTCTGAGAGAAGAAGTAAGTAGGAGAAGTCTCTGTCTCTCCCAACTTGTTGGTGACATCGGCTCTCATATCATATCCACCTTCAACTTTCTTAATCTTGATGTCTGAGGAGAATATTGTCTTCTCAACGCCATCACCAGTTGAAGTCTTCTGAGTAAATGTTAAATTGTATCCTTTATATTCGGATATCTTGTTATAAGCTTTGTTATGCATTATCATAACTTTGTTGGTATTCTGTGAGAACATAGCAGTCATAACCATACTATTGCTCAAATAGAAATATCCTATGCCTCCAAAAATTGCAAGTACTAAAATCAAAACAATAAATTTTTTCATTTGATTTCCCCCTTAATTTGGTTGAGTATATATTACCACACAATTATCAAATTGTAAATATAAAAACGCAAAATTATTGATAAAAGTAGGCTTTTTGACTATTTTTTGTGCAAAACATCCAAAGAATAACTTGGTTAAAGTTTTTTATTGATAATATGTTGGTTATAAATATTCTGTACGGTAGTATTGATTTGATTTACAATATTTCGTATTTCTGCTATCTCAGCAATGCTTTTGTCGCAAGTGATGGCAATTGCTATCGACGTTCCTAGACTTACTATTTCCTCTGGACTCATAATATATACTCCCCTATCTTAGACTATATATGTGATACTTCCAAGCAATTGTTCTAATGTTTTGTTGACAAGGTCGATTAGTTAAGTTAGAATTAAACTACAATGATAAATATTTAGGAGATAATAATGTTACAAGTCAACAATGTATCGCTTAGTTTCGGCAGTCGCAAACTGTTCCAAGACGTTAATCTTAAGTTTACCAAAGGCAACTGCTATGGTATAATCGGTGCCAATGGCGCAGGCAAATCAACATTTCTCAAGCTTTTGTCTGGAGAACTTGATACTACTAGAGGAACTATCAGCATAGACAAAAATGAGAGAATGTCTGTTCTTCAACAGAATCAGAATGCTTACGACAACGAGACAGTCAAGAATACTGTTATGCTAGGACATAAACGCCTTATGGATATATCCAAAGAAAAAGATGAGTTGTATTCAAAGTCTGACTTTAGCGATGCTGATGGTATACGTGCAGCAGAGCTTGAACAAGAGTTTTTGGAACTCGGTGGATGGGAAGCTGAAGGCAATGCAGAAACCTTGCTCAGCGATATTGGTATAGATCGCAAATACTTCGATACCCTTATGCATGATCTTGACCCAAAACTTAAAGTCAAAGTATTGCTTGCTCAAGCATTGTTCGGCAATCCAGACATACTTCTTCTCGATGAACCTACTAACAACTTAGATGCTAAGACTATCGTGTGGTTAGAGAACTTCCTTCTCAACTTTGAGAACACGGTCATTACAGTCTCTCACAATAGACACTTCCTTAACAAGATCTGCACATATATCTGTGATGTCGATTATGGTAAGATAACAATATTCTTTGGCAACTATGACTTCTGGTACGAGACAAGTCAGCTTATCCAAAAACAGATGAAAGAAACTAACAAAAAACTTGAAGCCAAGGCTGCCGAACTCAAAGACTTCATTGCGAGATTTGCTGCCAATGCATCGAAGAGCAAGCAGGCAACTTCAAGGAAGAAGGAGCTTGAGAAAATAACGCTTGAAGATATAAAGCCAAGTTCGAGAAGATATCCTTATGTAGCATTCCAATACGAAAGGCAGATAGGCAATGACGTACTTATGGTACAGAACTTGTCTAAGCCTGGGATGTTCTCTAATATAAGTTTTACTCTTAACAAAGATGATAAGATTGCCTTCTTTAGCGATAATGTCAATGCAATATCTGCATTGTTTGATATTCTCATGGGCAAAGACAAAGATTATACCGGATCTGTCAAATGGGGCAAGACAATTATCCCAACATATATGCCAAGAACATATGATGATATGTTCGAGACGGATTTGTCTCTAACTGACTGGCTTGGTCAATATAGCAAAGAAAAAGATGGTACATACTTAAGAAGTTGGCTTGGTAGAATGTTATTTAGTGGCGAAGAAGCTCTCAAATCTGCTCGTGTCATAAGTGGTGGAGAAAAAGTTCGTTGTATGCTCAGCAAACTTATGCTAGAACAAGGCAACGTTGTCATCTTAGATGAACCAACCAATCACCTTGATCTAGAAAGCATTACAGCACTCAACAAAGCAATGACTTCCTTCAAGGGACCAATGCTATTCGCTTCATCCGACCAAGAGATTGTCGAAACTGTTGCCAATCGTATAATCAAAATCAATGACAAAAAAGTTTATGACAAATATGCAACATATGAAGAATATCTTAAACATAACTAATTGAATAAATAAAGTAACCATTGTGGTTACTTTTTTTTGGCTTTACACAACAAAATCCATAATAGTTGTTTGACTTTTGGCATCACAATCTGCTACAACATAGGAATGGAAAAATCAAAAGACAAATCTAATATAATAGTTAAGGTTTGGCGATACTTCTCGTTATATGAGAAGCTATGGCTAGCAATACTAATAATAGCAGGAGTAACACTTGCAATCGTTCTACCTGATGAAGATTCTTCTAGCTTATTGCTTATGATATGCTCTTTGATAGCATTAGTTGCTGGTATTACTTGCGAACTACTCATATCCAAGCAAAGCAGGTGGAACTTCATAGTATCCGTGGTTTTTGTTGAAGTAACAGAAGTTATTATTTGCTTTGTATTGCATTATTACGCAAGCGCTATCATTACTATAGTATTCTGGATACCAATAGATATAGTGAGCTTCATCGACTGGACCCGTCACAAAGACAATCTTGATGCTCACCTCACAGCTGTTCGCAAACTTAACGTCAAAGATACTATTATGGCAATCTTGGGAATAATGGCTTTTGCTGTACTTGCCGGATATCTACTAACCTTGGTTGGAGGCGAAGACACATATCTTGATGCTCTTACTGCTGGAGTTGGTATATCCAATGGTGTGCTTATACTCTTGAGATATCGAGAACAGTGGATAGCGTGGTACATTTATACAATACTTGAAGGTGTATTATGGATACTAAGTGGGCAATACATTATGCTTGTACTTACACTCGGATATCTAACCAATACAACATATGGTTACATCAAGTGGACAAAGTACATTCGTTCCAATAATAAGTTTGTAAAAAAATAAACAGGCAGATGCCTGTTTTTTTGTTACAAACATATGACAAAAACCTTTTTCTATGATAATATTTTTTTTAGATAAAAGGAGTTCAACTATGGTTACAATTACGTATTTTGTACACGGGACTACAACAGACAATCTAACCAAACTTTCTACTGGCTGGAATCCCGGAGAACTTAGTGACAAGGGCATACAACAAGGTATTGAGTTGTCGAAGACCATCAAAGATAAATACTTTGATGTTGTATTTTGTTCTGACCTTACTAGAGCAATAGAGAGTGCAAAGCTTAACTTTTATAATAGAGAGATTTGTATCAAAAAAGACAAGAGAATACGTGAATGTAATTATGGCGAATACAACGGAAAGGATAGTAAGCTCGCAGATTATGCTAGTCATATCGAGCAGAAATTTCCTAATGGCGAATGCTTAAAAGATGTAGAAAAACGAATCAGAAGTTTTTGTGCTTATCTAAAAAAATATTACGATGGCAAAAGCGTTGCAATAGTTGCTCACAAAGCACCTCAACTTGCCTTAGATGTTATGACAAAAAAGATTACTTGGGAACAAGCTATAGCTAGCGATTGGAGAATAGAACACAAGTGGCAACCGGGTTGGAAGTATATTATCAAATAATTTTAATAATAAAAAACAGGCAGATGCCTGTTTTTTTGTTACGCATTATTTTCTATAAAGTTTTGAGAACATCTTGAACTTGTCTCATATCACACTTGCCTGCATACTCGCTCTTAAAATATCTCATAACAGTTGGAATGCTTCTATCGGTCATTGCAAGGATAATCTTCTTTATCTCATCTATACTGAGCATTTGTGGAAGATACTTTTCTATCAAAGCTTTCTGTGTCATTATCTTATCATGCTCTTGGAGATTACCAGCCTTAGAATAATTGTCTGCTTCTTCGGTAAGCTCTTTGATAGTTTTTTGAATAATAGCAACCATATCGGCATCAACAAGTTCTCCACCTGCAGTTCTTTTCCTTATGGTCTCTTGCAAAGCCTTGTTCTTTATAACACTATATATACTTCTTGCATTCTGATCCTTTGCTTTGATTGCTTCGACATTTGCTTTGTTTATTTCATCTAATATCATTGTTATTTTCCTTCTTTTATTACGGTAACTGTACCGTCTTGTGATATCTCTATTATATCATCGCTAGTTGTATATTCCAAGAACTTTTTGCCCAATTTGTCGATTGCTATTATTGGACTGTTCTCCCAAACGCTTGCTAGCACTACTCCACTTGCAGCGAGAGAGTCTATGTCTTCGCTGAATAGCAATGCTGCTGGGTTGATCTTCATACTACATATTGTCTGTAAGACTAGACCTCCCGTTGTAGAGCCAATAGTCTGAGGTAGACACAATGCAATGCCTGTGAGATTCTTGCCGAATACATCTGGATTGTTTTGATCAGAACCTATTATTTGTTTAGCATTTTTTAACGCACTTTTTTGGAACGTAGCAAGAGTATTAACTCCGTTGTGAGAAACAATACATTTGCCTTTATACTCACCAGCTGTAATTACTCTACCTTTGAATACTTTCTTTTCCATCTATTTGCCCTCCATACATTTGCAAGTTGATTTGCCACAACCACAATTGCACTTTTTTGCAAAATCTGTAATTTTTTTGCTACCACAGATAAGTTCTGTTATCTCTGCATCGGTAAAATATCTACTCTTTGAATATGTTCGAAGTTTGTTAGAGTTGGTTATGATAGGCTTTTTACCAGCAATTGGATTGTTGGTATACATAAGTGGACATATATTGGATAGTTTGATTCCAAAGCTTAGCAACTTGTTGTATTCTTGACTTGTCACAAACTTCTTAAGCACCTTTGGAGATGTTGTCATAATCGTTCTTATAACAACTTTTTTCTTACCACTCTTTTTTAGTCCCTCTTCTATACGAGAAGTCCAACTGAGCAATTGTTCATAAGACAAATGTGGACAGCCAATAAAACATCTCTCAGGCTTTGCATTTGCATCCTTCCACATAATAGGATAACTTGCTTTGACTCTTTCTAGTTCAGCATCATCTATTACATACTTAATAGCATCAGGTCTTATAAGATCCTTACCCAACTTCACTGCTTCTGGTGTGAGCTTGTCTATATGATATAGTCCAACAGCGCCGTTAGAAGCAGTAGCTGCACCGAAGTCTTTGAGATACGAACAAGTTTTTTCATCAAGCATATGTCCCAAGAACTTATCTAGTCCCTTGACATAAGGAACGGCCTCCATAACTTTGAGTCCAATAGCACTACCCAAGATCTGTGCCTCAGGAAGGCTAGTTGTCTTGACTTCTATAACATAACTTGCTTTACGCCCCTCATCGGTAAGTAGTCCAAAATATGGGACTTTGCCAATAATGCCACCAAAAAGATCTAACATGCCACTATTACGATTGCATCTTGCACCAAGGACAGAGTTGGCATATACTACAGCCGAACTTTCTGCCCAAGACAAGACTTCGCCATACTTTGGAATGTTATCATTCTCAAGGAGATAACTAGTACAAGTGAAGGAGTCCGAATCTCTAAGTCCAACCTTACTCAATTGTTCTTCATATGCCTTCTGTTTAGAATACATTATCTTGCTGAATATGAGTTTGTCCAAAATCGAACACTTTACATTTTTATAATCAATAGGTCTTGGGTCAAGTGTAAAAGGATGCTCGGTCTTAAGCCCTGCTCCTATTATCTCGTCCATGGTCTTGAATAATGGTTTCAAAAGTCCTATCCCAAAAGAAGTTACAAGATGTCCATCATGAGATACAGGGACAAGTTTTTCTGCACCAAATATCTCTCCGAATTGAACAAGAGTCTTCATTATCTTGGCTTTGACCTCGCCTTCGCTTCCATTCAAGATATCTTTTTCTTGTTTGGTCAATTTCATCTTCGCCATAACTACCTCCTATATGTTGCGTGCAGTTCTATATGCACCTTTGACCGAACCGAACACTTTGCCTGGACGGAAACAATCTCCAACATTATATATCTCGCCTGCAACATTGTTCTTAACAAGGTCGTAGTATAAAGTATTATCTGATACAGTTCCTACTGCCATTAGTACAATATCTGCTGGAAGTTCAACTTCCTTGATATCTTTCTTTATCTTAGGGGCTAGTGGGTTGTTAACGTTCTCTGGTAATATTGGTTGCCAAGTATTGTATGGATTAGGTACAGTCTTGGACACATTCTTACCAATAACCACACTATGCTCTCTGATCTCATTAGCCGAAGAGCAGTTGTGTGCTATGACACCCTTCTTCTCAAGATAGTGAAGGATATGTCCACGGTTGGCTGTACAGGAAGACGTCATAAGTGTTGGTAGCATCTCAACAATCTCAACATGCTTATTCAACTCATAAGCAAGCATATGTGCTGTCTCGCAACCACTATCTCCACCACCGATGATAACAATGTTCTTTGCCTTATCCACTATGGACTTATCTTTGAGAACATCTATTACGGTATGGACATTCTTATTGTCTATACCCTTGATAGGAACATTAACCATCTTAGTACCTGTTGCCACTATGATACCATCATAATGCTTGGCTTTGAGTTGTTCTACGGTTGCTTCTTTGTTAAGATAAAGTTCAAATGCCTTATTTTTCTTACACTCGTCAATTACATTCTCTAGATATTTAACATAATTGGCTACTTCATACTTAACCTTTGGTACACCAGCTGGTATTAGATTGCCACCAATTCTTGAACTTTTCTCATACAAGTCTACTGAATGTCCACGTTTGAGCAAAGTCTCTGCAGCTACTACGCCAGCAGGGCCAGCTCCAATGACTGCAATCTTCTTGGGGTCAATTGCTTTTGCTAACACTCCAAGCTCATCTTCAAAACCAGTTGTAGGACATACAGCACATTGTGGATGTCCACCTTCAACGAACTCTTTGATGCACGCTTCGTGACAGCCTATACAAGGTCTGATATTCTCCACTTTGCCAGCATAGGCTTTGTTCGGCCAATCTGGGTCAGAAAGTAGTGGTCTTGCTAGCATTATCATATCGCACTTGTTGTCTCTAAGAGCTTTTTCTGCCAAATCTGGATATCCTAGTTTGCCAACTGCTACGATTGGCACTTCTTGCCCTGCATTGGACTTAATGTTATTGTCTGCAAAGTACTTCTTAGCAATCTCTGCAATATCGAGGAAACACCCCGATGGCATAGAAGCAGGTGGATGAGGCAACCACCAGTTGTCATAACAACCTAGGTCAACGTCAAACATATCTACGCCTGCACTAACAAGGTTCTTCATATATTCTAAGGTTTGTTCTATTGTTCTGCCATTGGTAAACTTACGAAGACTCTTGATATTCTTCATTTCTTCGCCATATGTCTCGTTGAGCATTAGCGATAAGTCTATTCTATACATTATAGGATAGTTAGCACCACAGCGTTTGCGAATCTCTTTGACCATATCGATTCCAAAACGTTGGTAGTTAGAATATCTCCCCAACTTTCTTCTATTAAATGCAGGATTGGTAAGTTGCTCTATTAGATACCCCTCATGTCCATGAAGGTATACCCCATCTATTGTACAAGCCTTAGCATCGGCACTTGCTTGTCCAGTTTTCTTAATAATCTTCTTTATCTTGCAACCAGACAATCTCATACAAGGAATCTGTGGAATGTAATAATTTGGATTAGAAGATGCAGATACTGGAAGTTTGAGTTGTGTGATAAGGCATTGTGGATTGCCAACTCTACCAAGTCCAGCTGTAAGCTGAATAAATAGTTGAGATCCGTATGCGTGGATATTGTGTGCAAGATCTCTCCATCCAGCGAATACTGTACGGCTACGATCAATCCTTGGGAAGTATGTGAGCTTGCCAAGTTCTGTTATAGAAGTATCTATGCCATGTGTAGTTGGGATAAGCCCAGTAGTTATGAGTCCTACTCCACCCTTAGCCCTTGCTTCGAAGTATGATAACATCTTCTGGTTAGGTCTACCTGTCTCATCACACATACATATATTGCCCATAGGTCCCATTACAAGTCTATTCTTAATGGTGAGTTTGTTGACTCTGATTGGAGAGAACATCTTTGTATAAGGATACAACTCCTTGGTCATCGTAGGAGTCTCAAACTTCCCATCAAACCAATCTCCAAAACTATTCTCAAGTTCAACCAACTTTTTGTCTACTTTCATTATTTGCCACCCTCCTTTGCTATTCTGCCCCAATTTTAACATTTTTTTACTAACAAGTAAAACGATTGAACAAAAAAGCAAAGCTTACTAGAAGCCTTGCTTATATTTTTGATATTCTTTTGAACCTTATAATTCTATATGTGATATATGCACCTGCTATTAATAACACTCCTCCAACGGAGAGTAAAACTATCAAAAGCACATTAACGGGTTTTTTGATTGTCAACACAAACTCTTGAGTTGAAGCCAAGTTGCCATCGCTGTCTTCGTATGCGACATATATCTTATATGTGCCTGGTTTGTTGACATCAACTGTATCTCCGGAGATTGCTATCTTATTGTTAGTTCCGAAGCCTTGACTTATAGTTCCATCTTCTGTATCTGATATAGAGTATATGAAGTCATATATATTGAACTCTTGTCCCTTAACAATAGATGTGCTTGGAGCAATAAGGGTAATGACTGGCTTGTCGCCTTTTTTTACAACAAAAGTAATTGTCGTATCTGTGATAGGTACTGCATTGCCTTTGGAGTCTTTGAACAAGTATGTAACTACATACTCACCAACAGTATTAAGATCAACCGTACCAGTTATGACAGGCGTAATAGCTCCATCTATCGCATCAACCCCTGTGAAGTATGCAGTCAAGTCAAAACTACTATATTCTCTCTCTGTCAAGAAAGTTGTAGGAAGGGCCGTGTTACATATTACCACCGGAGACACATCATCTACTATTGAGATAGTAACAGTAGCCGTTGTGCTTGTATCACCCTCGATGTCTTGGACATAATATTGTACCTTACCGACACCAATATATACTTGACTAGGAGTAACTACTAATGCATCCGTTTGTGGATCAATGATCACCGTTGCTGGTATCTCAACATCGCCCAAAGTATAGATCTTCGCTGGTGCCAACTTGTATATAAAATCTTCGTTGTCTGCATCTGCGCCACTTAACGTAACGCGAATTGGCTCTGCATAACTTTTGGATACATTTATATTGCTAGCAGTAGGGACCGTATTGGTAGCTGATACAACAAGAACTTTTTCTTGTGAATTGTATTTGCCGTCTGATACCCAATACTTTATCCTATATTCGCCTGATTTGTATATTATTAGGTTGCCATCAATAATCCTTGCATCTGTGTTAGCTGTTGTAGAAACAAAACCGTATTGAACGTCAGCAGTTGTTAGAGTAACGGCCGGATTATTATCAGAAACACTTTGTACAAACGATATTAGATTGACTGGGGTATTCTTCCTAGCAACATAGCTTGTGTTGTTCAATGTGAGAACCGGAGGAACGGTATCGACATATTCTAAAAATCTTATTGATAAATCTCTTCTTGTTGACTCCTCTATACCATCATCGACCCAATATGTGATTGTAACAGATCCGTATTGATTAGGCTTGTTTGTGATAGTGACATTACAAGTACCACCTGCAACTTCTTGTTGGATATTCACGATATTGCTAGGTGTTGCTGTCACATGATATGTTAATATGTCGCCATCACTATCCGTTGCTGAGAATGAACTTGTAGCAGCTGCTTCATACTCGTACTGATTATTCATTGTCATTGCAGTAGTAACGGGCTTGTTATTATTGATACTAAAAGCTACGCTTTTGGAAGTACTATTTCCAACAGAATTGGTTACAATTATATTGAGAACATAATTTCCAATTCCACCATTATACTGAGATATCCACTCAGAATAAGCAATTGTTTGTGCGTTCGCAGTTACAGTAAACACTGCACTACTTTCTTCGATACTGCCATCTACTGCATCAGAAGCAGATACAAATACGGATTCTTTCCATTCAGTGATTGTGGCAGCTAGTACAGTTTTGTCAAAAGCTCGTGTCTGTTCGTTGACAGTAAGAGTAGGATTCCCAGAATAAACACACCTAAGTTGTACATTTATATTTGCAATAATACTCTCCCCATTGTACAAGTAACCTGTATTGGCTGATATCCCCACAACTATTACATCAGCATTGGCTGTATAGCTTGGGACAATTCTCAATGTGTATACAGAACCATTCTTTGTCAAATATTTATGTCCCGAACCTGATGTATATGAACACGTGATCTTATCAGTATCTAACTCAATTATTTGATTGTGCTCGTTCTCTAGGACAAAATACATGCTTGTCTGTCCACCATATGGGACATCTGCAAGAGTAATAGGAGCAACTCTACTTGTAATATTGCCATCAGCATCAGTTTGTCTAACATTGAGTTGTGTATAATCAGAATCTACATATATTTTGAGTTGTGTCTCGCCTATTGCCGCACTTCGATATGTTTCTGGAATGTTATCTTCATCAACATCGTCCATTACATAGCCATCAGTATTTTTGAGAAGATATTGGATATCAGTGGATATACTTACCCAGACTATAGAGCCTTCGAATTGAAGTTCTGCTGTCGACACAAAAGCATCTAAGTCATATGGCGTCGTTATTGCAGTAGGAGTATTACTTTCGCCAAGATACATGAATTCTCCTGCATAATCTTTGAGGTCAATGTTGACATAACTCAAAACAAAATCATAGAAAGTATCATTGCTGACCATAGCCTTTGCTTTAGCTCTACTCAAATGAATTGTGTTCCCTGATATAGTTGGTGTAGAGGTTATTATCTCACTTGTGTAAGTTGACTGTTGGAAGGCAAGCACTGGACTCTCATAATCCCTTGGAGGCTCTGGTGGCACGCTGTCATCATAAACATAAGTTACTGTTGAATACGTAGTGTATGTATTCAATTCGTCTGTAAAAACTATTCTTATATACAATACTATTGATCCAACAAAATCTTTGTCTACATTGAAGACCAGACTGGTGTCGTTATAAATAATACGATTTCCTGGAGACTCTTCTATCTCTAAGAAAGGATCAACAACTGGATCTTGACTACTTACAACTGTAATATCGCTAACATCAGTCACAGATTGATAATAAAATGTAGTTCCTTCGACCATCATTGATTGTGTTGAACAAGCAATCTCAGTTACAGGCTCTGTTACCCCATCAACTAGACTCCAAGTGTATTCGTTACCACCATCGTCTTCTATGATGCTAGATATCTCTAACAATCCCCCCAAGTCTTCTTCAACATCGTATGTGCTGATTGTCTCACTATATGTCGATTTAACCGAAGGAGAGCCTGCATATGCAAAATCAGTGTTGGCAAAAGCAATCCATCCAACACTGAAAGCAATCAATGATATTATTAATCCATAAAGTATTTTTTTCATCCGTTATCCTATAAGAAAACTCTCTAGTTGACTTGTAAATGTTCTAAATAATAGTTTACGTTTTGTATAAGATATGTATACCTTTTTTATTTTTTTTTGTCAACTTAACTGTGTAACAAAAATATATTAGTGTATTTATTTGCAAAAAACTTAATTTGTTGCTAAACTTGTTCTATGGAAAATACTCGTAGGTTTCAAAAAAATGATGATGGTTTCGTATGTTCTCATTGCGGGAGACAAGTACATTCGTTGGGATATACAAGCAGGGATCATTGTCCATATTGCTTATACAGCCTTCACGTAGACATTTTTCCAGGAGATAGGGCGAATGACTGTTGTGGATTACTTGAACCTATAGGCCTTGATACGAACAAAAAAGGTTATCAAATTGTTTATAAATGTCAGACTTGTGGCAAGATAGTAAAAAATATCACAGCTCAAGATGATAACAAAAAAGAAATTATACGGATATCTACACTTGTTTGGTAAAAAATAAAGGAATGGTGTTATGAAAAAATATATAGTGGGATTACTATCAATATGTTTTTGTTGCTTGGCATTTTTGAGTGGCTGTGGAGAGAAATCATTTGATGACATTGATTATCAATCTTCAGACATTACTATTGCTCAGTTGATAGCGAGTTATAATCAAGCATCTTCGCTCAATAGCAATCTAAATGCTATGCACATCTCTCAAGAGTCTATCGTTAACTATTTAGGGTTAGCAGAAGATGGCAGTGTGGCCGTTATCAACAACAGTGTCAATACGGATTATAAATACAAAACCGACAGCTTGCGTATGACACTTCTTTCGTCTACAACAATCAACGACAGCACAATTAAGACTTTGTATCGAAATAACAAATATGCTTCATATACTGGAGATGCTCCTTCTGTAGGATCCATAACTCCAGACACTTCAACAACCGAATCAAGAGTTCAACAAGTATCTGCTATGCTCAACCTTGACATGCAAGGACTCAATGCTACAAGTATTATGACAAAAACTTTTAAGAATACAACATATTACAAAGCAGTATTTGATTTGAGTAGTGTTAACTCAAACATAGCACTCAAACAACAGCTTGTATCAGATCACGCGGGTCAACAAGTTGAATATGAGGAATTGAAAACTCTTATAGAAAAAAGCTATGACATAATTGGTTCTTCATCAACTCAATCTGTCATAACTCCACCAGCGCAAAAAGTTAAATATGTGTACTTCGGAGATGGAATGTGCAAAGTATCCCTACTAGGTTCGGACCACAGCTCATTCCCATACACAGCAGATTATTATGCCGTATGTTCTACAGTTGCAATGCAAGAATTGATCGGTGCAATATGCGAGCAAAATAACAAAAATATTGGATCTGATAACCTTCAGATAGGCATTGTTACGAAGAACAAAGTCAACGAATCTAACAGCCTTCTCAAAGGCAAGAAACTCAGCAACTTCACAATAACTACTAGTGGAATATCAGACCCTGCCGATATCGTATCGAACGAATATCTTGCATATTATAGATCAACTAGTTCAGATGCTGTCAATTGGTACAATGCTTTCTATCAGAACAACGAGACCTTTGTGTCAAGTTATGTCTTTGAGTTCGGTATCAACGCCAATGGCTATATTGTAATGACAAGGACACAATACCTTCTTCAAAGATTGACTGGCAATACTGAAGATGCACAACGAGAGAATTATTATTCGAGCAAGGTAACAAATATTCTTAACAACTACGCAGGAGACTTCACTATATTGTCTGACGCAACAATATATGACAATTTTTAATATCAAGTACAATTAGGAGAAATTATGAAAGTAATAATACTATGCGCAGGGTATGCTGTTAGGCTATATCCTCTTACAATCAACACCCCAAAATCACTGTTGCCTATAGGTGGCAAATCAATGCTCGATAGGCAAATGGAAGAGTTAGAAACATTTGCTCGTGACATCGACGAAGTAGTCGTTGTTAGCAACGATGTCTTCTACAATAAGTTCTCTGAATGGGCGAAGGGTTATAAAGGCTCACTTAAGATTTCTGTACTCAATGATGGAACATACAGTAACGAGACAAGACTCGGTGCTATCGGAGACACGCAGTTTGCTATTGATCAGAAGAAGATTGATGACGAGATACTTCTTATGGTATCTGACAACTACTTTACGTTCAAACTAAAAGATTATTATGATTATTACAGGGCTATTGGTACAGATACTGTTCTTGGAACCAAGTTTGACGACCTTGAATACTTAGGCAAGAACTTTGGTGTCGCAGTTGTCGACAAAGACGGTATTGTAACCAAAATGGTAGAGAAACCTGGACCTAATCCACCAAGTAATATTGGAGTGTATGCTTTCTACTTTTACTCCAAAGACACAACAAGGCTTATACGCAAATACCTTGATGAAGGCAATAACAAAGACGCTCCTGGTAACTTCGCAAGTTGGCTAGCTACAAGAAAACCTGTGCACTTATATCAATTCGCTGGCAAAGCCGTTGATATTGGCACTCTAGATGCTTATCATAAGCTTGACAAAGAGCTTAGCAAGAAGTAATTATAACTGCTCAAAAAAAAGACCTTAGCAATATGCTAGGGTCTTGTTTTATTTATTCATTGACTTCTGTTACTACAATATCTGAAGTAGTAAGCAAAATATTTTTGATGAAGACATCTCCAACTTTCATGTTTTTACTGATTGGGGTCTTGTCTATCTCTTTGAGCACATTCTCAATCTGTTTCTTTGGGATTGGCTTACTAGTCTTGAGAGCAATTGTCTTACCCTTATACTGTTTGACTGTTGTTACCATTCTTTCTGGATGAGAAACTTCCTTTTCTCCGTATATCACGCCTCTTGGACAAGAATTACCTTTGACAGTTATCTTGCCACTAGACTTAGTCACGTCGAGTTCGCATCCGACTGGACACATTATACATACAATCTTCATACTCTCGCCTCCACAACAACTTTGATATCTCCAGATATTGCACTCTTATCTACAATGACACTCTCCATCTCTGCTGGAAGTACAATGTTCTTGTCTATCTTACGTATGAGGTTCTTGCCACAATAGACTGCTATTCTGCAATCTCTCACAATCTTACTTGCTCTGAACTTGATAGTTACGATACCCTGTCCTTGATATACAACGGCTGGAACAACATATCTGACATTGTCTCCTGTCTCAACTTTGATTGGAAGTTGTGTGTTAAGTGTGCCTTTGATATAACTCACAGCACCTTTGCCAGCAACTTCACTCTCAAAAGATACATTGTCTACAATATCATGCACGTGGAGTACATTACCACAAGCAAAGATTCCTTCCTTGCTTGTCTGGCAGTATTCATCAACTACTGCTCCGCCTGTTGTGTTGTTGAACTTGATAAGTTTGCTTACAACATCATTCTCTGGACTTAATCCAACAGACAAGAGTATGCAATCGCATTTGACAAGTCTTTTTGTGCTCATGTCGAAGCTAAAATCCGGATTAACTTTGGCTACATACACTCCTTCGACCCGATCTTGTCCAACTACTTCGACAACTGTTTCACTCAAATACATTGGTATCTTGTAATCGGTGAGACATTGTGCAATATTTCTTTTGAGCCCAGATGGTGTAGGCATTATCTCATATACGCCAAGGACTTTGGCTCCTTCGTAATGAAGTCTTCTTGCCATAATAAGTCCTATATCTCCAGAACCTACTATAACAACATTTTTGCCAACCATCTTACCATATATATTGATAAGTTTTTGAGCACACCCCGCTGTGAGAACTCCTGCAGGTCTTGTTCCACTTAGAGATATGGCTGCTGCTGGTCGCTCTCTACAACCCATAGCAAGGATTATTGCTTTGGCACAGATTTTGTCTTTGCCTTTGGGACTAATATACTCTACAACTTTGTTATCTGTAACATTATCTACTGTTGCGTTGGTTATGACTTCTATCTTATTGTCTTTGACAAGGTTAGCAAATCTTTGTGCATATTCCGGACCAGTTAACTCTTCTTTGAAGTATTTTAGTCCAAAACCATTGTGTACACATTGGTTGAGTATGCCACCAAGTCTTGCCTCGCGTTCTAGTATGATTACCGAACAACCACTTTGTGCAACTTCAAGAGCCGCCGCCATACCAGCAGAGCCTCCACCTATTACTACGACATCAATTGTTCTCATATATCCCATTCTCCTTTATGTCGCATTGAACCAAAGTCGCTGAGCCTTTCTGTACAACATCTTTCATATCGATCTTGTATGTACTAGCTATGATTGAAGTAAGGACTGGCAAACAAAAACTTCCTTGACATCTACCCATTGTAGGTCTAAGTCTACGCTTAACTCCCTCAATAGTAAGAGGCTTGATCACTCCACGAAGTACTTCTTCGATCTCGCCTTGAGAGATAGTCTCACATCTGCACACAATCTTACCATAGTTCTTGTTCTTGGCAATTAGTTCGTTAAGTTTGGTTGTTGGCATCTTGGTTATATTGGTATATGGCTTGCGCTTGATACAAACTCTCTTCTTAGCAACAACTCCACGCCTAATCAACTCTTTGAGAATATATTCTGCTATCGCTGGAGCGCTTGTAAGTCCTGGAGAGGCAATGCCTGCAAGCATACAATACCTTGGTTGAGTAAAGCTAAATTGTATAACAAAGTCATCTGTATACTTGACTCTCACACCTGCATAGAACTTAATCGCTTTGCGAAAATTGATGTTGTCTATCATCTGAGATGTTGATGACTTGATGAATGCAATGCTTTCACTTGAAACGGAAGTATCGAAGCTGTCCACATCAACTGCCGTTGGTCCACATATGATATTGCCACTAGCCGTTGGTGCAACCAATATACCCTTGCCTGCCTTTGTTGGCAATGGGAATATTGCCCTATGTACAAGTTCGCCCTCTGTCTTATCAAGAAGAATATACTCGCCTTTGGTATAATGCAAGTCAACAAGTTTTTCTCCCACAAGAGAGTTGATGACATTGACTTCTGCTCCGGCGCAGTTGATGATATATCGGGTCTTGAATGTCTGCTTGCCATCTGTAATCTCGTACTGACTGTTACCATTCGTTATACTCTGTATTTTGTAATTAAGATATAAATCTCCACCGTTGAGGATTGCTTCTTCGCATAGAGCGATAGCGATATTGTATGGGGATACAATACCTGCGCTCTCAGCATACAAGCCATATTGAATATTCTTGCTCAAGTTTGGCTCAAGTTTGAGAAGCTTCTTCCTACCCAATATGCTTAGGCCTTTGACTCCGTTGTTCTCTCCTCGTAGTTTCAATGCCTTAAGTTGAGATAAGCCCTCTTCGTTCGATACTACTAGGGATCCAGTCTTAATGAACTTCTCCCCTAGTCTTCTTGCCATTGCAGGATATAACTGATTGCCTCGCACGTTAAATCGTGCTTTGAGAGTATTCTCTGCACAATCATAGCCAGCGTGTATAAGTCCACTATTGGCTTTGGTTGCACCAAGTGCTACATCTTCGTATTTCTCTATCAAGGCACAGGAAATGCTGTTGCGTACAAGTTCGCTAAATATAGCGCACCCGACTACACCACCACCTACTATGACACATTCGTACTCTTTCATAGGCTCTCCTAATTTAACTTTATTGTATTATTTTGGACTTTTTTTGTCAAACCAATTGTGTTTATATCTTTATATGGGTAGTATCTTTCATTGTCACAGTAGATATGCAGAAACAAAAATGTGCTTTTTTGCTTTATTTATTGGAATATTAGTGATAATATAATTATAGATAATAATATTTGGGAGAAATGTATGAAGTATATTTTGGCACTTGATGAAGGTACTACATCGGCTAGAGCTTTGGTATACAATGTCGCAACCAACGAGGTTGTTAATGTTGCCAAGTTGCCATTTACCCAGCATTTCCCAAAACCAGGTTGGGTCGAACACGATGCCGAAGAGATATGGCAATCGATAAAGAAAGCTATAAATATCGTTATGGACGGCATCAATCCACAAGATTTGTTTGGTATTGGTATAACCAACCAGAGAGAGACTGTTGTCGCTTGGGACAAACGTACAGGAATCCCTGCTTGTCCAGCTATAGTATGGCAATGCCGTAGAACTGCCAAAGAATGTAACGAGCTCAAAGAGTCAAAGATAAGCAAGATAATAAAATTGAAGACAGGGCTATTGCCTGATGCATATTTTTCTGCAACGAAGATCAAATGGATGCTATCTCATGAACCAAAAGTCCAAGAATTGTTGAAAGACAATAACTTAATGGTTGGAACAATAGACAGTTATCTTATATATAGACTTACTGACTGCAAAGTCCATGTTACAGATGTTACCAATGCTTCTAGAACAATGTTATTCAATATACACGACTTGAACTGGGATCCATTCCTACTCAAGTACTTCGGCATACCCGAGAATATCCTTCCAAAAGTGGTCGATAGTAGTGGCATAGTTGGATATACAGATTTCTTTGGCAAACCTATACCTATCGCAGGTATCGCTGGAGATCAGCAAGCCTCTCTTATAGGACAAGGCTGTATTAACAAAGGCGACACAAAGAACACTTATGGTACAGGTTGCTTTGCCCTTATCAATACAGGAAGTTCTATCATATCTTCTCGCAAGCTTGTCACAACTGTTGCCTATAAGATTGGCAAAACTGTTGCATATGCTCTTGAGGGCAGTATATTCAATGCCGGCAGTGCAATAGATTGGGTATGCAAAGACCTTAGGCTTATACGCAACCCAGATAAGATGAATGCTCTTGCAACCTCTGTCCCTGACAGCAATGGCGTATACCTGGTACCTGCATTTACTGGACTTGGCTGTCCATACTGGGATATGGAAGCAACTGGTATGATAACTGGCATTACTCGTGGAACAACCATTCCACACTTGGCTAGAGCTGTGTTCGAATGTATTGCATACTCATCAAGCGATGTTATCAAGATTATGGAAAAAGATAGTAAGTTAAAGATTGATCACATAAGCGTTGACGGCGGAGCAAGTAAGAATGATTTCCTTATGCAATTCCAATCTGATATATTGACAAAATCTATCATCACAAGACCTATCGAAAGTAGCTGTATGGGTGTAATATTCTTAGCAGGACTTGCAACAGGAGCTTATAACAACTTCCAGAAATTACCTACCAAGGTCAAGACTATAGAAGAATATCATCCAAAGATCAATTCTAGTGAAGCAAAGCAGAAACTTGTCGGTTGGAACAAAGCTATCAACCAGTGTCTATACAAATAATAATAAAAGGGGTGCTGTTATGAAAAAAAGTATTATTAAGTCGTTCGATAATGAGAAAATAACTTGTTATTGTTGGGATGATGTCAAGGAGCCTTTGGGCGTTGTTCAGATAATACACGGCATGGCAGAACACGCACTAAGATATGGCGACTTTGCCAAGTTCCTTAATAACAATGGCTACATTGTATTCGCTGATGACCATCGTGCTCATGGTAAGACGGCAGGCTCCCCAGACAATGTGGGCAAATACAATCGCGATGGCAATGTGTTCTATGACACAATGAGAGATGAATTGTTCTTTACGGATATGTTAAAGGATAAATACAACCTTCCTATAGTAATACTTGGGCATAGTTATGGTTCGCTTATAACACAGAAATATATTCAGTATAGTAGCAAACACGCAGGAGTTATTCTTAGTGGCTCTGCGTATATGAAAACTTTTGAGACAAAACTTGCTTACAAGATCGCCAAGATAACAAAAAAACATAAAGGCAACGATGCTCCTGCAAAAATGATAGAGAACTTATCATTCAATGCTTATAACAAAAAGTTCAAAGATGGGCTCTGGATATGCTCCAACCCAACTATATGCAAGCAATACATCGATGACCCATACTGTGGTGTGCCATTCAGTGCCAAATTCTATTGTGACCTTATGGGGACAATGTTGCACATATATAGCAAGCCAAGATTAGAGAAAATTAACAAAGATATCCCAATGCTTCTTGTTGCTGGCAAGAAAGATCTGTTTGGCAAAAAAGGCAAGTCTGTTATCAAATTGTATAAGACATATGTATATCACGATATACATAATGTCAATATGAAACTATATGACAATATGAGACATGAGATACTCAACGAAGTCAACAACTCAATCGTCTATAATGATATACTTGCTTTTGTCAATCTCGTATGTGGACATTCTACTTGCGACCTTGTAATCAAAAGCGACAAACGCCTTAAAAAAACCAAACCAACTATGGCTGTTGAGAACATCAAGATGAGAACTGCTCCTGAGAAAAAGACTACCAAGGCTCCTACTGCTCCCAAAGCCAAAAATCCTGCAAAGAAGTCCATTATCAAAACTAAGTAACAAAAAAACACCTTTATCTAGGTGTTTTTTTTATTTCTCTTAATACGCTTATTAGATTGTTGTGATTTTTATCAAATTGGTCATACCCATATCTTTGGCTGGAACGCCTGATGTGATAACAATACTGTCGCCTTTTTTGACAAGACGCTTGTCTTTGGCTAACTTGATGGCTGTCAAGAACATCTCATCAGTTGTTGCATCTCTATCAGCAAGCACTGGTATAACACCCCAAGACAATGCAAGGCTATTATATACTTCCTTGTCATGAGTGACAGCAAGGATATCTGCTTGTGGACGGAATCTTGATATCATACGAGCAGTCCTTCCACTATTGGTAAAACATACAATGACCTTAGACCCAAGAGATCTTGCTGTAAGACAAGCAGAGTAAGATATTGCATTGAGCAAATCATCTTCGAAATCAAAGCTACTTGCAAGCCATGCATTGTAATTGATTACATTCTCAGTAGCTACGGCTATCTTAGACATAGTCTGGACAGTCTCTACCGGATACTTGCCCGCCGCAGTCTCTCCTGATAACATTGTTGCACTTGTGCCATCATATATAGCATTGGCAACATCTGTTGTCTCTGCTCTTGTTGGTCTTATCTGTTCTGTCATAGATTCCAACATCTCTGTAGCAGTAATGACCATCTTACCACGAATAATTGTCTCTTTGATAATCTGCTTCTGTACAGCAGGTACGTGTTCGATAAGAATCTCAGTACCCATATCTCCACGTGCCACCATTATACCATCGCTGGCTTCTATTATAGACTCAATATTCCTAATACCTTCTGCATTCTCAATCTTACTGATAATAAGTTGATTGCCACCAATAGATTTGAGATACTTCCTTACTAGATTGACTTCGCTGGCTTCACTTACAAATGATATTGCTACCATCTCAGCACCAACATCAACTGCCATTCTCAAAGCAGCCTTATCGTTATCGTTAAGATATGGCATACGTAGTTTGATACCCGGTACGCACATACTCTTATTATTACTAATCATACCACCGTTGATCGTCTTGCATATTATATCAGTATCGGTAACATTCTTGACTTTGAACTCAACAAGGCCATTATTAACAAATATTTTGTCGCCCTTCTTGACATCTTCTATAATCTTCTTGTACTTGACTGTAACAATCTTGTCTGTTCCGACAACTTGACGAATAGTGAAGGTAAACTCAGAATCTTTTTTGAGCATAACTTTACCTTCGCCAAAAGTTCCAATTCTAAGCTCAGGGCCACGAGTATCAACCATAACAGCACAAGGTTGTCCCAACTCTTCTCTTGCTTGCTGGACAAGTCTGATAGTCGCCGTGTGACTGTCAACTGTTCCGTGACTCATATTGCATCTTGCAACATTCATACCTGATGATATCATGTTCTTGATAGTCTTGAGCGTATCACTTGCAGGGCCTAGGGTACATACAATCTTTGTCTTTTTCATAATTTCACCTATTATTTTTATTTTTTACAATTACAGTATAATGATTTTTGAGTATTTTTGCTACTCATTTTGGCAACTTTCTTGTCTTATCCAAAAAAAGTTTATTACAAAATAGTTGCAAACATTTTACATTTGCCTAAAACCACGATATAATCAAAGTATTAAGGTAATACTATATCTAATTTGTCGACCATACGGTTGGTACAAGAATAATAACCCTACACGCCAGAGATCTGCGATATGTTGGTAGCCGACCATATGTACCACAATATAAGGAGAAAGTTATATGAAAAAAATAAAAATATACAACGAAGTACTTGCTATGCTCAATGAGGGTGCAGATTATCAAGCCATCACATTGTCTTCTATTGCAAGGCGTTGTGATATGGGCAAAAGTACAATATACGAATATTTCAAAAGCAAAGATGAGATGATCTTCTCTGCTCTTGTATATTATATGAAGAAGATGATCAAGTACTTCAGTATTGATTGGGACATGGCAGACACAAGAGAAGCTCTAGGAGTATATATCAAAGCTCTTATCATCACCATGAAGGCAAACAAGTGGATCGTTATGCCTTGGTCATTTGACACATACAAAGCATATTTTACAGAAGACAATCAACTTGCAGTTGACAAACTTTTGGCTAGTGGACAAAGCGTAGTTATTGCAGTTCTCAACTCGTTGGCAAAAAATGATAAGGTACTTACATCTGTTACCGAAGATAATGTTAGATTCGCTTTCTTCGGAGTTGTTGCTACACTTGCAGACAAAGTTGATAGTGAATTTGATATCACAAGTGACGAATGTGAATTGCTCGTCAGTCATTGCATTACATATATACTCAAAGTTTTGGCATAATAATAACTGGAGGCATTGATTTATGACTAATTCTGTTCCATTATTCTCTATTTGGTGGCTAGCACTTCCAGTAGCATTTGCAGTTATACTTACAGTACTTTTTATCGTAGTGCATAACAAAGTCGGTGGACTTTATTCAATAATATTCAAGACTATTGCAAGCATCGGTTTTGTGAGCATTGGTGTTACTGCTATGTATCTCAACCAATTGTCTGATTCCTATGTATTACTATTTATATTAGGGGCTGTTCTTGGACTTGGTGGAGATGTTGTTCTTGGACTCCTTGAGATTGACGAGGGTAGGAATAACAAAGATTTTGTTATCACAATCGGTTCATTGCTTTTCTTTATAGGGCACGCATTATATTATTGCGTAATGCTATTTATGTTTGGTTTCAGTTTCTATCCACTTATATTCGGAGTCGTTGCTACAGTTGGCATTATGCTCAATACCAAGCTTATGAAACTTAAGATGGGCTCTCTCATATATATCCTTAGTATATACACTTTTGCTCTCACAACAGTTGTTGCTCAAGCCTTCTATATGATGATAGTATCTAGTTGGTCTCTAGTTTCTATTGCTATGTTTGTGGGATTTGTATTGTTCCTTATATCCGATATGATACTTTCTTTCCAATATTTCAAAGAAGGCAGCAGTCCTAGACTAAATATCCCCAACTATATTACTTACTACTGCGCTCAGATAATACTTATGATATCTCTTGCCTTGATTTAGATATTTTGTTACGTATCATATAATAATTTTTGTTCAACAAAAAACCACCTTCGTTATTATCGGGTGGCTTTTTTATTAAGCTTTGTATTTAATGTTATGTGAGATAAGAAGTTTTTTGATTTTTTCATCCGAATCAAGAAGTCCACTTATTGACTCGCCTTGAGATATAGTACATATTATCTTGGATAGGAAGTTCATACAATCGACAACCCCAAGCCATTCTTTGCCTAAGTACTCGTGTGGAATATAAGATAAGTTGGTTGTATAGACTTTTTTTAGGACTCCTTCTTGATATGCTTTTTCGAACTTCTCAATACCTTCTGTAAAGAATGAGAATGTTGCTATGACATATGCACCTAGGGCACCTTGATTTTTTAGTTCATATGCGACATCAAGAACGGAACTTCCTGATGCTATCATATCATCTACTATCAGGATATATTTGTCCTTAATATCTCTTCCTAAGTATTCGTGTTGAACAACAGGATTCTTACCATTGACTACTTGGGTATAATCACGACGTTTGTAGAACATGCCGACATCGAGCATAAGCATATTGGCATATCTTATTGCCCTCTGCATTGCCCCGGTATCTGGGCTAATGACAACCATATGATCTTTGTCTATCTGATGCTTCTCTACTTCAAGCAAAGTCTTAAGTATCTGATATGCTGGAAAGAATGAATCAAAGCACATTTTGCTGACTGCATTCTGTATATTGAGGTCGTGAGCATCGAATGTTATCACACTATCGACTCCCAACTTCTCTAAGTCCTGTAGAGCCATCGCACAGTCGAGAGACTCTCTCATAAGCCTACGGTGTTGTCTTGATTGATACAATAATGGCATTACAACAAAGATTTTGTTCGCCTTGCCACCTATTGCAGATATCGTACGCTTGATATCTTGGAAGTGTTCGTCTGGGCTTTTGTGATTAACAAAGCCGTACATATTGTATGTAATATTATAGTTAGAAACATCGCTAATAATAAAGACGTTCTTATTCCTTATGCTCTCATCGAGCACAACTTTGCCTTCTCCGTTAGAAAACCTCAAACATCTTGCATCTAACAAGAATGATTTTTTGCTATCTAACATTTTTTTAAGATAATTATTGACCTGTTCGCCTTTGCCATTAAAACTGTCCATTGATATAATCTTGAATGGTTCTTTCACTTATCTATTCTCCTTGTTTTGTTAACAAAAAAAGACAACTCATTATAGGGTTATCTTCTCATTGTATCTCCGATTGGTAGTTTGTTGCAAAAAAAACTGTGCCACGATGGGACATAAAGTTGTACATTTGCATTTGGAACAAACTGACAAATCTCACCTCTTTTGTAATAAATATAGTATAACAGTTATAGATGGACTTTGTCAAACAATTAAATCATTATGCGATTGTCTCAACAAAAAATACTTACATTGACATTTTGCATAAAATATATTACAATATAAGTGTGCGAACATAAGGAGGGACCAAAAATATGAACGAAAAAAGTAGAAACTTTATTAACAACCTTATCACAGCCAAAGAGAAAGGATACGCTAGCATAGATACACTGAAGTATGTCATCCCAGCAGATGACAATGTCGGCAACCTGTATCTACAAGCACAGTATTCTGAAGACAACATTAGCCACAGCATATACGAATACATAGTGCCAGCAGCAATCAAATACCTAAGAGAGAATAATATCTCTTCTGTCGTCAAACTAGTCGATGGATATAGAGATTTTAACATATGTGCCACATCAACCGTGGCAGGAATAATCAGAGCCAAACAAGCCGAACATCAAAAAATTGTAAGCGAAGTAATGAACTTCAGTCCTAGATCCTCTTCAGAAAAATTCTTATATGACAGCTTCGTAGGAAGCCCAAGAGTTGATTATCAGGAAGAGATTGAATTGGCCGAAAATAGATTTGGCGAAGACGACGCCCAATACCTATCAAGTTTAGCAAAAAACGATGCTCCTTCGGAGGAGTAAATAATAGTTCGCAAACACAAAAACAAGCATTGGAAACTTATCCAATGCTTGTTTTTTTACTAATACAAAATCTAACTCCTAAGGCCGTTAGTTGTTATATATTGCATTGTATATCTCTACAACTGTATTGATACATTTCTGAACCTTGTTCTGCACGGTTTTGTATAGACTCTCACTCTGATTGTCGATCGTAAGCCCAAGCATTACTCCTGCATTGTATTCTAGATCACACAACTGTCTTACAAGTTCTAACACGGTTGGTATATCATAGTCATTTGTTTCTTCAATCGTTGTCCTACACTCGGTCGCAAACTCTTCAAACACGTCGCCCACCATTGTAGCAAGACAATTCTTGGCTTCCATGGTAGCTTTTTGACTATCAGCAAGTTCCCCATCGTTGAGTGCTATCTCGCTAGATACTAGTAGCTTGGATACATGCCCAACCTGCTCAACCATTTCATACAATATTTCTAATAATTCATCATCCATAATTATCTCCTAATACTATTTGAATTTACTTTATTATCTACAAACTATTTTTAGAGTAATTTACATTAAATCATGTCTCTGCATTGTTGCTATTAATTCTGGCAATTCTTGTATGCCTGACTTTGCACCAAAGTGCCCTTTGTTCTCTAGATATATAAGTTCTGATTTTATCCTATGACTAAAGTTTTTTAACACCTCTTGTGGCACTATATGGTCGTTGGAATAGAAAGATATCCTTATCTTGACATTATCTACTAGATAGTCAAGGGCTTGACTATTTGGTAGCGCATTATAAGTCTGCTCTCTGATAGATTCTTTAAGTTCAAACTTTTCATAAAACCCAGCAAGAGAAATAAATGCCTTAGGCTTCAATTTGTGCTTTGCCATGTATCTTATCGAAAAAGAATTGCCTATGCTATGAGCAATAATAATAGTGTCCTTATCAAAAGCACCTTCGTGTAGTAATTTATCGGCGATATTTTCAAAGTTTTCAAAAGTTGCCTCTCCATCACCAAAAAAAACAGGATGGTAAACTTTTATTCCTCGTGTAGACATCTCTTGCTCTAACCACGGAGCAATAGTCTTAGCAGTATTACCGTGTATTCCATGAAAGTATATAACTTTTGTCATATTATCTCCTAATGTTATTTGAATTCTATTTTAATATATCCCTTAGTTTTTTAAATGCCTCGATGCTAGCTCACAATCAATGTTATCAAATCTTTCAAACTCGCCCATATTGATATGTGGAGACTTAAGTTGTAAGATACGTTTCATATACGAGATTATTGAGCCATGAGATATCACAATAATTGTAGTGCCAAAGTTGTGATCGCCTGCATCGATTAAGAATTTGGTTAGTCGCAACTCTATTTCATATTTATTCTCACCATAGTCCCCGAAACGTACAAAATAATCTCCTGACTTTTGCTGTTCTCTTATATGATCAATCTCTGCATTGTTTTGTTGTCCAGAATACTTGCCATAGCCTATCTCTCTGATACGATTGTCAATAAGGAGTTCTGCATTTGTCAATTTGTTTTGCACATAATGAGAAGTTTCAATTGTTCTTGGTAAGGGAGATACATATATTCTTACAATGTCTTGAGGAAGTTTGCTTGCAGACTCAACTACTTGCGCTATGCCCAACCTAGTAAGATGAGAGCCGTACTCTTCTTTGTCTGAAATTATTCCACGCACATTGTCAGTAGCTTCGCCATGTCGCATAAAAATTATATTCATCTTCTTCCTCTCCAAATGCCATCTGTATAAACTCTTGCTTCGATATATTCTGTAGTTTTTCTAAGTGCCTTGATACTGGCCCACAAATAATATTATCAAATCTTTCAAACTCGCCCATATTGATATGTGGTTAGAACTAAGTGTTAATTACAATTTTTTGAGCATTACCTTTGGAAAGCACTTAACCTGAAAGTCAGGGCAAGTAAAACATTCTGAAAAGCTCGGTGCCTCTTCCCTTTTAATTAGTTCAAAGCCTAAGCCCAAAAATACTGAGGGATTTTTTGCAACCAAATAGATGTACCCCCCCCCACTATCTTTTTTAATTCTATCAAAACACGTCTCAACTAACTTAGTACATATGCCCTGTCTTTCTCTTTCAGGGATCACAGCAACTTCATCAAGAATATAATTGTCACCCTCTTTGCATATAGTGATAGCTGCAACAAACTTGTTATCAATCTTAGCAACATATGAATACACTGGAGGATGATAATACTGCTTATCGTCGCCAAACTCTATTCCTCTTGAACAATAAAAGTCAATTAAAGAATTGTGATTTTTTTCTTCAATAATGTGCATATATGCTCCTTATACTCTTTTTTTCGTTATGAAAAAATTCAAATATAATTATTTTTGGCGTCCCCAGAAAGACTCGAACTCTCCTTAATGGTTCCGAAGACCATTGTGTTATCCACTACACTATGGGGACATATTACGATTGGTTAAATATGCTTAATTTATGGATTATTTTATGACACAAGTATAGCATTATTTTCTGCTTTTTGACAACATATTGATGTCAATATCGATTGCATTGGAAAAAAATATTGCAAATTATGCAAGTTACTCTTGATTTTTTGTTACAAAAGAGTATTCTACATATAATGTAATAATTTATATAATATTATTATATTAAACCACGATTAAGTTGTAGTTTTGCAAAAACTTTGATATACTTAATCTATGCAAAAAATCTATAGCATTGGTGATAAGATAGTTACAAAGAAATGTCATCCTTGTGGTGGCAATATTTGGACAGTCGTAAGAATCGGCGCTGATATAAAAGTCAAATGCGATACTTGTGGGCATATCATTATGACAACTGCTTCGGGTTTGCAAAAAATGGAGAGTAAAAAGTAACGGTGGATATTCAAGACCAAATAGATTACATTAACAATAGCGAAATCGCACCTTCTCGCCCAAAGAAAAAGAAGAAATGGTGGGTTATAACTCTTCAAGTTGTACTTGCTATACTTTTGGCTCTTGGAGTGGCTTTTTCTATATTCTCTATTATTTATCGTGAGATAGAAGTCATTGGGCCATCTATGCAACCGACTTTCAACAACAGCATAGCCGACAACTTGTCTACTGCCGAATATGAGGCCTCTGCTTACAAAGACAGAGTATGTGTCAATAGATTTAAGAATGGTGCTCGTGGAGATATCATTGTGTTCAAACGCAATGGCAAAAATCTCATCAAAAGGATTATAGCCGTCAGTGGCGATACTGTTGATATAAAACAATGCCCAGAACAGAATAATAATTACGTTGTATATGTTAATGGAGAGGCATTGATCGAGAATTATATCAAAGATGCAGGTTCTGATGTTATGCACAACAGACTGAGTGCTTTTGTTGCTCTCAAACGTTCGTTAGGATATGACTATGCCTCTGCGATCACTGTGCCAGATGGACAGGTCTTCGTGTTAGGAGACAATCGACTTCATAGCGAAGATAGCATATCATTTGGATTTGTTAACAGAAGTGATGTTGTAGGAAGAGTCGATATTATCATTCCATACAATGTGTCTATCATCCAATATTATTGGATCAAAATAAAAGGATTCTTTGGAATAAGAAGTTAGGACAGATGAAAAAGAATTATTTAACCCCAACATTTATCAAAACATTTTGTTTGGTGCTGGCCTTTGTTGTATTGGCGAGCATTCTTATCATTGTAGATAGATCTAAGGTTATCAACGTTGACAAGCATTTCGATAGTGATATCACGGTCACTTACTTGTCAGCCGAATCAGAAACAGACGAGTTGGTGACCGTAACACAACAACTAACAGACCTCAAAGGTAAGGATATGCCTACAACAAATTATCACAGCATAATACTTACTTGCAAAGAGGATATAACATATCGTGATCTTACTCTCAAACTTACTAGTGAGAACGAGCAAACGGTAGACATCAAAGTCTACTGCAACAACGAGACCGTTGGCGACAATACTTCGCTTTTGGTCAAAAGTGGTAAAACAAGTTACTACAAATTATCTCACAAACTCAGTCTATCAAAAGGTGATAGTTTGAAGATAGAGTTCGTATCACAAGAAGCCTTGCATGTTTCTTCATTCGGTCTATGCAAGTGACAAACACGTTTGACAATCTTTTGTTAGATAGATATACTAACAATGAAAATATTACATTTATGGAGAAAAAATTATGGACAAAATAGCAAAAAACCAATATCGTGACCATAGTTGTGGCGACGTCACGAAAGAAGATGTCGGCAAGGTAGTTAAAGTTGCCGGCTGGGTAAGTACAATACGTGACCATGGTGGTATAACATTTATCGACCTACGTGATCACTATGGAGTTGTACAATTAGTTACAAAAGAAGGTTTTGATATCAAAGGGCTTAGCAAAGAGAATGTTATTTCGGCTAGTGGTAAGGTTCTTGCAAGAACACCTAACAATATCAACCCAAAGATTAAGACTGGCGAGATCGAGATTGAGATAGAAGAGTTCAAAGTGCTTGGCGAGTGCTTGCATACCCTTCCTTTTGATATCTCCGACAGCGAGAATATCAAAGATGACTTGAGATTCAAGTATAGATACCTTGACTTGAGAAATCCTGAGACACACAAGAAGATAATGCTCAGAAGTGACGTGCTTCACTTCGTACGCAACAAGATGTATGATCTCAACTTCACAGAAGTTCAGACACCTATACTTACTTCATCATCTCCTGAAGGAGCAAGGGACTTCATAGTTCCTAGCAGACTCAACCCTGGCAAATTCTATGCTCTTCCACAAGCACCACAACAGTTCAAACAGTTGTTGATGTGCTCGGGATTTGATAGATATTATCAGATTGCACCATGCTTCAGAGATGAAGATGCCAGAGCTGACCGTAGTCCTGGAGAGTTCTATCAAATGGATATGGAGATGAGCTTCGCTACACAAGAAGATATCTTCGCAGTTATTGAAGATGTATTGTATAGCACATTTGCTCACTACTCTGATTATGATATCACAAAACCTCCATTCGTACGTATCCCATATCTTGAAGCAATGAATAAGTATTGCTCAGACAAGCCTGACCTTAGGAATCCTCTTGTCTGTCACGATATGACTGAGATATTCAAAGACACTACTTTCTCAGTATTCCAGAATGTTACTGTCAAAGCTATCTGCGCTCCATGTGGGGACAAGCCAAGAAGATGGTTCGATGCAATGGTTAAGAACATTATTGACAACGAAGGCAAAGGTCTTGGATATATCAAATATGATGAGAACGAAGTAGTAAGTGGTGCTCCAGTTAAGTTCTTCTCAGAGAAAGAACTTGCAGATATAAAGAAAGAATGTAATGCCAAAGCAAATGATGTTGTATTCTTTATTGCTGATAAGAAGAATATGGCAACTAAGTTGACAAACGTACTTAGGAACACTCTTGGCAAAGAGCTTGGACTTATCAACGAAAAAGAGTTTAAGTTCTGCTGGATAGTAGACTTCCCATTCTTCGAAGAAGATGAAGAAACCGGCGCTGTTGCATTCTCACACAACCCATTCTCTATGCCACAAGGCGGTATGGAAGCCCTCAAAGGACCAGACCCATATGCTATAAGAGCCTTCCAATACGACGTTGTACTCAACGGTGTTGAGATGGCCTCAGGTGGTGTCAGGAACCACGAGCCAGAAGTTATGAAGAAGGCTTTTGAGATCGCAGGGTATTCTAGTGATGTTGTTGAGAGTAAGTTCCCAGCACTATATAATGCATTCCAATACGGAGCTCCTCCACATGCTGGACTTGCATTTGGATTCGATAGAGTTCTTATGTTCTTGTGTGGCACAGAAGCAATCAAAGATGTTATTGCTTTCCCACTCAATAGCAAAGCACAAGACTTACTTATGGGTGCTCCAAATGATGTTACTGAGAAGCAACTTCGTGAGACTCATATCAAACTAAGATAAGGAGAAATTAGATCAATGGCATTTACTGACAAAGAAATAAGGCATCTAGCCAAACTATCTGCACTTGACTTCAAAGATGAAGAGATTAAGTCCTTTGGAGAAGAGTTCGAGAATATAACCAAGTTCGTATCACAGATACAGAATGCCAAAATCCCTGCTGGGATAGTTTATGACAAGGTTATACCACTTGCAGAGCTCCGTGAAGATGTGCCAAAAAAATCATTTAGCAACGATGAAGTTCTCCTTAATGCACCATCAAAAGCAAGAGGGGCGTTCTCTGTTCCTCTTATGATGGAATAAGGAGTTATCGATGGACAAAAATACTACACTTATTCAATTAGTAGATGATATACGTTCTGGCAAACTCAAAGCAGAGAATGCCGTGCAATATTATCTCAATAATATTTCCAAATCAAAAGAATTCAACGCTGTTGTTGAAGTCTTCGAAGATGCTATAGGCAAAGCCAAAGAGTTAGACCAAAGGATTGCTCGTGGAGAAAAAGTTGGAAAACTCGCTGGCGCTCCTATTATCATCAAAGACAATATGTTATATCGTGGCAAAAAAGCTTGTTGTGCTAGTAAGTTCTTGCAGGACTTTGTTAGCCCATACACAGCTACTACCGTTCAGCATATATTAGATGAAGATGCTATCATCATAGGCAGAGCCAATATGGATGAGTTCGCAATGGGAGGCTCCAACGAGTATTCTTGCTACGGACCTTGCCACAATTCTCGCAAACTCGGATATGTATCCGGAGGTAGTAGTGGTGGTAGTGCTTGTGCTGTTGGCGCAGATTTGTGTGTTGCAGCCCTAGGCTCAGATACAGGAGGTTCTGTAAGAGAACCAAGTGCATACAACGGTGTTGTTGGTATGAAACCAACATATGGCAGAAACTCTCGTTATGGAATAGTTGCCTTCGCAAGTAGTTTAGACCAAGTAGGTCCTATCACAAAATGTGTCAAAGATAATGCTCTTCTACTTGAAGTATTGGCAGGTCAAGACTCAAATGATGATACAACCCTAAGGGTACCTGTACCAAAGTTCAGTCAAGCGATCACAGGCTCTATTCAAGGTATGAAGATTGGACTCTGTCAACAAATAGCAGATATGTTCGCTGGCAATGAGTATGAAGCATTATATAACAAGATATATGCTTGGGCTCAGACTAATGGCGCAACAATCGTACCAGTAGATATCAAAAATATTGAATTGTCACTTCCAACTTATTACATAATAGCTCCCGCTGAAGCTACTTCCAACCTAGGAAGATTCGATGGTATACGTTATACAACTCGTAGCAACAAAGCAACTACAGTTGAAGAGATATATTCCAAGAGTAGGACTGAGGGCTTCGGCAAAGAAGTCAAACGTCGTATAATGCTTGGCAACTTTGTTCTTAGTAGTGGATACTTTGACGCATATTATAACAAAGCGAAAGCTGTCCAAAAGAATATCTCAGATGACTTTGAGCATGCATTCACACAATGTGATGTATTGCTTATGCCAACTACAGCTGGCGAAGCATTCAAGATAGGTTCTAAGAGTACAGATCCAGTTGAGATGTACCTCGTAGACTTATTCACAGTACCTAGCAATATCGCTGGTGTCCCAGCAATGTCCGTGCCATGTGGCTTGGGCAAGACAGGGCTTCCACTTGGACTACAAATATATGCAAAGAAAGAGAACGAAGGTGCTATATACAACTTCGCAGATTACTTTGAAGTCAACTACAAGGAGGGCAAATAATATGGATTATGATGTATTCATTGGCCTAGAGATCCACGTAGAACAGAAGACTAACACAAAGATATTCTGTAGTTGTCGCAATGCTTTTGGCTCAGAGCCAAATACAAATTGTTGTCCAGTATGTCTTGGACTACCAGGGGCTCTACCTATTATCAATCAACAAGCAGTTCGCAATACTATTAAGGCAGGGCTTGCCCTAGGTTGCGAGATCAATGATATAGCAGTTTTTGAGAGAAAAAATTATTTCTATCCAGACCTTGCTAAGACATATCAGATAAGCCAACTAGTCAAGCCAATATGCTTGGGTGGTGGTGTTCAACTTGACAATGGCAAGTTTGTCAAACTCAATCGTATCCACTTGGAAGAAGACGCTGGCAAGCTTATCCACGTCAACGAAAAAGTTGGCTCACTTATCGACTTCAACAGAGCCGGAGTACCTCTTATGGAGATCGTAACTGAAGGCCTTATCTCTCCTATGGAGAATGCCGATGAAGTAGTTGAGTTCGTAACCAAACTTCGCAATACTATTATCTATACTGGCGTTGCCGAGTGTAAGATGGAAGAAGGTGGAATGAGGGTCGACGTTAACTTGTCGGTTAGACCAAAAGGTTCTACTGAATACGGTACACGTACGGAGATGAAAAATCTCAATAGCTATAAGTTGATAACCAAAGCAATCTCATATGAGATGGCAAGACAGATAGCCGTTATCGAAGCAGGTGGCAAAGTAACACAAGAGACTCGTAGATGGAATGATGCTCTTGAGCAGACAGAATCTTTGCGAAGCAAAGAAGATAGTCAAGATTATCGTTACTTCCCTGACCCAGATATCTTGGCAATTTCTATCGATAGATATGAAGTCAAACGTATTCAAGGCACACTTCCTATTCTACCTGAAAGACTTAGGAAGATATTCAAAGAAGAATATGGTTTGCCAGAATATGATATAGAAGTAATACTCAAAGATAAGGATACAAGCAAGTTCTACACTGATTGTGTCGAATTGTTCAACGAACCAAAAACTATCAGCAACTGGCTTATGACCAACGTTATGGCCAAAGTCAAAGAAGGCATAACCGGCGAGATAGAGATAAGTCCAAAGCAATTCACTGACATAATATCTATGACAACTGCAAGGAAAATATCTAAGCAGAATGCTATGGAGATATTTTCACAAGTCTGGGGTACAACTCAAGACGTCCCTTCTCTTGCCAAATCTCTTGGTATGCTCAATGATATGTCTTCTGATGAGTTGTATAAGATAATTGACGATATCCTTGTTGCCAATCCACAAGCTGTAAATCAATATGCAACTGATGGAGACAAGATACTCAACTTCCTTACTGGTCAAACAATGCGTATGACCAAAGGCAAAGCTGATAGCAAACTTGTAAGGGATTACTTATTGACAAAACTCAAATAAGAATAACAAAAAAGAACTGTTATAAATACAGTTCTTTTTTTTTCATCAATTATTCGGTTGGATTGTCTTCTACGTGTAGAATAAGATGTTGCTTTATCTCACGGATATTGTCTAGTTCGCTTTCAAGTTCTAGCCCCTCCACAGTCTTATCAAATAGTTCTTTATCGTCCTGCTCCAATGCAAGCAATCCATCCATAACACCTAGATATGTATTGACATTGAGTACTTCTTCTGCCCAATCAGGCGCTAACTTAACATTGACTCCCAAAGCATCATACAAGATATTGTTTACAATAGAATACCGATCAATAAAGTTTCTCATAGATTCAACACTACTATTGCGAGATTTTCCAAACTCACGCACTTGGTTTATCAGACTTCTATTCAAAGCCACCGCTTGCTCTAAAACACTTTGTTCGTCCTCTCCAAAAGAGTTGGATATAAACAAGTCATCGGACAAAGGCTTAGATCCACTTCGTTTTTCTTCGCCTTCTTTTGACATATATGTCTGATGTTGAAAGTTCATTGTATCATCACTTGCAAGAAGTTTCTTGTCTTCCAACCTGCCATACCACAAGTTAATGCCATCTGTACCAACTGTGGCATTCAATGTTATAGGAGTATTGGTATTAAAAGCATTAGTCATATGTTCGATTAGAGCAAAATATCTTGAATTAACAATAGGTCCACCATCAAATCTCATATACTTGTCATACTGATATTGCATGGTCTTAGTCATTATCAAATGTTCAGCAATTTCGCCATTCGGAACAATATATCTGCTCCCAGAAGGCTGAAGATTGGTATTGTTAAGAACGTGCTTTGGAAAAGCATTAAAATCATGTACCCAACAATATAATCTATTGTTACTACTTGCTGATTTATTAACCGTATCTGGATATGGCAAGAACACAAAAGTATCTCCAGGAACTGCCACCTTCTCTCTTGCTTGAATTATTCTGCTTTGTCGTGCTAGAGCATAAGACTCCTCGCCCTTAGATGTCATAATACTGGTTATTGATTGTCTATCTTGAGGACCTATTACTCCGAATTTAACCAAGGCTTCATCAAAGTCTTTATCGAACTTGTCTGTGTAATCATTCTCGATAACCACATTCACATAATTTGATATGCCGTCAAAACTTTTGTTTTGTTCATCGATTTTTGCAATTCTTTTTTCTATCTCTTGTGGAGTTCGTCCTTGTGCAATCATCATCTGGCGAGTCTTGTCTTTGCTACTTGCTACCGCTCTAATCACTATACACTCAGGGTACAGTTCTTTTGTCTTTTTGATAGCATCTATATCTGTAAGTATTACAGAAACATTAAGTCCCATAGAAAGAAAACCTTCTATATAATCAGCATCTACCCAATACTCGTGGTCGTTGAAGTTGTATGAGATGGTGTTGTGATCTTTGTGCTTATAATAATACCCTGGTTTTGCACTCATATCTTCAATGTCCGTTTTTCGCTCTTCTCTATCGGTATCTTTGGCTATGTGTGTGATTAAAGGATGCCTCATTCTGCTCTTACCACTTCCGCTTGAACCAAGCAAAACCACTAACTTACCCCTTTGGGCAGTTACTCTTGCATCGTTTGGTATCTTTAATTTTTCTTTGTTAGCCAAAAAATGTTTCCCCCTATTTTTTTATTATATATATTATATCATATAATAGCAAATATTGCAAGAAGGGTTAGAACACCTTGGCAACAAGTATTGTCATATCATCTTTGGGCAAGCCACTGTTGAGTTCGATTGCACGAGCCAAAACTTGCTCTGCTAAGAACTGTGGGTTAAGAGTATTGATATTGTTGACAAAATCCGATAGTGATTGTATTTCGCCAAAAGCATCTTGTATTCCATCGCTATATAAGACTATCATATCTCCCTTATCAACAACTGACTTAGTTATCTTAGGGCTTACTTTGTCAAGCATTCCAATAGGCAAGGCCCCACTTGGTATGGTTGTAACAGTATCGGAGTGTTTGATAAGACCTTCACAACTTCCAAGTTTGATAAAATCTGCTACTGCACTACTTAGATCAAGAACACATATGTCAAGAGTTGCAAATCTATCTACCGACTGCAAAGCAAGAAGTTTGTTGACACTACTCAAGATAATCTCGCTATCGAAGTCGGCTTTGTAAAAATCTTCAACAAGACTAATTGTTAGATTGCTAATTCTTTCGGCCTCTTCGCCACTACCCATTCCATCACAAATCCCAAGCATATATTTGGTATCGGTGATTTTGGTAAGAGTATGGCTGTCTCCACTTAACTCGCAATTGTTTTTGTTGGCTCTAGCAAGCCCAAGCAGAATATTATATTTGGGTGCAGTCTTATATACAATAGTAGACAGCCCCGAACTTGTTGATGGCGATACATCATCTATAACCATCTTTTGATGACAGACATTCTCCACAGTCTGCATTATGATAGGCTTGTTAGCATCACTATTCCTTATCACAATACTTACTACCGTTACTTCGTTGCTTTGTTCGTAGACAGCAACTTCTTTGCATATTATATTCTTATACACAAGCTCTTCGATAATCTTATCTTCCAAGGCTTTGTCAAAAGTTATTGTTCTATCAAGTTCGTGAGAAATCTTATTCATAATCTTACTCACTCCGCATAATTGATCTGCAATAAGTATCTTACTATTGTCGAGATTGCCGACCATCTTGGTATACTGCGAATATTGATATATGAGAGAATTGACAAGACTTACAAATTGATTTGTTCTTGTACATTTGGTAGAAAGAAAGGGTGGAATATCTAGCAAGGTAATCTTGCCTTTTTCGAACCCAATATTGAATATTTCATCTATACATTCTCGCATTTGTTCGCCATTGGCACGCAAACAATACTTGTGCTCTTTGCAGTCGGCACAACAGCCTGAGATAAGTTCTGCGCTCAGCATTTTTTTCGCTTCCTCTATCGGCAATACTCCTTTGACAAATTGCCTATATACTTTGTCCATCTCGTAGAATACTTCTGACACCTCTAGAAGCTTGCGTGAGACAAGCATATTATTTTGATTATAAACATTCTTGACTGTACTGCTTTCTGAGAGATTAAAACAACTGCTGAGTCTTGCAAGCCATGCCGATGGCAAAAAGATATATATAAGACAACCGATAAGTGTGCTTATGGCATAAAAAACATTGTATTCTCCAAATACTTCAAAGTACATACCGAATAGTATCTCTACAATGATGACAGACAGTGTACTATATATTCTATTGGTGGTCCTAAATACGCTTGCTAGCATTCCCATAAAGGCAAAGCAAGCAATATATGCAACACTCCCGTTGCCAAAAGCCACTCCCAAACCAAACACAAGCCCTGCCCCAATTGCAAAAGTTGGAGCAATAGATGACAAAATCAATACAGTTATAACAGCAATTATCTTAGATAGTTCTATCCCAAATACTGCTAGATATGATAGTCCACAAAATACACCTGCAATCATTACCCCAAGGCACACCA
>CAYJCR010000003.1:70006-72608 GCA_964368755.1 uncultured Lachnospiraceae bacterium
ACATATATCCCGAACCAAAAAGGAAGTAACGAGTTGATCTTGGCGATACCACCTAGATAAAAGATACCAAATACCATTGCGTATTTGAATATTTCCCAAAACCACTCCTTACTCCTAGCCTTTGTCAAAGCTTTTGTTCTCTGCATACCCAACTCCTAAATATAAGATACTTACATTGTATACGAGCAGAGTCCGAACAATATGGCTGTTTTTGACAAAAATTAGCATATATGTAGGTATTTGTATGCTGCAAGTATTAGGATAGAAATTATTAATCACTTATTGATTGAATAAGTACAATCATAAAAAATATTAACTATTCCTATATATACATTTATGCATACTTTTGCATATCTCATTGTTCAAAGTAAATTTTTTATATTTAATGAAAAAGTTGTCCACAACTTTTATCCACAATTGACAATTTTGAAGAAGCAAATATGGGTCACAACAAATAATTTATGACACACGATTGTGGATAACTTTGATTTTTTTGTGGAAAAGTGGATAACTTTTTCTTTCAAATGTGTATTTATGCACGAATTTGCATAAAAATTGGCGATATTCATAATTATTAGCCAAAATGAATAAAAATCGACCTGTGCATAGGTGGATAACTTTTTGTATAAAACTCTTGACACAATATTTTGAAAGAATATGGGTGTTATTACAAAATATTGTTGGAGACAATGGTGGATTAAATTGTCTATATTGCTAAATAATGATACAATGATAGTATGAACAAAATGAATTATGACAACCTATATAATATGATGCTATCAACGATACCCAAAGGCACAAAACTGCTTTTGCATTGTTGTTGTGCACCCTGCTCTACTGCCTGTCTTGAAAGGCTAGGGGAACATTTTGATATCACTCTATACTACTACAACCCTTGCATTATGCCAGAGAGTGAATACACAAAGCGTGCCAATGAGTTAATCAAACTCACCGACCTTATCAATAACAATAAGACCGTAATACAACATATTCAACCAATTAAGCTTGTAATAGAAGCCTATGACAATAAGCCATATTTGTCCAAAATCCTTGGTCACGAGCTTGATCCAGAAGGTGGAGAAAGGTGTTCGATATGTTTTGCAGATAGGTTTAATAAGTCTCATGATTTTGCTTTGACAAACCACTTTCCATATTTTTGTTCAACACTTACTGTCAGCCCTCACAAAAATAGCGAAACAATCAACACAATTGGTATGTCTATTGGCACAGATGAAGCCAAGTGGTTGCCAACCGATTTCAAAAAAAATAATGGATACTTACGTAGTATAGAACTAAGCCGTATGTACAATTTGTATAGACAAGACTTTTGCGGTTGCGCCTATTCTCATTATGACCGTTGAAGATATACAAAGGACTATGATATGGAAATATTGGAACTATATAATGATAACAATCAACCTTCAGGTAAGACAATCGTAAGAGGAGAAAAAAATATTCCTGACGGATTGAAAGTTTTATTATCAACCATTTGGATAAAAAATGATAATAAGTATTTGTTACAGAAATGTTCTGTACAAAAAGGTGGAGAATACGCTGTTACTGGTGGGCATGTACCATTGGGGCAAACAAGTCGTTCACAAGCATCAATAGAGGCTAAGGAAGAACTTGGCATTGATATCAAAGATAGCGATTTGTCATACCTTGGATGCATTATGACTCCAAGAGCAATATTCGACGCATACCTATATACTAATACTGTTGATATCTCACTCATCGCTCTACAACAAGAAGAAGTAGAAAGTGTATTTTGGGCAACAGATGAAGACATCGCCACAATGATAGACTTAGGTACTATTCGAAAATCAACGGAGATGCAATATAAAAAACTTTTAACAAGCAATATATAAAGACTGTTTGTGCCTTGCAAGAATAAATATAATCAACTATCACATACTAACACAGAATAATAATATCGAGGTAAAAGTATGTGGAAAAAAGTTTTGATTATAATTAGTTCTTGTGGGGCTTTTTTGATATGCGTTGGAATACTTGCACTCGCCTTATATTCTCCCAGACAGAGTTTTAACAAAGACACTAGTATAGAAGGTATCAATGTATCAGGAATGAACAATGAGCAAGCACTTGGGGCTTTGGTAAGCAAGATATCGCAAGACAATTCAGATGCACTCATTAGACTTGAATATGAAGATAATATATGGGAATATACAGGAGAAAGTATAGAACTATCTTCGAATGCTGAGGAGATCGTTGACAATCATGTCAACAAAAACTTCTTATCAAAGCTAACTAATCGCAAGTCCAACAAAGACCTTGTTGTAGGATATAGACTCAAAGATATAGATAGTGTTGTGGAAGAGGTTGCTTCAAGCCTTGACTCTTTGCCACTATCTGCTGACATCTCATATGATAAGACCTCAAAGACTTTTTCTATCACAGACGAACAAGTTGGCAAGACTGTTGACAAAGAAATGCTTGCAAGTATGTTATCTGAGATACAATATTCCAAAGTTTCGACTATAACAATTCCTGTCACAGAGACAGAGCCAGATATCACAAAGGATGATCTTGCCCGAAGTACTCGCAAACAATCTGAGTTCTCCACCAATTATTCTAAATCTGC
>CAYJCR010000003.1:72708-81270 GCA_964368755.1 uncultured Lachnospiraceae bacterium
TTGCCCGAAGTACTCGCAAACAATCTGAGTTCTCCACCAATTATTCTAAATCTGCCGCAGAAAGAAAGAATAATATCTCTATCGCTGTATCTAAACTTGATGGCATGAAGATCAATCCGCAAGAAGAGTTTTCTTTTAACCTAGCGATAGGAGAAAGGACAGCCGCCAACGGTTATCAAGAAGCCAATATCATCAAAGATGGAACATTTGTCAAAGGCACAGGCGGTGGAGTCTGTCAAGTATCTACTACACTATACAATGCTCTACTCCTAGCCGGCGTTGACATAACCGAGGTGCATAAGCACTCGCTTGCGGTGAGTTATGTACCACTTGCCTTCGATGCCATGGTGTCTTGGGGATATAGCGACCTTAAGTTTGTCAACAATACCGATGTTCCAATATTCTTATTATCTTCAGCCGATGGCGATACTGTGAAGTTCACGGTCTATGGAGATACTCTACAAGAAGGCGAAGAAATCAAGCGCCGTGCAGATTTTGTTGGCACTATTCCTCACACTGGAGACAAAGTTGTCCCTGATGTCAATGGTGAGTATTCTGACAAGATAATGTTCAAAGGCGAATATATTAGGATCAAATACCCTCAAGAAGGCTATGAGAGCAATGCTTACTTACAGTATTACAAAGATGGAGTATTGCAAGAAGAAAAGTTGATTCGCCACGAAAAATATGCCCCACAAGAAGGACTAGTATATGAAGGGACTGAGGACTTGCCACAAGGTATGACTCTACCTAAGAACACGGTATCAATCATTCCACCTCAGACACAATCCGTCAAAGACAAGTCTGTTGCAGATAATTCTATTGTTACAAAAAATCCTGTGATATACAACCCATAGTTGAATAAAAAACCACTCTTTGTCACAAATGTCACAAAGGGTGTTTTTTTTCGTTTAATCATCAATATCTTCTTCTATAAGAAGCTCTTCATCTCCAATCGATACATTCTTGAGCTTACGCTGAATAGTCTTAGTCTTCTTGGTAGCGAATTCGATTGTGTTGCTTGCTTCATCAAGTTTCTTCTGAGTCTTGGACAACAATTCTACGAATTTGTTGAACTCTTGCTTGAACACACCCAACAAGTTCCATATCTCGCTAGACCTTTTTTCTATCGCAAGTGTTCTAAATCCCATCTGCAAGCTGTTGATAAGAGCAGTAAGTGTGGTTGGACCACACACAAGCACCTTATAATCTCTCTGTATAGTCTCTATAAGACTAGCGTTCTTAATAACTTCGGCATATAACCCCTCAATAGGGAGATACATTACGGCAAAATCGGTCGTGATTGGTACTTTTATGTATTTGTCCGATATCTTCTTCGCCTCGTCTTTTATGCGCCTTTCTAGGGCTTTGGAGTTGGACTCTATTTCTTTAAGATCACCCTTCTCAGCAGCATCACATATACGTATATAGTCTTCCATAGGGAACTTGGCATCAATAGGAAGAAGTATGTTCTGTTCATCTTTGCCTGGGAGTTTGATAACAAAGTCTACTCTGTCGAGTTTGCCATCAATAGATACTTGACTAGCAAACTGCTGAGATGACATCATTTGTTCTAACAATACTCCAAGTTGGACTTCTCCCCAGCCACCACGAGATTTGACATTGGTCAACATTTTTTTGAAATCGCCCATGCCTGAAGCAATGTTCTTCATCTCGCCAACACCTTTGAATACTTGGTCTAAACCATCGTTGATCACTTTGACAGAGTCACTAAGTCTTTTTTCTAGTGTAGCACTAAGTTTTTCATCGACAGTTTGACGCATTTCTTCGAGTTTTTTATCATTGCTCGATTGAATATTCTTGAGATTCTCACTTAGAGTACCGACGATTTTTTCTTGCTTTGTTTCTAAGCTTGCCAACATCGCATTGAGCCTACCCTCTATCATCTTATACTGTTCGCCTTGTGTTGAATTGAAACTCGTAAGATAATCAAGAATGCTCTTATTGTAACCTTGAATAGAGGCAATGAGCATCTCATTCATACTTTTGTATAGATTGGTCTGCGCGTCAATTTTTGCTTCAATATTTTTTTGTAATATCGCATCATCTTTTTGCGCAATCTCAACAATATCTGAAATGTTTTGACTGCCTTTGGGCTTGCGTACAAAGAAAACTATCATCATACATAGCGTTGCACAAGACAATATAACAGATATTATAATAAGTGCTATCATTATTTATTCTCCTTATATTCTTTGATAATACCAAGCAATTTCTCTCGAGTATTGATAGTTGGATCACATATCGCTTGATGATACAATTCTTGATATATCATATTTATCTTTCTATCTTTCCAGCCTGCTATCTGGAGATCTTCTATACCTATTGCCAGTCCATATATGTCAGTAGGGGCCTTTGCTTTAATCAAGGACTTATACTTAATCTTTATTTTATCATTTAGACTTGGAGATAAAATACTAATGATAGACTTGAGTTCTACAAGCTCAGGGTGTCTGGTTGCAACTAGTATAGTAAAATCTTTTTCAGACAACTTTTTGTCAGTAATCTGAAGCAACAACTCTAGTTGTTTGGATAGTATTGCTACATTATTTTTGCCAATATTTGCACCATTGCTACCATATAAGATATTTGCAAGTTCCTTAGGGGATACAGTGTCTGCATTGAGTCTGTGTATATATAGATATGCATCGGTCAAGAATGACAACAAATAATTGCTTTTGTCTGCATTATCAAAGCATTTGACAAAAGATGCAATGCCAGACAATTGCTTTATTATATCGGATTGTTTGTTGATATATTCCCATATTTCCAATCGGTCAATTATCTTAATGCCTGACCTACCGCTACCAATAATCTTATGATTTTTGTACTTAAAAGAAGCGCCTAATATCTTAAAAAACTCGCCACCAATCCTTGCATTCGATATCATACCAAGATTATCGATATTTTGCATAGCAACTGCATATGTATGTTCATCGATAGTGAAGCCTAGCTCAGCACTTAACCTTATCATACGCATTATTCTATGGCCATCTTCTTTGAGCACAACCTCAGGACTCTCTATGCACTTAATGGTATGGGAATCAATGTCTCTTTGTCCGCCATAGAAGTCGACTATCTCTTTGGTCAAGATATTGTAGTATATGCAGTTCATGGAGAAATCTCTTCTCTTAGAGTCATCAACAATACTGGTCGAAAAAGTTACTTTGTCAGGACTGTGAACCCCTTTGACTGAATATGATTCTGTTCTAAAAGTTGAGTATTCATAGTCTTTGTCACAACAACTAATGATTGCTGTGCCCAAAGTAGCATTCTTAACTTTGAAAGTATAATTGGAACCTGCAAGCCTACTTTTCACCTTGTCGAGCGTAAGACTAGAAGCAAGATCAATGTCTTCGCCCTTGTATCCTGCAAGACAATCACGAACATACCCACCAACTATATACAGAGGCGTATCTTGTCCAAATATTTTTGCTAATTTCTTTAATTTACTATCTATCTTTATTCTCATACGTATATTATACCAAATAGTTACTCAAAACTCAAAACATTAATGGTAACATAATTTTCTATCATATTAAGACAAAAAAAAGACACTTATAAAAGTGTCTTATATAATTATTCTGCCAAAGAATGAACTTTGTCCAAATTGTTTTCTTTGATTGTATCGTTCATATTAAACAATGCCGAAGACAAGTCTGGGCACTCTTCATAGATACTGAGTTTCTTCTTCTCTTTGTATGTGCTAGATACACTTGGGCACTTTGGATTGTCAATAAACTCGCTACAATCAGTATCTTCTGCTGTCACTTGATATACGGGCTCTTTGGTCTCTTCATCTTCGAACAAGTCGATATACAAAGCCCTAGACAACTCGTTGTTTCCGTTCCTTAGTTTGAGGTATTTCTCAATAGACTCAACTTTTTTCTCATCAATAAGACCAAAGCATATGTCGCCTTCAACTTTGCCTTCATCGTGCTTCATCAAGTATTGGTCAAATCTTTGCATAGCTTCGAATAGTGTGCTTCCAACGGCGTAATCTGTGGTTACATAATCAAGCTTGCCATCAACTTCTACAATTGTCCTGTCATATACAAAGAACTTATATTCTCCATCGTCATCAAGAGCATACTCTATCTTAATAGTATTCTGCTTGTCCAAACTCTCGATTGAACGAGTAGTACCTTTCTTTGATTTCGTTTGAGTCTCACCTTTTGGCTCTTCTTGCACACTTTCCTGTGTCTCTCCATTTGGTGCTTCTTGTACGCCTTCTTGCGTACTCTCTTCTACTTGAGGAGCTATCTGCAAATCTTGCTGAACCTCTTCTTGTAGATCGCTCTGCAAATCAACTTTTAGACCATCATGCAAATCTTTTTGTAAATCGTTTTCCATAATCTCTCCTTACAGTTTTATTGACGAATTATTTGTTTGTCTGTTTGTAACTGACGGCATATGCAAGTTTTGTGTTCTTATCTATCTTGACCTTGTCGCTAATCTCAACTCCCAATATAACAAGTATGTCGTTACCATCTGCAAGCACTGGCAAGGTGTCCCTTATTCTTGACGGAACTTTCTTGTCTATTAGATACATTCTAAGAGGTTTGGTTCCTCCACCAAATTTTTCGAACTTGTCGCCCTTTTCTTTGACTCTCCATACGGCAGTCTTAGGGACTTTGGCACAATCAAACAATTGTACCCCTTCTGTTATAGCGAAGTTCTTAGTTCTCTTCACAGATATCTCATATAGTCCCGAGAAATCTGTCTTACCTACTGCGATTGGACATTCTTGAGCAATAACATCTTTGTTAGTAGCAATGATAGTGAGATATTCATACTCTTTGACTACAGTTGCGCCATTAGGAAGATTTATCTTCTTACCATTTGCTGCAAGTGACAAGTTCCTGATAAGGTTGATATGTTTGCGTTCAATATCGCAGTTAATGCCAGCCTTACCCAAAGAATACATAATGATTCTATTAGTAACACTTGATGGATAAACAAAGTAGTTGAGAGGAATCTTAACAACATTGTTCTCAACGAGTATTGCATCGAATGTGGCTTGACTCATAATATATTCGTCATCTTCTTTGCAAGCCTTGCCGAAGTTAACAATGTTCTGCTCCAAAGTTGGCCATCTTTTCTTCAATTTTGGAATGATATCGTTGCGTAAGAAGTTTCTGTTATATGACGTATCGGTATTTGTCTCATCTTCTACATATGGAAGCTCGTTCTGATAGGCATATCTATTAACTTCATCTTTGGTCAAGTCAAGGAATGGTCTAATATACGCACCCCTTCTATACTCCATACCACTAGCACCACTCAATCCTGAACCACGCAATATGTGTAATAGTATAGTCTCTGCTTGGTCGGCTTGATGATGGGCAATCGCTATCTTATCTACAATGCCTTTCTGTATAAGTGCATCAAATACTCCATATCTTGCCTCACGTGCGGCTTGCTCTATACCAATGTTTTTCTCGTTGGCTATCTTCATAGCATCTACTCTAAACTTATGGCATCTAATATGATTTTGTCTACAATAGTTGACTACGAATTCGCAATCTTGATATGACACATCTCTTATACAATGATCTACATGTATTGCAACAACATCAATATCATATTTTTCTTTAACGCTATTAAGGAAATGTAGAAGGCTCATAGAATCAATGCCACCACTTGTGGCAACGCCAATGACTTCTCCCGCGTTGATTAGTTTGTTATTATCTATTGTGTTGAATACTTTTTCCATTTCTTTTTCCTTCGACAAATGTGTTATGATGTTATTTTGTTAAAGGAAAAAATGTTCTTCAATTCCCTTTACCAAGTTGTAATATTATTTTAGTATATTGTTGCCCTTTTGACAATAGCAAAAGTACAAATTGTATAAATTATTTATCTTCATGATATGAGGTCTTAGTCATGCCCAAACTAGCACTATTGAGTACTCTTATCTTAGACTCGTTGGAATCTCCAAGAAGATGTGCGTTAACAAAACTAAAATGCGTGTCTGGTGCGATGATAATATGATCAACAAGTGATACTCCTAGCATTCCCAAACTATCGCATATGCGTTGTGTGAACATTATATCTTCTCGCGATGGTAATGGATCGGGAGCCGTATGCGTGTGACATATTACAACCGACTCGGTTGGGTGCTGAAGAACTTTCTGAGTAAACTCCCTTATGTTGACATTGATTGAGTTCGCTTGTCCATTGCCTAGCTTTTCAAGACATATTAGTCCACTTTTGCCATCAAGACAAGCAAAATAAAAGTTCTCTTTGCCGACAACAGTTACGTACCTTTTGAAATAGTTAACAATTTTTGCTGGAGAATCAAGCACTTCCTTGGGAGCCATCTTGCTCTTAGAATATGCTTCGAATAAGTTGGGCATAGTAGACAAAAAGATTGCAGTCTTCTCGCCAATTCCTTCAACTTTGATCAAGTCAGAAACACTGGCTTCAAATACTCCTGCAAGATTACCAAACTCTCCTATAAGAGCATGGGCTATCGGATTGGTGTCTTTGTATGGAATAACATAAGTAAGCAATACTTCCAATATCTGATGATCACTATATCCGTCAAAGCCGTTCTCACAAACTTGCTTTCTTATCCTTTGTCTATGTCCAGTATGAATATTATCTTTTGTCATATATTCTCCACAATCTCAACATCTCTATAGAATATATTGTATCACAAACTACCGTGCTTGAGCAAATGTATGTCATTAAACAATTACAAAAGTAACTCCACCATTACCTCTTGCAAGATCTTCGTCAGCAAGCAAAATTGGGTAATCTTCTACCCAACGAATATATTTGGAATTTGTTGGAAAAAATTCTTCACCTTTGATATATTCTCTTATACAAACGTTCTTGCGGTTGGGTGTGCGAGCTTTTTTTAGTTTGATAAGCAATTTGTGGCATTCATTTTTTATAACCCCACCGGTGCCAGAGGAACCATAGCCGTGTATTATCTTGATTACACCACCCAAGTTTTGCAATACTTCTATCTCATGTAGCACATAATACAGAGCTACATCTAGTGGTGGTTTTTCTGTCTCAATATCCAATTTTGTTATACTATTTGCACAAATCATAGTATTATTATTGATTTTTTGTAGTACAAAGTCAACTAAATCGCTATTTTTTATTGATTTTGCTTTGAAAAAGCATTTACATATGGTATAATACACACAAGTAGAAATACTTAATCGCTAGATATTTCGCTTGATATAAGCGTTTACACTTCTAGCAAAAATAACAAAAAGGAGAACTGAATATGAATAAAGGCGAATTTGTTAGAGCAATTGCTGAGAAAGGGGGCTTCACAATCAAAGATGCAGATGCAGCATACACTGCATTTGTAGCAACTGTACAAGAAGCACTTAAAAAGAATGATTCTATAGCATTAGCTGGTTTTGGTACATTCTCAGTTAAGAAAAGAGCTGCAAGAAATGGTATCAACCCACTTACACGCAAACCAATCAAAATCAAAGCATCTAAAGCTCCATCATTCAAATTTGGTAAGAGTTTTAAAGATACTCTATAATCCAATCGCAACCTAGCATTCACATTAAAGTTTTACTAAGAAAAAGGACACTTATGCAAAGTGCCTTTTTTTATGTCCAAACTACACTTTAAATAGTTTGTGCAACAATACAACTATTCCCATTACATTAAAAAGACCAGCTTACAAAACAGCTGGTCTTTTTTTGTAATAAACTGCTTTTGGCTAACTTCAACAAATCTATATTGAAGTACACAAATATTCTGTCCAATTGTGATTGGTTGAGTTTATAACTACCTTGATAGCAACAAGACCACCTTGGTAATTAATACTGTCGTTATAGGTAAGTCTGCTAATGTCTGTCCCCATAGTATAATAGGCAAAACCTATCTCTACCTCGTTGGCCTTTGGCAATCTAGCAAGTATTGTCGCATCGGTAATGGCAACAGCTTCATCATTAACTACTTTTACCCAGCTAATCACGCCATTTGATAATTGCGCAGAATAGGTTATTCCATTATCAACAAGTGCAAAGGAAACATCGCTCTTGTTAATAGTAGATGTGTAGTTGAGGCTAAATATAGCATTGGATATATTATTGAAAGTTACAGTGTAATGATTTGCATTGTTAAGTACGACACTTCCATTTACCCCATTTGCCTTAACAATTATTCCAGAACTTCCGTTTGTTATTACAATATTGTAATCAGCATCTTCATTTGAATAAACAAAGCCGTTTTCTGTATATGGCAATGAAGATACCTCTTGCCATGTTTTGGTCGCATTAAGTTCTTGGGTAGAAGAATTATATTCAAATCTACATTCATTGTGTGTAAAGTTATTGCTGCTAGATATGTTTATCCAACTTTCAGTGCTTTGAACATAATACTGCCAATAATAACCACTTTTTCTGTAGAACACACCATCATGATAATATGTCGTATAATCAACGGACTCATAATACAAGTTCTGTCCTGGATTCAAAGTTATTCTTTCTTCTATCGTCTCAGTGACAGACATAGAAGGTGAAGAATAATTAAACATTAACAATTCAAGCGATGAGGAGT
>CAYJCR010000003.1:81370-120246 GCA_964368755.1 uncultured Lachnospiraceae bacterium
ACAGACATAGAAGGTGAAGAATAATTAAACATTAACAATTCAAGCGATGAGGAGTTCGGAACAACTTTGACTTCTTTGTATACAGATGCATAATTGCTCGAATATGCCTCTACTAGATAGTTGCCCGCTTCAAGAACTCGCGCTACTGATTTATAATTCTTACCATTGAATAATTTTGTTCCACTACTATCTTGCTTGTAATATCTTATTGTATATCCATTACTTGTGCCACTTAAGTTACAAGATTTTTGCTGTCCACTGTATGTCATATCGCTTGGTACATTGATTAACAAATCTGATGGGGCGTCTGCCTTAATAATACTAAACAATATTGTTCTATTGTATCCATTGTAATTGTTGCTATTGTATGACACTTTCAATGAATATTCTCCGACATTTGTTGGAGCTATTTGACTTTCATCATAATTAGTTCCATTAATTCCTTTGTATACAATAGTTGGAGATATGATTTCGCTATTTACGCCTGTTATATTGATTGAGTAAGATTTTTCGTTGTCATCATATACAAATGAAGTAGGCTGAGTAATAGCACAGTTAACGTTTGCTCTATTTATTAACATAGTAGCATATTTCTCTTCGAAATAATTGTCTGTGTTTACCGTAACGCGTATTCTATATTCGCTAGCATCACTCGGAGTTGCAGTCCAGGTAGCTCCGTTATCGACAGAATAATTTATCGTTGCGTTAGCATTGAGGCTTTCCCCACTTACACCTGTTGCACTTACAGTACAAACTTTGTTTGTGCCGTCGTACGTATAAGATAGATCGCTAATAACAACAGTTGGCGTTGCTCTGTTTATAACAAAGTGACATTCGTTAAGCGCAGCATGGACAATTTGGTTTTTGCCAACACTTACAGTCATCTTGTATAGTCCTGATGCCACAGGTTCCGAATCAATCGCAACATACTCCTGTCCATTGTTTTTATAATAGTTTGTTGTAATATTGCTTGAACTTATGGTAACATGTGCTGAATTAACTGTCATAGTTGGAACTTGTATTGCTCCATTATATGTAAAGGATAAGTTAGAGAAGAAAATCGTTGGCTGTATCTTCTTAATAATGAGACTACGTATGCTTTCACAGCTATTGTAGTTATCTGTCCCCCCAACAGTTACTTTGTACAAATAATTGCCAGGAAGAGATGGATTTGCATTCCAACTGTTACCGTTGTCTGAAGAATATGTTATTGTAGACTCCAATCCATTGCTTACTGAAGGATTGATCGTTATTCTGTCTCCAAATGTTATAATTAGATCATTGATGCTACTTATTGTTGGAGAAGCTTTGGCAATTTTCATAGTAGTAGTTGCTTCGCCATAATAATTGGCTGTATCTATAACTGCTTTTACTCGGTACTCTCCAGCATTGGTTGGAGCAATTGTTTGCCAAGTATCGCTATAATAATAAGTATAACTAATATTTGGTTTGTCTCCGACAGCAGCATTAGAATATGTAGCTGTGCAAGTTTTTTGTCCTCCGTCATATTCAAATACGGTTTTTGTAAAGCTAATTGGAGTATTACGTCTAGCCACCTCTATTGTTGTTGAGAGGCTACCACAGTAATTTCTTACGCCTTCATTGATAGTCGCTGTTACAGTGTATATGCCAGCTGCTAAACAACTGTTATTACTTACTACATTACCAGCACTATTCTTTATTACTAGACTATAATCGCTTCCTGCAACACTATCTTCAAAATTCACAGATACATTAACGGTGTCCCCGTATATGTAATGTCTTTGGTTAATATTGCCACTCAAAGTCTTCTTTGCTATAACAACTCTTCTTGTAATTGATCCAAAATAATCTGGGCAAATATTTGACAATGAGATAGTTACATACTCATCTCCTACGCTAGGTCCAAAAGATCCATAATGATCTTCGGGATTAGAAGTGTAATATTCTACAAAGATATCCTCTGAGCTTAAAACATTGCTTGTCTTTTTGCTATCATATATCTCTGTTCCATTATTGTCATATATTCTGAAAGACAATGGGAGTTTTTCTCCATCATAAGTTATGTATAGAGAGTCTTCATCTATCTCTATTCTTACTGGATTTGCAAAGACATCCAACCCGCCTTCATCAATATCAATTCCCGCATATGGATTGGTTTCGCCAAAGTATTCGGCATCAAAAGTAGTCCAATCTATATCTATTAGGTAGGATCCCGGACTTGTCGGTAAAGTGCTTATCCAATTTATAGGATATGAGCTAAATTTCAAGCTACCAATTGCTCTGTATACTGATTCTATTTCTACCTTCAATGTCACGTTGTCGACAATATATTTTTTGCCATCCAACGACCTTATTCCTATCTCACAATCGTTACCCATTATCCATTGAGAATACTCTATTACAAATGGGACTGTCCTCTCGGTAGTTTGTGTTTCTACTGCATGGTATGAGAAGTTTTTAACAACTACATCTGACATAGATAACTCAATGTCTATTTTGTTATAACCCTCGTTGTAAATTACAGTTATAGGTGTATCACTAGCTGATGGATATATAGTATCTATTACCTCATCATCGGCTTTTATGCTATATACAGCTACAGAGTAAGAAGGTGTATGAGCTATAAATTGCCAGTTGCCTGAACTGTCTTTGCCTGCATATGTGATATAGGTAGAATCTACTTGGTCATATACAACAAGTAAGAATTGTATAACAATAGGCTCCTGAAGAGGTTCTTCAAGTAGGGTAAGACCTTCACCTTCTCCTTCCCCATCACTTGCCGGATCAGAGATAGGAGTATGTGTAATGTTTACTGAGTATTTTTGATTCTCTGTTACTACGGTAACTTCTGAAGAAGTAGTATATCCTTCAATGGATACTGCATTATTTATCTCAGTTGATATTTTCCCTTCAACTGTAGAACCTTCGCCTGTCAATATATTAGGGTTGGCATATATAATGCAACCTTCAACTATCTTCTGCCCATTATCAAAGAATATATCACTAGTCTCGCTGATCGTAGCAGAAGAAGTACCATCTGGTACGTTATTGTTCATAATATATATTTGAGTATCTGCAGTGCCCGTGTAGTGAGCGCTATTGATTACTACTTTGGCAAAGTTGTTGGTAGTATTGGTCAAATCACTAATCGATACTTCATTGCCAGCTGCTATAGATCCCCTATAATATGTAATAATAGGGTTCATCTCTTCTGCACAATAATCATCATTATACACAACTGCAGGCGCTGTCGCTACGAATGCTGGTATTGATAATAAGCTTATATCAATAGTGGCCTTACCAATAGTATAATCTTTACGAATCATAAAATACTGATTGCCATTTGAGTAAGTAATATACACCTTACCATCGCCCCAAGCAGGAGCGGTACTTCCATTGCTTGCTTCATAATATATTGAGATATCTGAGAGATCCACGCCATCTATTGTATCGCCATCATCAGCCCAAGCAACTGTTATGCCACTAGTAGGTGCTCCGTGGTTGTATACTTGTTCTAGCCCTGTTATGCTTAGTTTTGATTCTATCAAAGCTGTTATATCAACATCGTTGATCACAAGCTCAGCATAAGCCTCTCCATAATAGTTATCATTACTTGCGACTATCTTGACATTATATCTGCCAGTATATGTTGGCTCATACGCAAGTAAAACACTATCATCGAAGTATTGTTTGGTTACAGATAGTCCTGCCACACTAATGCCATTTGCATCATTGGTTGTATATTGTATGTTGATATTTTCGCCGAAGTTAATCTCAAGACCCGAAGTTATTGCTATTGTAACTGGGGCCTTAGTTATCACATAATCAATACTATAAACTGCATTGTTATAATTATCTCCGAAGCTTATTGTTGCTGTATAGTACCCGGCATTTGTTGGTGGAGTGCTAGAACTATATGTGCCACTAGAGATTGTATTTCCACTTACTCCACTATAAAGTATGGTATACTCGCTTGTATCTATACCGTTTAAGCCACTTATTACAAGTGGATTGACTCCCGTATAAACAAATGGATTTGTTTCGTCATAGTTGCTAGTTATTGTTGGCACAATAGGATCCACAGTTATGACTTTGGTCAAAGTACATTGTCTATAATTGTTAGATGTTATTACTACTACAGCCTTATATTCTCCAATGCCTATTATCGTGGTTGTGAGGTCAAATGTTTTGCTTGTAGCATTATACTTGTACCACGCGACAGTGTATTCATTACTTTCCAGTCCTGTATTTATATTTGCATTCAAAGTCGTCAACAAGTCACTTCCTGAATAATCAACAGAGCTCAAAGAACCAAATGGGTCTGTACCATATGTCGCCTTATAGATTGTGTAAGTGAAATGTTTTTCTGTTCTTTGATAGTTACTACCTGTTACGCAAACTTTAATATCATATACTCCTGCTTGACTTGGAGCCGTATTGCTTGAGTAAGAAGTGCCATCTGCCAACACTCCCTCATAAGTTATTGTGTAATTGCTTGAATCAATATTGTTGCCACTTCTTTGGACCTTAATATTAGGTGTAGCTAAAGAACCATCGCATGTATGACTAATAACTTCTTGTGAGATGTCAACGGCTGCTCTAGCGATAGAGAATGTTTTGTATTCAGTAAGCGCCTTGTAGTTGTTTGTGCCATTATAAACGGCCCTGACTATGTACGCGCCGGCATCGCTCGGTGTAATATTCCAAGTTCCCCCGTTGTCATTAGAATAAGTGATGGCGGCTGAGGTATTGAGATTTGTTGCTTTAACACTCGCGCTTATTTGCTTGTTCGAGCCATCGTAGACAAAGCCCACTGTTGTAGTCCATATGAATGTCACATCAGCCTTAGCTACTGAGAAAGACCTGTATTCGGTGAGTGCATTATAGTTGGTTGTACCACCATAAGTCGCTCTTGCTATATACGTACCAGCATCTTTCGGTGTAGCAGTCCAGTTTGTTCCATTGTCATTAGAATAATCAACACTAACATTCCCGTTATTAGAAGTTACAGAGATTGACTTATTTTCACCATTGTACACAAAGTCCGTCGTTGTACCCCATGTGAATGTTACATCGGCCTTAGCTACAGAAAAATACTCGACTTGTTCGCCCTGATAGTTGCCAGAGCTAACAGTTACTTTGACTATATATTCTCCAGCATTAGTAGGTTTGTCATTTGACCAACTACTTCCATTTGAAGAATATTGTATTGTCAATAATGAATCTGCAACGTTATTAACAGTGATAGTATCCTTATCTGGACCTTGAGCATTGCCGTTGTATGTATAACTTGTAGTTCCAAAGTTTACTACAATATTTTGTGGAGAAATCTTAACTGGAATATTGTCTAGCCAAGCAGCATAATTACCGTTCGAAGATACATATGTTATCCTTGCAATATAATCTCCTGCATTTGTTGGGTTTGCAGTCCAAGTTGTTCCACTATCATCTGAATACTTGACAGTTAATGTCCCCGAACTAGCGATATTATTTGCGAATGTAACATTTTCGTCTGACTCATCAAAGTAGATTGTACCTGATAACTTCAAGCTCGATCCATTGTATTCTTTTGACGTCACAGTTGGAACAATCTGTCCAATCTTAGGAGTAATTGTGAAGTCGTAGATACTCTCTACTCCCATATAGTTGTCAGTTCTAGCCACTGATGCTTTGACTTTATATAAGCCTACGTTAGTAGGTGAAGTTGAACTCCAAGTATTCCCATTGTCATAAGAATATGATAGTGTAGCTTCTAAAAAGTTCTCTTCTGCATAATAAGTATTTGTATGCCCGTCTTCCACTTTCATACACAACTTGAAGACTTTGATTGTTGGCACTTGTGCAGAACCATTGTATGTAGCAGTTAAGCTCTCTGCTTGCAAAGTAGTCTTGAGTCTTACTTTAACTGGAATGTTATACTCATAAGTCATAGCCCCCAAGGTTAGTTTGACAGGAACATTAACTGTTGGACTGGTGCTAACTATACTATCATCAGCAATCTTGTAGTTCATAATGTATTCATCATTCATCTGCAACGATTCGCCATCTGCTAACGAGAGTGGGAACGCAACCCCATATGACACATCGTTTTCGTTTCTTATAATGCCTGCGATATCATACGAGCCATTATAGTCTACAGTATCTGCAGTATATATAGATTCATCTACTATCATGAACTCTATCGAGAATGTTGTGAAGTTGAATAAATGTGTAACTTCCTGGTTGCTAACATCATCAATGAATATTACTTCTACTTTATATCTACCAACTGCAGTATTCTTGTCTAGTTTGCTTCTTTCCGTTTCGCTAGACGATATTAACACTGCTCCTCCGAAGTCGGTTCCATCGTACAAAAAGTATTTGTTGATAACTCTATATGAAGCAATTGCATTATCAAGCACTATTTTAGGAGCATAAGTAACATCACTTCCTGTTGGCCTTATAACAACAAGATTTTCGGTTGTTGTGTAAGCTGGCTCAGAAGTCTCGCCTCCTTCTTCTGGGTCAGGGATAGTCCAATATTCTGCATGAGTTGCAATAGTTCCAGCGCTGATTTGGACATAAACAGTTTTTGAATTGTTGTCTGTAGCAAAATATGAATTGTTTATCGTAACATTAAAGCCGTGACTTCCAACAGAATAACTATTGAGATTATTAAGACTGTTAACTATATTTGTATTATTATTACAAGTGATAGATAACTCGTTTTGTCCCTTAAAATACGTATAGTATCCACTTGTTAAGAATGTACTAATATCAAAAGTGCTTCTATCTTCAATATTAACAAGAATAGGATTTTCTTCGGAAGACGTTGTTATCAAGGTGTTCGCATTAGGCTTAGTGAACTGGAACGTTACTTCAATACTGTTAATCACGTTATAATTCTTGGTTGGTTCAAACCTTGCAATAGGAACAGTTGTACTAAACGTATCTCCAGTACCCTTTGATAGCTCATAACAAACTTTTGCCTGTCTGGTATTTGGAAGGAAAAGTACATAGATATTATTATAGACATCTATTCTATTATTAGATATTACGTTACCGTCTAATTTGAATACTATATTTGATCCACTACCCTCTACTGTTACGTTTATCGTTGTGTGGCTTGTGTTATTATACAAAGTTTTTGACCACGCATTTCCTGTAATATATTCAATAGTATATAACCTCTCCCCAGCGTCATACGACTCAAAGTATAAGGAACTATCAAAATAACAATTACCGTTTATGCTTGGATTACCTGAGACAACTCCGTCTTTGGTAACTACATTCATCTGCTCATACTTGAGCTGTCCATTAGACAAAGTTACCGACAAATTATTGTTGACATTATTAGCCACAAATACCGTGCCATTGAATTCTGTCTTGGCAATAGACATTGTGTTGGCACTTATCATTACTTGAGATATATTTGTATTGAATGGAACAAATATCGCATTGAATGTATTGACACTCTCGGCATCGTATGCATTGAGAGTCGACACGTTAGTCAAACTACCATATGAAGCAATGTTTTCACAACTTATAGATGCAATGTTATATTCTATTACCAAATCACTAGTTGTATAAAAATCTGTGTTTACATAATACAAGTTGCTGCTGTCTTTTGCCACAATCCAACGTCCGTTGATAATTTCTCCATCTATCTTAACAACAGGGACTCTGACTTTGGCTGTTGTTCCAAACATTCCATATTCAAAGTTAAGACTTGCCTTGCTTATCACTATACCTTCAAGGCTTCTATTGGCTATCGCAAGAGTTATTACTTTGGTTCCAGAGCAGTTATTTTTTCCAGAGATTGTTACACTATAATCCCCTGCTACAGCAGGCCATCCACCAGTAGGAGGAGTAATTGTAACATCATTGTTTGTATATATGTTAGCCAAGCCCAAATCAGCAAAAGTTACCTCAAGTGAAGAACCTGTATATATCTTGGTAACAACTTTATTTCCAACAATTACATTTGCGATATCCTTAGCGGTTATTGTATATGTGCCAGTAAGATTGGTAAAAACAAAGTTAGGGTTAGTTAAACTTACTTGGTATGAGTAAGCCCCAACATCTTTGCTTGGGTTGGTGTATGCAACAGCATAATCTCTTGCTATTGCAGAGAGTGCTGTTTTTTGAGTAAGGTTAAGTTCACTAATAGTCCCTTTGAGTGCATATGTTATAGTTGTTGGAGGAACCGTTCCATCATATATCTTTGATGTAGATGGAATATCATACCAGCCACTTAGAACTGTTATTTGATTTATAACAATCGAATACGTATATTCTGAAGGAGTACCAATAAAATTGGCATTGGCTGGAGGTATAATCTTGTAATTAATTGTATATGTACCAGCATCACAAATGTCGGCATATGTAAGAGTCGATGTTCCTTTTTTGATGGTTATCTTCACATTGACTCCAGCGCCAGATTCTGGAACTGCACTACTAAATGTTGGAACATATGTCTCACTGCCACATTTTACTTGTATGCAGCTCTTGATTAGTGTTTCATAATAATTGTAGTTATGTTCTCCAAAATCAAATATTAGGTCATCTGGTTCAAAGTCTTCATCAACAACCAAAGATACTGTACTTGCAACAATCCTATATGTCGTAGGACTTACATCGTAACATATATCGGTAGCATTATAAGTTGCTCCAATAATGTTATATGTGTTGTTATCATCTTTTATTGATGCGGATATTGTATATTCTCCAGCAACAATAGGACTTGCACTGACCTTATATATAACAATCAAACCATCGAACAACTCGCTAGTAGCAGTATATCCGGACAAGGCACTATTATAACTAACGTTCTTGTTCATTACTTCTGATTTGATACCGTCATTATAATAATTGATGATTATTGGTCTGACGATTACTTTGTTGGTATATGAATAAGTTCCCCTTTCTTCCCATGATACATTTATATCTTCTTTGGCAACAGAGATGTTGAAAGTGTTACTTACAGCACTGTTGTTTTCTCTTCTAGGGATAGCAAAAGTAACTGTTTTTATATTCTCTTCTTTGATATCTTTGACTATTGAATTGACAAAGCCAGTATAATCTGTAGAGTCAAGTAGGTTGAATTGATACTTTTGATTTTCTTCTCCAGTTACCGAAGAATCATAATACACTTCTACTTTATAAGTTTTGTATAAAAAGTATGCTTTTGGAGAATCTGTGAGATATTGAGTATCAACATCTTTAATTGCTTCCCATAGTGCATTCTGGCAGAACAATACGAACTTAGAATGTTTTTGTGTATCGTTGTCGGTTGCTGTTATTGCATACTTTGGATTGCCTGCAGTCAAGTAAACATTGTTAAGGAGCAATCGTGGAGCAACAGCGTTGATTGTATACTCTTTGTAGGCCGTGCCTTTGTAGTTTGGAGATACAATATCAAATATAACAAGATAATCTCCAGTTGCAACCATTGTTGTATCGCTTGGATTGCTACCTGCAAGAACTTTCTCTTCCAATTCATAATATATTAAAGATCCCTCAGATACTTGATCCTTGTAGTATGTTGCGTATCCGACGACTGCTTGTTGCAATCTGCCAGGTATTAACTCGCAGTCGGTCCATGTAACCACGACTGGCTCAGTAGTTTTCTTCAAGTAGTATTTGTCGTAGTCTATTTGCTTATTTGTTGGTGGGTTTGACGATACATTTACCATATTGGCAAAAGAATTGTTATTGTATATGAGATTGGTTAAGGAGAATAATTCAAAATTATATGGAGCTTCGGTTATAGCGAAGATGTTTGTTTCGCTATTGGCAAAGTTGTTGGAGTAGTTATCTACATTTACCTTATAATTATCAACATCCATTATGTCAACATACTTGTATATGGTGCCTGTTGCAGATGTTATCCTAATATAACTCAAGACATCGTTTTGATAGACATAATTACCCTCTCTATAAACAACCGGATATGCAGAGCCTTCTACATCGATTAGGAATCTTCCTACTGTATCAAGGAGCCTAAACTCAGATACTTGATAATAATCAGGGCAAGTAACTACTTTGAATCTATCCTCGCTATCATCTACTGTGGTAACAAATCCATTGTATCTTATGTAATAACTATAAGTACCCCCAACTTCGTTGATGGCATTAACTTTGTAGTATTTGTCGCCCTTTTTGATATAAAATCTATCTGTTGGGTTGAGAGTGTCTGCCACTCCCAATTCCTGCAAGTATTGTCCTTTGATCATTAGATATCCTTGATCGTCAAGAACAACAGTGGCAGGCGCAAGTGTTTTGTCTTCTCCATTATATGTGTACAATGTTGGTAGTGTATCATAATGCTTGCCGAAGTTATAAACTTTGTCTGCATCAGCATCAGTCTTACCATATCCAACACTTATGTTCTGTCCATTCGGAGAATATGTAAGGTTTGTTACCGCATATGATACTGCTCCCTTAGCTGTTATGACATATTCTCTAATAATAGCATTGGAATCTACGCTGTAATTTGATGTCTTAGGAGTCAATGTTGCTATAATCTTATATTCACCAACATTAGCTGGAACATAGTTAATGAGAACATAGTTGCCTTCAAAATCTTTTGCATAATAATTGTAGGCAATATTGACATTGTCAAGAATATTAGCTGCGACACTTTCTGTAAGTGAGAAGTTAATGTTATTGCCTGTATATTCTTTGCTTACTACATTTGGATTCCAAGTTAAACTGCTTGTTGCCAATTCTTGTGGAGCAACAGATATGCTAACTGTGATTGGCTTATCTTTGTAGTTGTTAGACGCATCACGATATATCATGTTGCATGTATGTGTACCTGCAGAAAGAACTTGGTCAGGGTCTTGCCAGAACAAGTTGCCGACAGTGCCTATAGCATAACCATTGGTTATGTCATACGCATCAATAGAATCATATGTGGTGCCGTTAACAGTAACCGATGTTAGTCTCAAACTTGACAACTTTGTAGTTGTTCCATAATAAGATGCGATATTATTGATACTTACATTGTATGGATAATCTATATCGCTAATAGTATAAGTTCCTGCATTTATAAGTATGCTCCTACTATCGAACGATGATGATATATTGGTGCCATTCTCTCTGATTGTATATGGCAAAGAAGCTCCCATTATGTTGAGTTCGATTGTTACACCATAAACTCCGGCATCAGTTGGAGAAGTGGTACTTCCCGCATATAAGAATGTAGCGGCTACGATCGTAACATTGTGCACTACATCTGAACTATCGGTATAGCTTGCATTTGTGATATCGGATACAGAGTACTCGTATGTTGAGCCATAATCTATAGTTTTGTCTGCGATAGTTATCTGCAATGTTTGTATTTTTTTGAGTTCAAAAGCAATGTTCTCAGCAGACAATTCAAGAATATAACAATCACTTAAATCTGATATTGATATAGTTGAATAAATAATATCGTTTAGTTTAGTTCCAATCTCTGCGCTTGTTACATAATGAATAGTATTATCCGTCGTCGAAGTTGTTGTCAAACTTGTTGGGTTGCTGTGGTATCTATCCCAACTAGCAAGGTTATCAACACTAAGAGTCAATGTGTTATCTTCAGGCTTAGTGCTCTCATATATCTGTCTAATGATACTAACAGTTGCTGTCCTTGGGGATATAGTCAAGTCATTTGAAGTAGAGCCAACGCATGTATAATTGTTGCCCAAAGAATTAGACTCTCCTATAGACAAAGCATAAGTACCAACAGCCTCGCCTTGAACTCTCGTAATTGTTGGCGTGCTTGAAATAGAACTTGTTAAGTCTACGCTACCCTGTTCATATGAAGGACTGCTTCCTGTAGCATTAAATATTCTATACTGATATGTAGGGTCTGCTTCTCCGTATGTCTTAGAAGCGCTGTATATTACTATCCAAACTTTCTTTGGACTTATTGTCAAATCTGCACCTACGAATGATAGCGTGTAGTTGGTAGTATTTGTTCTGAGCGTACCTTGCCTTATAGCGTATGCTCCAACATCTTCGCCAGGCACTCTTGCTAGAGCTCCGGTTGTTACACTTGCTATAGTATCAGACAATTTGAGTCCTGTTGGAGAATATGTAAGAGTTGGATCGGTTGCTCCATACTCCTTGGTTAGAGCATCGGCTGTTATAGTTAGGGTTGCAGGAGTAATAGTAAAGTCTGCTCCTGTATAACTAATCTTGTAATATGAATAATCGCTATTTGTTAACAAATTGTTATTGATTGCATATGTTCCAACATTTTCGCCAGCAGCTCTTGATAGATCCCCACTTAATGCAAGGTTGGTGGTATCTCCGTCAAGAAGTCCTGTTGTGGAGTAAGTAAGAGTTGGATCAACTGCGCCATATTCTTTGGTAGATGCTTGGGCATTGATTCCTAAGGCAATCTTGTTTATCTTGAATGTGGTTAAGGTTGTGCCTACCATTGCTTCTGTATTATTAACAAAAGCTGTGTAGTGATTGTCTTCAGAATAGAAGTTAACGCAATTTACGCTATAGTCTTTGTATACATTTGGATCAGAAGCATTTGCGCCATTACATTGTAATACCATAGCGTACTTAACTATATCATTTGATTTAAATGTTACAATAATCTGGTTTTTGCCAATAGTTGTTATTGAGCTTACGCCTATATCTACGATACCTGTTGTACTGCTGTTGTAGTCGTATTTTGTAATAGTATATCCATCCAATGTTGTCTTGTTGTTAGAAGTAGCTTGAACGGTAAGATCTGATTTGCTAGCGATATAAGTATTGCCCTCATATAAGTTCTTTGCATAATCACGTGAGACATATGAGCAAGTTAAACTAAAGAAGTTCTTGACAAGAGTCATCTTAGCAGGTCTACAAATAATGTTGTACGAAGATGTAACGTCTAGCTTGGTACTATCCGACAATGTCTTTTCAATCTTGATACTACTGTTCTTGATAATATCATAGTAGTCGGTTGTTCCGTCATTCTTAGGAGTAGAGAAGTCGAACATATCTCCGACAATAACATCTCCAGTTATTAATCCCATAGGAGTATTGTATTCTATATCTGACGTAGCTGGGTTCTTACCATAAAATATATTGCCTGACTTTGGAGTCAATGTTAAGTCCTTGCGACCGACAACAAAAGTGCCTTCTGTGAACTTGTCAATCTTGTAATTTGAATTCAATAGCATTGCTGATGAATCTTGTACGATATTGTATGTTCCGAATGTTAATACTTTGGCAGAACTGCCAACTGTCAATTTGCCAGAGAACAAACTAAGCAAATATGCTTTTTTGTCTGCGTCTGATGTTTTGCTGTTGTATTCTACAAGCTCTCTTCCAACAAGACTACTTCCATTTTCTAAAGAAAAAGTAAGAGTTGGATTGGCAGATTGTCCATATACACTAACTTGATTGTCGGCTACGATCTGCAATTTTGCTTTGTTAATGGTGAGTGTTGTACTACCCTGCTTTGACAATCTATAGTTGTTATCTTCGGTATATCTAACCGTGATGGAATAAACCTTAGCTCCATATATCTTAGTGCTATCAAAAGGTTCGTCGTCAATGTAATACTTTATCTTACTTGCAAATGTCGAGTCTGCAGGAGTAACTGTACATTTGATAACATCTATTGCACCAGCAACTATTTTGTTGATATTGTTAGATCCTTTTATTTCATTGAATGCAGCGCCAGTGTAATCTAACGAAGTACTCGTAATGCTTACAGACATTGCCTTTGGATTGATGGTAAGAGTTGCATAAGAATAGCCACCGATTTGTTCCAAAGACTGATTCATCTCTCTTGCACGAATTTGGTATGTCCCAGCATCAATTGGCAATCCATTGACGAAATCTCCTGTCGTGTTAGCTTGTCTATGTTGATATGTCAAATAGTTGCCAGCCCCGACGTTGTTATATTCCATATCCATTGTAGGATATTGACCATTATATGTTGCTGTTGTATCTTTGAGCTTAAAACTAACCGAAGCATTAACTACCTCTATATACAAAGAATCTTTTATCTTGTTGTTGTCTTTTGACATAGCAGTAACAAGAACTCTTCCTGCTGAAATACCAGTTACTTTGCCACTATCGCTTACGATAGCAACCAATGTATCACTTACGAAGAAACTAACATCTTCCAAACTTGCTTTCTTCGGCTCAATATCTACTATTAATTCTACAGAACTACCTATTCCAACAGTGCCGTTCGAACCTTGTGGCAAAGACAAAGAAATGGAAGAGATTTGCTCCTTTCCACAACCGATGCTTATTCCAGCAGTCGAGACCATCAATATCAACAGTGCAATTAGATATTTGCCAACTTTTTTCATTTGAATATTCCTCTTCTTTTGTTGGATTCTTTGTATACCCCTTGTGTGATTGTCCGATAATTATAACTAACTTATATGGACAACTGTTATTGTTTAATAATGTTGACCAAAGTTTGTTTGGATGCTGATAGTAACTATTATTTTGTATTCTCGCCCTTACGACACATATGTATTCTGCAGACAATTATTTCATTCTGATATTATTGTAAATCATTTGCTCCCAAAAGGCAAATAAATTGATTATATATAGTAAGTATATATATTATAAGTATATATACAAAAAATATCCCGACTTGCTGTTCTATTGCGCCGCAAGAGTTTACTTTGCCACATTGTTTGTTTTATAGACAACGTCATTCGAGCAAAAAAAATAGTAATTTGCTTGTACTTTTGGGAGAATGTGTGTATACTAAAAGATACTTGAAAGGAGATATATGCGAGCAGTCATACAGCGTAGCAAACAGGCAACTGTGTCTATAGACAACCAAGTAGTTGGCGCCATTGATGGTGGCCTTGTTGTTTTGCTTGGCATAGGCGAGCATGATACGATCAAAGAGATTGAATACGTTGCACGCAAAATCGCCGGACTCAGAATATTCGAAGATGAGAATGGCAAGATGAACAACAATGTTTTCTCCACTACTGGTCAGATACTTGTTATATCTAACTTCACTTTGTATGGAGAGTTGGAGTCTGGTTATCGCCCAAGTTTCTCCAAAGCAATGATGCCCAAAGGGGCAGAGATACTTTATAACCAATTTTTAGAAGAATGTAAAAAATATGATTACAAAAAAATTGCTACAGGTAAGTTTGGTGGAGATATGCAACTATCATTCACCAACGATGGACCTATAACAATAATAATAGATACAGACAAATAAGGAGTGAATAATGAAAAATATTGTAATATGCGTTTCCTGGCCATATGCTAATAACTTCCTACATTTGGGATATATAGCAAGTTCGGTATCGGGAGACATTCTAGCAAGATATCATAGGGCTGTTGGAGACAATGTATTGATGGTTTCTGGAACAGACTCTCATGGTACAAAGATGATTCTCAAAGCCAAAGAGCAAGGCATAACTCCTAAGGAAGTAGTAGACAAATATCATGCAGGTTTTGTCAAGACTCTTAGTGATTATAGTTTCTCTTTTGATAAGTTTTCGATAACTTATGACCAATACCATAAAGATAAATGTATCGAGATATTCAAGAAGTTATATAACAATGGTTGGTTGTATGAGAAGACTGTCACAAGACCATATTGTGACAAGTGTGGCAAGTTCGTTGCTGATACTGAGGTATCAATTGTATGCCCTCAATGTGGCAAGGTAACTAAGGCCGACAACTGCGACTGTGGATATGTACCAAGCGAGAAAGACCTCGAAGGTGCAAAGTGTCTAGTATGTGGTAGCACAACTCATCAAAAAGATAACAAAGTGCTTGTATTCAAACTATCAGCATTCAAAGATACCCTTACAAAACTACTCAATGACAACGAGAAGTATTGGAGACAAAACAGTATCAATGAGACCAAAAAATATCTAGCTGACTTACAAGATAGAGACTTCTCTAGAGATCTAAGTTGGGGTGTCGAACTTCCATTTGCAGGCTTTGAAGATAAGGTCTGTTGGGTATGGTGGGAAGCTCTACTTGGATATGTTACAGATGTAATGGAACTTGGCGAAGAAAAAGGATTTGATTGGCAAGATTTTTGGAAAAACGACCACGCAGTCGGTACTGAGAAAAGAATATATATGTGTCATGCCAAAGACAACATTGTTTTCCACTCTTTGTTCTTCCCTGCTATGCTTGCAGGCCTTAATGAAAATTGGGTTTTGCCAGATAGAATGGTGTCTTCAGAGTATTTGTTATTCAACGATACCAAGATAAGCAAAAGTTCCGACTTAGCATTCGGTGCCAATGATTATTCTGTTAAATATGATACTGATTCTTTGAGATTTTTCTTTACACTTTGTGGACCAGAAAAGAAAGATATGAACTTCTCTATTGAGAACTACGCTGCAGTCCATAATGGCGAGATTGTTAATAAGTTCGCCAACCTAGTCAACAGAACTTTGAAGTTCAAGGGGCTAGAAAAATTACCTTCAGGCACAATTGATAGTGGTATAAAGAATCTCGTTGCCGAGACTTACAAACTTGCTTCTCAAGACATTGAAGCTATTGAGTTCCGTAAAGCTCTTACCGAAGTCATTAACTTGATATCTGAGACAAATAAGTTCTATGATGAACAGAAGCCTTGGGTACAGTTCAAGGAAGATATACAATCCTTCAACAATACCATTGCAACTTGTGCGTATGTTATTGCTAACTTATCTAACCTACTTGCTCCATTTATGCCAAAGGCTTGTGAAAAGCTCAAAAATTATTTGTACCTTGAGAACAAATACACTTGGGGGCCTATTAAAAATAACGATGATGTATTATTGGATAGGGTTGCACCATTATTCGCAAGAGTATAAGGTTGAACACAAATAAGACTATTAGTTAATAATTTTTGCTTGCATTTTATTACTATAATGACATAATATTTTTAGTAATATAAAGTTAAATAATAAAAAAGATGAGAATTAACTCATCTTTTTTTTGCTTGTATTTAGTCAACTTTGTTAACAACTTGTTTCTCTTCTTTGGATGCCTTTTTCTTATCATAAAGTTTAATAAACAATTTCATAATCTCACACAAAGGTATGATGCCCATAGCAAGTGCGAATACTATTGCCCATTGTACTATTGATAGATTAACAATATGGAATATACTCTCCAAGAATGGTACTAGGCATATAACAACAGTGAGTAATATACCAGCGGCAAACGATATTATCAACAACTTATTCTTGAATGGGTTGGATCTAAATATTGAGCCATTAGTTCTTACGTTGAACATATGGAATAATTGTATGAAGTTGAGTGTTAAGAATGCCATAGTTGTTGCTACTGCCGTACTATGGAAAGCAAATGTTCCAATCAAATATGCAGATATGGACAATGCTGTAACAAATATTCCTTGATAGATAACGGAGAATCCCGTTCTCCCTGCCAAGATGTTTCGTTTTGGATTACGAGGTTTTTTGTCCATAATGTCCTTGTCTGCTTCTTCTACACCCAAAGCTATTGCAGGTAACGAGTCGCTTATCAGGTTGATATATAGAAGTTGTACTGGCAATAAGAATATCATTCCAGGGAATGCTATTGTTATAGCAAATACTGACAAAACTTCGGCAATGTTCGTGCCCAATAAAAATTGAATTGTTTTCTGAATATTACGGAAGATTTTTCTTCCTTCTTCGACTGCTATGACGATAGTGGCGAAGTTGTCATCTGTCAATATAACATCGGCTACTTGCTTAGTAACTTCTGTACCAGTTATTCCCATACCTATGCCTATGCTTGCAGTCTTAATACTTGGTGCATCGTTGACTCCATCTCCCGTCATTGCAACAACTTTGCCTTTCTCTTTGAAGGCTTTGACTATTCGCACTTTATGCTCAGGACTTACACGGACAAATACTGAATGAGTCTCAACAGCTTTTGACAATTGTTTGTCTGTCATATCATCGATTTCTCTACCTTCTAGTACTTCATCAATGCTTTTGACCATACCTAGTTCGTTGGCTATGGCAAAAGCTGTGTCTTTGTGGTCTCCGGTTATCATTATCGCTCTCATGCCGGCACGTTTGCACTTAATAATAGCGTCTTCAACTTCTTTTCTTGGTGGATCTATCATACCTGTCAAACCAACAAATGTTAGGTCTTCTTCTTTGATTTTTATTCCAACAAGTTTTTTATCTTCTTTGCTTACAGTAACATTGCTTATGGCATATCCGAGTACACGCAAAGCTTTGCGTCCAAGTGAATTGTTAGCCTTTTTGATATTATCAATGTCTTCATCGGTTATCTTACGGACTGTACCATTCTCCATTATCTTTGAACATCTAGCAAGAAGCATATCTACTGCTCCTTTGGTAAAAGCCACATATTCTTCTTTGCCCATATGATTGACAGTTGTCATAAGCTTACGAACAGAGTCGAATGGACACTCACATACCCTTGGGTGTTCTAGTTCCACATCTTTCTTCTCTTTGAGATACTTGTCTGCATATATGACTAGTGCTGTCTCTGTTGGATCTCCAAGATACTTGTCATCTTGATGGATAGTATCGTTACATAACATCATATTGTTAAGAAGCATTGTCCTCTCTGGACAATCAACTATCTCATCAGTTTCTACTTCAATGATTTGATTGTTATAATATAGCGACCTTACTGTCATCTTGTTCTGTGTGATTGTTCCTGTCTTGTCCGAACATATTATCTCACAACAACCAAGAGTTTCTACTGCGTGGAGTTTTCTTATTATCGCATTTTTCTTAGCAAGTCTAGTGACATCCAACGACATTATGATAGTTACAACTGCTGGCAACCCTTCCGGTATAGCGCCTACTGCTAATGCAACTGCTACCATGAACGAACCAAGTATGGTTCCAGAATGAACTAATATATTGACTAGGAATATCGCTACTGCAATGATAAGGACTGCGATAGTAATGATTCTGCCAAGTTTGTTAAGACTTTTTTGAAGAGGGGTGTCTTCTTCATCTGCTTGGTGGAGCATATTGGCGATCTTGCCAAGTTCGGCATTTTGCCCAACAGCTACTACTACACCTTTGCCTCTTCCGTACACTACTGTACTTGAACTAAAACATAGGTTCTTTCTATCTCCAAGCGGTGTGTCTTCTTTGTATACTCTACCCTCGACCTTTTCACTTGCCACACTTTCTCCTGTTAAGGCTGATTCATCGCATTTGAGACTTGCACATTCTATTAAGTATAAGTCGGCTGGAACAATGTCTCCTGCTTCTAACACAACAACATCTCCAACTACAAGATCTGTTGTTTGCACTTCTATATGTTTGCCATCACGTATGACTTTGGCTGTGGGGCTGGACATTTTCTTCAATTCTTCCAGAGCATTTTCTGCTTTTATTTCTTGAAAAAATCCAATTAGAGCATTGACTATGACTATGACAAATATTATGACTGCATCAATGAGTTCGCTTGTTGAGTGTTGTGTAAGTGAGACAACTAACGATACAACAGCGGCGACCAACAATATGATAATCATTACATCTTTGAACTGCTCCAAGAACTTGACTATCAAACTTTTTTTCTTGCCCATATCAAGGACATTCTTCCCATTACGTTCAAGTCTTGTGGCTGCTATCTCGCTAGATAATCCATCTTCTGATGTCTTAAACTTTTCGAATATTTCACTTTTTTTCTTATCATGAAAAGTATTCATAAACAATGTCCTTTTATTACATTTTTTCTGGTACGTCTATTGCTAGTACCCATAGCGCTTGGGTCAATGCGTTGAGAACTAATTGCGACAAAGCAATATAGCTCTTACGCTTGTTCTCATCAGCCTCTTTGATAATCTTTGTATTGTTATAGAATGTTGAATAACTACTTGCGAGATTGTATACACATTCGCACAAAGTATGCAAAGAATGGTCATTGTAGCACAATTCGTAACTATCAATAAGTTTGAGTATATCTATTATTATTTGTCTCTCTTCAGGAGAAGAAATATCAACAATACTTCCCGTCTCATTGGCTTTGTTGAGAAGCGACTTTATACGTGCTGCTGTATATTGTAAGTATGGACCAGTCTTGCCTTCAAAGGAAGCAAACTTATCAATGTCGAATATATAATCTTTGCTAACAAAGTTGGACAAATCTCCGAACTTCATCGCAGCAACTCCAATAGCAAGAGCCAACTTATCGTTACCTTCTATGCCATTGCTTTTGAGTTTTTCTGTAGCCTTGTTTTTGAGAAGATTAATGATATCTTCGAGCCTTATTACTCCGCCGTCACGAGTCTTGAATGCTTTGCCATCTTTACCATTCATAGTGCCGAAACCAATATGAATAAGTTGTTGATCATTATCTACAAGTCCAGCAAGCCTTGCGCATCTAAATACCTGCTCGAAGTGCATTGCTTGTCGCTTGTCCGTGATATAAATATATTCATCATAATGACATGCTCTTTGTCTCATAAGTATAGTAGCAAGGTCGGTAGTTGCATACAAGTCCCCACCGTTAAACTTCTGTATAATAGCTGGAGGCATTGGATTCTTGTACTGAACTTTTTCATTAGGATCAGAAGGATCTTTCTTAGGCAAAGGAATATGCTCACCCTCTCTAGCCACTTCAACAATGAGAGCATCTTCGCTCTTTTTTGCCAAACCTTTGTCGATAAATATCTGTATGGTCTCCTTGGTAAGATCGGCAACTGTACTCTCTCCATACCAAAGATCATAATACGAGTTAAGTGCCTTGTAATTCTTCTCAATAAGGGTAATAGATGCCTTACGTATCTCTTTGTATATTGTATAATAAGGCTCCTGCTTCTGTTGAATGAATAGGGTGAAGTTGTCAGCTTTTTGCTTGAACGCATCATCAACTTTTTTTCTAGCACTTGCCTTAGGATATGCAGTGTTGAGCATCTCCAAAGTTATTGTAGGTTTTGTCTTGCTTCGACCAAAATAGTAGTCAAACACACCTTCATCATCTAGCTGAGCTTCGGTAAGCCCCATCTGCAATCCCCAGTCTCCCAAGTGTGAGTCGCTGATTGCTTTGTCTCCAAGCAGTATGTATAGTCTCTTGAGACTCTCTCCAATAATAGGAGATCTAAGATGTCCTACGTGCAACTCTTTGGCTATATTTGCACCACCATAATCCATAATAACATTCTTGCTTATGCTATGCTTTTCGACACCAACATTAGCATCTGCTAGATAGTCAGTTGCTAAGCTAGACAAGAACTTGTCTTTTGCCTTAATATTGATAAAACCCGGCCCTGCAATAGTCAACTCAAAGTTAGTTGACAAACTTGTAGCCTTATCAACTATTCTCTGTGCAAGGTCACGAGGGTTGGTGCCTTGACTCTTTGCCAAAGCAAGCGCCCCATTGCATTGAAAATCGCAAAGAGCTGGCATATTAGAGAAACTCACTTTGGAATAACTGTCATCTAGTCCTAGTTCTTGGAATGCTTTTGACAATTGTTCGCTGATGTATTTTTTTATTTCCATTTATCTTTCCTTTTATTAAACATTGAACTTAAATAGGCAGATATCGCCTTCTTGCATAACGTAATCTTTGCCAACACTAGCTACTTTGCCCTTTTCTTTAGCTATTGTGTAACTACCAAGAGCTACGAGGTCATCATATTTGACAATGTCGGCTCTAATAAATCCTTTTTCAAAATCGCTATGTATCTTACCTGCTGCTTGTGGGGCTTTGGTGCCTGTCTCAATAGTCCAAGCTCTGACTTCCTTTTCGCCTGCTGTAAGATAACTCATAAGTCCTAGGAGTTTGTAACTTGCAGCAATGAGCTTTTCGAGTCCGGCAGTCTTGATACCAAGCTCTTCTTTGAATACTTCCCTTTCTTCTGGATCTAATGTAGCAAGTTCTTCTTCTATCTTGCAACTAAGAGCAATGACTTCTGACTTTTCTTTTGTTGCATAATTTTGTACTAGTTTGACCATAGGTATATCTTCATTGCCGATATCATCTTCTGCAATGTTGGCTGCATACAATATTGGTTTGCTTGTGAGCAAGAAAAAGCTCTTGACAATCTTCTTTTCATCTTCGGTGAAGTTAATTGATCTAACAGGTAACTCTTTCTCCAAAGTTGTCTTGATTCTTTCTAACAATTCAACTTCTACCTTAGCATCTTTGTCTCCACTGCGTGCGAGTTTGATAGACTTGTCATATCTTTTGCTTACTGTATCCATATCTGCAAGGATAAGTTCTAGGTTAATAATTTCAATATCTCTTATTGGGTCGATACTTCCTTCAACGTGAGTAATATTGCTATTAACAAAACATCTAACTACATGCACAAGTGCGTCTACTTCTCTTATATGGCTAAGAAACTTATTGCCAAGCCCCTCTCCAAGACTTGCACCTTTGACAAGTCCTGCAATGTCTACGAATTCAATCTGTGCTGGGGTTATCTTCTTGGTATTGTACATCTTGGCAAGAACGTCAAGCCTAGTATCTGGGACATCTACTATACCTACATTTGGCTCAATAGTACAGAATGGATAATTGGCACTCTCTGCACCTGCCTTCGTTATTGCATTGAACAATGTACTTTTGCCTACATTTGGCAATCCTATTACGCCTAATTTCATTTTTTCACACTTTTAATTAAATATATTTTTGACACTGTCTATGACAACTGTTGCTTTGATGTCGCTTGCGTCATACATGCTCTGCGTTGTCTCGCCACTTTTTACGAGCACGCTAGTCAATTTGTTATTGTTGCCAAAAGCAATGTCTGTCATAAGTCTATCACCTATCATAGCAATATCTTTGTTTTTGTAATTGAACTTGCTCAATATAGCATCGGCAAGTGGTTTGTTGGGTTTGCCCACAATGACATCTGGCAATCTCCCTGTACTTGTTTTGATCAAAGAAATATAACTCCCAACATCTGGAGCAAAACCATACTCTGTCGGGCAGTTAAGATCTGGATGCGTTGCAATATATGGCTTGCCATTCCTGATAAAGTGACATGCACCATCTAACATCTTGTATGTAAGTTCCGTATCATATGCAACAACGACAAGGTCTGGTTTCTTATAATCAAGTGCTATGCCACCTTTTTTGAATTCCTTTTGAAGAAGTTTTGTTCCCATAAGGTATACTTTTTTGCCTGCATAGTTTTGGTGCAAATACTCCACCGTTGCCATACCAGAAGTGTAGATGTTGTCTTTGCTTACAACTATCCCCATACGAGCTAGTTTGGCTACATAAAAATCTCTGCTACGAGAGTTGTTGTTGGTCAAAAAGCAAAAGTCAATATGGCTAGCTTTCAACTTCTCCACAAACTCCACAGCCCCATCTATTGGCTTGTTGCCAAGGTAGATAGTCCCGTCAAAGTCTATCAAGAAAAGTTTGATATTTTGCAAACTGCGTAGCATATTTTTTGTTCCTTTATTAGATAATCTGATAGTTTGTTGGGCAAGTTAATGTAAGAATATATTTACAATATATACATATATTGTAAGTATACAACAAAAGAAAGAAAAATTGAAATGATTTTGGGGGCTTTTTTGCTTATGAATATATGGATAATAGTGCTTTTGGGTGCGATACAAGGTTTGACGGAGTTTTTGCCAATATCTTCAAGTGGACATCTAGTGCTTTTAGAAAAAATATTTGGTATACAAGACAACCTTATACTTCTTAATATATTTTTGCATCTTGGCTCGCTTGTCGCTGTCATTGTATATTACAGAAAAAGTCTATGGCAACAGCTCCAACACCCTTGGTGCGAAAAGAACTTCCTTTTGGTCACAGCTACCATTCCTACGATTATTATTGTCCTTATCTTTGAACCTTTTATCGAAAGCTCATTTGGTGGACAATACCTGATAATAGGTTTTCTTATAACAGCCTTTTTGCTTGTACTTGCATCTTTTGAATATCGACAAAAGAAAGTATTTGGATATAAAACAAGTATTATTATGGGAATAACACAAGGTATAGCGACTTTGCCTGGAATATCTAGGTCGGGAAGTACTCTTTGTGCAGGGTTGTTTTGTGGACAAGACAGAGAAGAGGCTGCGAACTTTTCTTTCCTTATGAGTATCCCTATTATACTAGCTTCGCTTGTCTATGAACTAACCAAACTTGATAGTATTGTATCTATATCATATCCTTGGTGGATAATACTAGTTGGAATGCTAATGTCTTTTGTATTCGGATATCTTGCGATACGCTGGATGATACACATTGTCAAGAAAGCAAGGTTGTACTATTTTTCTATCTATCTTGTTATACTTTCTATCCTTATGTTTGCTTTTGGGTTGTATTGATTGCTTACACAAAAAAAACAACAGCCCAATATAGACTGTTGTCAAAAGTGTTTATTCTTGGTTTGATTTATTAACGCTTTTGTTAGACAAATTTATGCTACTAGATGAAGTATCTATATCGTATTCGTCGCTAGGCTTTTCTTCTTGCTTAGGCGAGACTTTTGATACACTCTTGACTTCGTTACGCGTGACTTCTATGAAGTTTCGTTGGAAGTCCCACATATAGTCGCAGACTTTGATAAGTAATGGATAAATATATACTGCACATAGTACAAGAATAATCATAAAGAACTTATTCTGCAAAGTCAACTCTGCGTATTGGAAGAAACTTGCTGGCAAGACAAACAACGCAATCAAACTAATAACTAGTGTTGAACTAACAAGGATGCCTCTATATAGGTCGTATGGCTTACATACTCTAAGAAGTATTACAAATCCTGTGAATAGCATAACGATAGAAGCCATTGTTTCTCTTTGTCCTAGTGTAGGAACAAAGTAATCATACACATAACATAGTATAACGTTGATCGAAAGTATCAAAGCACCTGGCAAGGCTTTGGAGATAAGGTTGGACATAAAGGTACCTTTGATTTCTTCTTTGTTGGTCTGCAACGATAAGAAGAATGCCGGAATACCTATACAGAATGTCTCGAGAAGCAATATTTGATTAGGCGCAAATGCATATTCTATCTGGGTAATCAGACAGAAGATTGTGATAAACATTGTCATAAAGGTCTTCATCAAGAATAGTGATGATGACTTGGATATATTGTTGATAACCCTTCTACCTTCGGCTACAACAGATGGCATACTTGCGAAGTTGCTATCCAAAAGAACTAGGTTAGACACATTACGTGCTGCTTCACTTCCACTTGCCATAGCTATAGAACAATCGGCTTCTTTGAGTGCTAGAATATCGTTAACTCCATCTCCTGTCATTGCAACTCGATGTCCTTTGGATTTGAGCGCTTTGACCAAAATACATTTCTGCTCAGGACTTACACGTCCAAATACTGAGTACTTCTCAGCGGCATTGATAACTTCTGATTCTGACAAACCTTCTAGGCTAATGTATTTGTCAGCATTCTCTATACCAACTCTTCTACTTACTTCGCTTACTGTGATTGGATTGTCTCCTGAGATGATCTTGATCTTAACACCATTGTCGTTAAACCACTTGATTGTTGCAGCTGCATCTTCTCTTATGTGGTCTTCGATAGCAATGAGAGCTACTGGAATACATTCTTTAGGGGCAGTGTCATTAGCAATTGGGTCTTGGCTATATGCTACAAGCAATACTCTAAGTCCTGCTTTTGCGTAGCGCTTAACTTTCTCTTCTATAGTCGTGTTGTGCTTGCGATATACAAACTCCGGCGCACCCATAATATACGTGCCTTCCTTGAATGTAACAGCACTAAGCTTGTTGGCGCTAGAGAATGGAAGTAATATCTTAGGCGACAATAATTTGTTCCTGCCGAAACTAAGCGCTAGAGCTTGCGATGTCATATTGTTATCTTCGAGAGCATCAAGCATAGAGCCTATTATTTCTTTGGCAGTGAACTTCTGTGGATTGATGAAGTTGACAACTTCTTTGACTTTCATAGTACCATCTGTGATTGTTCCTGTCTTATCAAGACACAACACATCAGTTCTTGCTAGCATCTCTATACTGTACAAGTCTTGAACCAATGTCTTTTTCTTCGCCAACTTAACAACACCTACTGCAAGCGCAACGCTTGTGAGTAAGAACATTCCTGCTGGTATCATACCGATGATTGAACCTGCAGTTTTTGTGATCGATATTGCAACACTTCCTGAAATCTTAATGTTGTTAAGATAAGTAAGTGCTGCTAGTGGAATAATTATTACACCTATACAACCTATGATCAATTTGAGACTACGAAGTAGTTCACTCTTTGGCTTAGTATACTCCTTTGCCTTAGCTGCAAGTTTGGCAGAATAATTATCGTCTCCGACTTTGTCTACTTGTGCTGTACATTTGCCACTTGATATAAAACTACCACTGTAGAGAATGTCGCCTTTTTTCTTTTTGATAGGAGCACTTTCACCAGTAAGCAAGCTTTCGTTTACTTCAACAGCTCCCGACAAGACTATGCTATCTGCACATACTTGATTACCAAGTTCGAAGAATATGATGTCATCAAGAACTATCTCTTCAACTGGTACGGTAACAATCTTTTTATTCCTTAGAAGTTGTGCCGTAGGTGCTGTTATTAGCGATATCTTCTCAATAGTTTTCTTTGCTCTTATCTCTTGTATGATACCTATAACAATGTTGCATAGAAATACAGCTACAAAGAATAAGTTAGAATATGACCCTACTGCTATCAATGCAGCTGCTACTGCAAAACATAGCAAGTTGAAGAATGTACATATGTTGCCAATAAAAATACTCTTATATGTCTTTGCGTTAGTATTATTGACTACGTTTGTTAGTCCATTATCTATCTGAGATTGCACTTGCTCCTTTGTAAGCCCCGTTTTAACGTCTGTCTCTATACGAACAATCTTTCTATTCTTTATATTTTGCTTTGCCTTCTTCTTTTTCATAAAAATAGGCTTTGGCTCTTTGATCTCTTTGACCTTGTCTTTGCCTACTACAATACTCGTAGCAGTCGTCTCGCCTTTAGAAAACTCTTCAAGTTTCTTTGATTCTTTTTCTCTTTTTTCTTTTTTTAACTGTCTAAGAGTCTTATCAGCTTCCTCAGACTTATCTTTGGCAACAATCTTTTTGACTTCATTTGTATCTTTTGTATTTACTTTCTTTGGCTCTTTTTCTTTCTTAGAAAATACACCCTTTTTCTCTACTGCTGGCTTCCTTGGCTCATTGCTCTTAGTAGATATGGCAGCCATTGGTTGTACATTATCTCCAAGCGTAGGAACACTAGCAACGGCTTGTTTGCCCTTGCTTTTGGAATTCGTTTGCTTTTTTTGAGAAGGAACAACCTTCTTTTCTTGAGTTGGAGTATTCATTCGCTTTTGTCTCCGATTTTATATTTGGATTATTTCGCCATCGTACGGGGTAACAAACTCCTTGTATGCTATCTCGAATGATGGCTCTGCCATGTGTACTGGATAAATTATCTTGCTTGGATATTTCTTAGCTATTTTTACAAAATCATTATATCCCAAATGATTAGGTGTCGTATGTACTTCTGCCATATCTAGCATACATACTTCTGATGATTCTATAAGCCTAAATATATTGTTGCACATTGTTGTATCACCGGAGAATGCCACTGCTTTGCCAGTAGATTTCTCTGTAACAATGTATCCGTGATTGGTTATCTTGCCGTGGTCCATCTTGACAACTTCAACTACATAATCTCCTATATCTATGAGTGCATTAGGCTTAGCTTCTATTACTTCAAAGTATTTGTCAAAAGCTATGTCTTGGTATTGATCGCTTGCAGCAAACTTAAGTAGACTCATTATCTTTCGTTTGCCACCCGGTGGAGTTATTATTTTAATAACCTTGTTTGGTCTCATGTATAGAGCAATATCATATATGATAATAGATATGTCAAAGTAGTGATCAGAGTGAAAGTGCGTAAGCAGAATACAATCAAGATTGTCATCTCTCTTACCCAACTTATATAAACTCTTCATTATCCCTTGTGGGACATCTATCATTACCTTATCATCAATAAGAAAGCACGAGTTTTCTCTTTTTGTCCAAGTGCAACCAGAACCGACTATTGTAAGTTTCATTATTTCCTCATTTATTATAATTATGATATATATATTACATATTAACACATAAACAACAAATCAAGCAATAAAAACAAGGCAAATAACTTGATTTGTTCTTCTGATGATAATTGTCAATCGCCAATCAATTCAATAGCTAGCGTCCTATTGTTTCCCTTAAAAATTCAACATTATCAAAAGCAATTCTTACTTTTTTGTTCGTTTTGAAATCAATTTTTCTAGCCTATCTCCGACCTTAAAAACTCTAAGCAAAATATATATTGGTACCATTATTGCAAGAGATGCAACAAAGTCAAGGAAGTAGTGTTGCTTAATAAACACCGTAGAAAGAACAACCATAATAGAGCAAACAATAACAATCACTCTATACCACCACTTCATGCTTTTTTGATTGTGTACAGCAATAACACAGGCTATTGCCATAAAGCAATGCTGGCTAGGCAATAAGTTGGTCGGCCTGCTTGCGTTCCACGTCCATAACATGAATCTATCACTGAACGATTGTGCAACAATTTGAGGTTTAATCATTTCCGTCTGCCAAAAATAATACACTACTCCACTTATGGCAAAGCATATTATTGCTAAAACTACAAGGTTATATAGGTCTTTTTTGCTACAACTTGCCAAATAAAAATAAGTAATGATTGCCATAGGAAAAGTCAAATAATAAAAATATACAAACCAACTAACAACAGGAATATAATCATCAATCACGCACTTGGGTTGAAAACCATGAGGCTTACCAAACCACTGATTGAAGCCCCAAGATAGTAACAACGTTATCAAAAATATCACAAAAGGAATAATTGCATACTTTATTTTTGCAAACCAGTTTTTTGTGATTGTTTTGTGTAATAGGTTGTTCTTCGCATTGTTTTATTTTGTTATCTTTTGTCATAATACAATTCCTATAGTTTGTGTGTCGTTAGTAATATAATTATTTTTTTGTTACAAGTCGTTGTCGTCAAAGTCTGGTATAAAAGCACAGCCACTGCTTGATTTGTCTTGCATATATCCATCGAATCCAAGTTTGCGAGCATATAACAATACCCTAGTATATTCGATAGGCTTAGTTCTATGATTTAGTTCTGGGTAATCGCTTGCTTTGTAATATGGTGTATATTGGTTCATTAGGCTTAATGTTACTTTGTTACCAAACTCACTATGTAGCCAATCTAGTATCTTAATGCTATCGTCAGAGCATTCTGGAAGCACCATATGTCGCACTATAACGCCCTTCTGCATAATACCGTCGACTATTTGGTCGGTTGGTTGTTGTTTTTTCATCTCAATTATTGCATTTTTTGCAATTTTGAAGTAATCGGGACATGCAGAATACTTGCTGGATAACGCTTCGTCATAGTACTTGCAATCAACAAGATATATGTCAACAAATCCTTTGAGTTTATGTAACATTGAGACATCTTCATATCCACTACAATTATATACAATTGGAATATGTGGTCGGTATATATTGAACGCTTCAACTATCTTATCAAAAAAATGCGTTGGTGTTACCAAATTAATGTTATGGGCACCCATTTTTTCTAACTTTTTTACTATATCTATGAAGTCTTTTGTGGATATATTTTTGCCCTTGCCCAAGTGGCTTATTTCATAATTTTGACAATACACACATCTTAATGAACAACCACTAAAAAATATTGTGCCACTACCCTTCGTCCCACTTATGCATGGTTCTTCCCAATGGTGTAACATAAACTTGGCGACCCTTAATGAGTCGCCCGTTTGACAATATCCATATCTTACATTCCGGTCCACATTGCATTTGCGTGGGCATTGATTACATAGCATATTATTAACCATCTATTTCTTTTGCAATTATTTCACACTCTCTTTGGAGGCCTTCTAAAGTATCATTGATTATCACTCTGTCAAACTTATAGTTATCAAGAGCAACTTCTGTGATATGCCTCTGCTGTTCCAAGGTTAGTGGAGAAACATAATTGATTCTATTGACTCTTATAGCCAACGCTTTATCTCCAAAGTGTTGCTTCACTGTATCTATCTCGTCTGGCATACGTATATCTGATACAAATACATAATCGAACTCAGTCTCAATGCCTGTAAGTATTTCCAAGAATATCTTTGCCCATATGTGAGGATTGTTCTTCCTACAAACATCAGTCCCTACGTGTTGCAAAATTGTTCTTCCTTTCTCATCTTTTTGACCGTCCCAACCGAAGTATTTGGTACAAACGTATTTGAGAGAATCTCCTACTTGCATAGTTAGACAATTGTTACCTTTGTCTGTCAAAATCTTTTTGATTCTTCCTGCAGTCTCATCTTTGCCATGAGTTGCTTTGCCACTAACAATAATAATCTTTTTCATACTTTCTCCTATTTGCTTAAAATGATTTTATCACACTATGATAGTTTGTCCAAATATTTTGTTGGATAATAATAAAAAAACCTTGGCAATATTCCAAGGTTTTGTATTGTTATTTTGTTTTCTCTTTGCCTTTCTTCTTATCTGTTTTGACTACTTCTGCCATACTTGTAAGAAGTCCTGATACATTAGCAAGGTCACTAGGAACAATTATCTTCGTGCTCTCGCCTTGAGCAAGAACTTTGAGTGCTTCATATCCTTGAAGTGTAAGGTATGCACTATCTGGATGAGCATTGTTGATCATTTTGATTGCTGCTGCTGTACCTTCTGCTTCGGACATAACTGATACACGTTTTGCCTCAGCTCTTAGAATAGCTGCTTCTTTCTCACCTTCGGCTACAAGAATATTACTTCTCTTCTCACCCTCTGCTCTAAGTATTGACTCACGTCTCTCACGCTCTGCTCTCATCTGTTTTTCCATCGCTACTTGAATCTCTTTAGGAGGGAGAATGTCTTTGAGCTCAACACGGTTGATCTTGATACCCCATGGATCAGTTGCTTCATCAAGGATCGTTCTCATCTTTGTATTGATTGTGTCACGAGATGTAAGTGTCTGATCAAGTTCTAATTCGCCGACAATGTTACGAAGAGTTGTTGCTGTTAAGTTCTCAACTGCACTGAATGGATCTTCAACACCATAAGCGTATAGCTTAGGATCTGTGACTTGAAGGTATACAACTGTATTGATAAGCATTGTTACGTTATCTTTGGTTATAACGCCCTGTGGCTTGAAGTCTGCTACACGCTCTTTAAGAGATATTCTCTTAGCAGGTACATCGTTGTCCATATGGACTGTAACAATTTTGTCAAAGAATGGCAATATCATATAGACGCCTGTGTGGAGAGTTCTGTGATACTTACCAAGTCTCTCTACAACGGCTGCTGTTGATTGTTGAACAACTTTGATTGATAATGCTAGTAATATAAGCGCTACTGCTGATAATACTGAAATAATAACAATAAATGTAGTCATAATTATTTATCCCCCTTGGTTTTGGTACTTGTAGTTTTCTTTACAGTGGAAGTTTGCTTTGGTGCTTGCTTGGTTGTGTTTGTTGTCTTCTTTGGAGTTTGTTTAGTTGCACTAGTTGCTTTTGTGCTAGTTTTTGAAGAAGATACTTTCTTTGTTACAGCAGGAGTTGATTTAGGAGCCTTTGGGGCTACTTTTTTCTCTTCTACAACTGGTTGATCATTGACAACTGCCTTAGCCTCTTCTCTTTTGACAATCATTTTGTTACCTTGTATCTCGATTGTTATTACTCTTGCGCCTTCTTCAATCTCGCTACCGTCTTGAGTAGTAACATTCCAAGTAATGTCATTAACTTTGATTGTTCCCATACTATCACTTTTGATTGGTGTCAAAAGTTTGTATGCTTTGTTGATAATAAGGTCTGTGTTTGTGTTCTCTTTGTTCTTCAACAAATATTTGAGTGCAAGATTCCTAAATCCTAACAAGCACACAATAGATATTGCTGAGAATACCGAGATGTGTATTGCAGGGCCTACCCCACACGCTGCTAGTATAAGTGCTACAAGTCCACCTACTGAAAACCATATAGTTACGAACTCAAATGTAATAAACTCAATAACTAGACTTAACACTACAACTGCTAACCATATCCATACCCACATAATAAATCTCCTTTATCTTAGTTTGATAACATTGTAGCACAACCCTTCTATTATTCAAAATGTTTTGCCAAGATTTATTATATTGTATGCTTTACTAAACAAAAAAATAAGAGTCCAACGTTATTTGTGAACTCTTACTTTTGTTAAATTAAATATCTTCTTCTGGAGCTGTCTCTATTTGTTCTTGGCTAATATCTTCTTGAGATACTTCCTCATCTTCCTCGTGAGCTGCAACTGATGCACATACAACTTTGTAATTGTCATCTTTGATTCTCATTATTCTGACACCTTGTGTATCACGACAAATCTTACTTATCTCATTGGCTCTAAGTCTGATGATTGTTCCGTTGTCGGCTATCATTATGACATCTTCATCTTCTTTGACCTGTTTGAGGCTAACAAGATCTCCTGTCTTCTTATTGAATACGCCGGCTTTAATACCCTTACCTCCACGTATCTGCAATCTGTAATCATCTGGATTACTACGTTTGCCGAAACCATTAGAAGAGATAGTCAATATATCACAATCTGGATGAACTACACACATATCTACAATATAGTCGCCTTCGTCAAGTGCTAGGCTTCGTACACCCTGAGTATCACGGCCCATGATACGTATATCTGTCTCTTTGAACTTAATACACTTGCCCTTATGACTAGCGACAATAATATGATCTTTGCCATTAGATACATCAACACCGATAAGTTTGTCATCTCCAAGAAGTTTGATAGCAATCTTACCAACTTTTCTTATATTCTCGAACTCTTCAAGGCTAGTCTTCTTGATAAGTCCACTCTCTGTTGCCATTACCAAGAATCCTTCTGTTCCTTCTTGACGTTTGATAAATGCTGTAACTTTCTCTCCCTCGTCAAGTTGAAGTAGATTGATTATTGCTCTGCCTTTGGCTTGTCTACTTGCTTCTGGTATTTCATAAGCTTTCTTAGAATATACCTTACCCATATTGGTGAAGAATAGTAGGTCATCGTGGGTATTAGTTACGAACATTGTCTCAACAAAATCTTCTTCTTTGGTCTTGAGAGATAATACTCCAACTCCACCTCTACGTTGTGCTTTGTATTCTGATATTGGTTGACGTTTGATATATCCAAAGTGAGTAAGTGATACCACTACATCTTCTTGATCTATCAAATCTCCAACATCGATATCGCCATAATCAATACTTATCTCTGTTTGTCTTGGAGTATTATATTTATCTTTGATCTCCAACAACTCCGTCTTAACTATTGCAAGTACCTTACCTTCATCGTTAAGGATTTCTTTATATTCAGATATTTGCTTTTCTAGTTCTGCAAGCTCTTCCTGAATCTTGTGTACTTCCATACTAGTAAGACGTTGAAGTCTCATCTCTAGTATTGCAGTAGCTTGCTTCTCTGTGAGCAAGAATTGTGAACAAAGATTAGCATTAGCTTCGTTCTTATCGATACTTTTCTTGATAACTTTGATTACTTCATCAACATTAGCGAGCGCTATAACAAGTCCTTCAAGAATATGGGCTCTCTCTTCAGCTTTCTCTAAGTCATATCTTGTCCTACGAGTGATAACACTTCTCTGATGCTCAAGATAATAGAATAACATCTCTTTGAGGTTAAGAATGCGAGGTTGTCCATCGACAAGTGCTAGGAATATGATGCCATCGCTTGTCTGCATAGGAGTATGTTTATACAAAGTGTTAAGGACAACTTGGGCATTGGCATCTCTCTTGATATCAAATACAAGTCTCATACCATCTCTGTCAGATTCTTCTCTGATATCGCTGATACCTTCAATTCTCTTCTCTTTGACCATATTAGCAATCTGTTCAATAAGCTTAGCTTTGTTAACTTGATAAGGAAGTTCGGTAACGACTATTCTTTGTTTGTTTGTCTTCTCATTCTCTTCAATCTCAGCCTTTGCTCTAAGGACTATAGAGCCTTTGCCTGTCTTGTATGCATTACGTATCGCTGCTCTACCCATAATGATACCCTTAGTTGGGAAGTCTGGCGCTGGAATAATCCTAATAAGTTCATCTATATCAATCTGTGGATTGTCGATAAGTGCGATAACTCCATCTATTACTTCTCCCAAGTTGTGAGGAGGAATATTGGTTGCCATACCTACCGCTATACCATCAGCACCATTAACAAGTAGATTAGGGAATCTGCTTGGTAATACTTCTGGTTGTTGTAATGTACCATCAAAGTTAGGATAGAAGTCGATTGTTTCTTTGTCAATATCACGTAGCATCTCTCCCGCAATCTTCGAAAGCCTTGCCTCTGTATACCTCTGCGCTGCTGGTGGATCACCATCGACAGAACCGAAGTTACCTTGACCATCAACAAGTGGACATCTTATAGAGAAGTCTTGTGCTAATCTAACCAAAGCCTCATATACAGCACTATCTCCGTGTGGGTGATACTTACCTAATACATCACCAACGATACGTGCACACTTTCTGTATGGCTTATCGTTAGAGAGATTGAGCTCTCCCATAGAATATAGTATTCTTCTATGTACGGGCTTTAGTCCATCTCTTACATCTGGTATTGCACGACTGACATTGACTGCCATTGCGTATGCTATGAAGGATTTTTTCATCTCCTCATTAACTTCCACTTTGATTATCTTTGTATTATCTACAATCTCAGGCTTCTCATCTTTTTCTTTGATACTCATTTTTTTGTTTCCTTATATTTATTTTTGATAACTTAGATTATTCGTTGCCGTTCAATATCCAACTTATAGCATCTGCTACTTCATAATCCTCTTTGTTGATCATAAACTTATAATTACGTTTTGTACTACTTACGCACATATATTTCTTCGAACCATTACCCATCAACATTTTTTTGTAAAAAGCTTGGGTCTTGTCAGTAAGTGGATTAAGCTCTATGAGAGTCCCTAGTTGCAACTCTCTGCTTTTGTTAAAAGCTACAATGTTAACTTTCTTTCCACATAGTGCTATTGCATAATCCTTGGCAGAAGCTAACACGCCCACAACTCCAAATCCCGTACTCGCTGAAAATCCATACATACATATAAGATTCTTGTCTACAAGTTTGTTGGCGTATAGTTCTTTAACCACCTTATCATCTAACATAATCTTACTTCCTTCCTTGGTTCTTAAAATATTTGCGGCACCTTTCTACCTTGAAGTCACGCACTTTGTCGATCTCTTGCTCTCCAAAAACCATTGCCATCTGTTCAACAGTATTGAGTACATCAGCAATCTCTTCTTGTATGTGAGCAATATTTTCTTTCTTCTTCTCGCTCAACTCAGGGTATTCTTCAGAATTGTTCAATCTTCTGTATTTGCAGAACTCTTTGGTAAGTTCACTCATCTCTTCGATACACATATACATTTGTGCATCAAAACCCCATTCTTCAATACATTGCTTGTAGAATAATTCTCTTTCGCTCTTTTTCATATCAACCTCTAAATATCCAACTCTGTTACCAAAGATGCGTTCTCTTCGATGAACTTACGGCGAAGTTCTGGAACCTCTCCCATAAGTGTACTGAATATTGCATCAGCCTCAATAGCATCTTCCATAGTAACTTGCATAAGTGTACGTTTCTCAGGATTCATTGTTGTCTGCCATAACTGCTCGTTAGACATCTCACCAAGACCTTTGTAACGCTGTTGTTCAACGCCCTTTGTACCGAGCCTTGCAAGCTCAATAGCTAATTCTTCATCATTGTACACATATATATCTTCTTTGCCTTTAGTCAATCTGTATAGAGGTGGCATTGCTATGAATACATGTCCATTCTCAATAAGCTGTCTCATATATCTAAAGAAGAATGTAAGCATAAGTATACGAATATGACTTCCATCTACATCGGCATCGGTCATACATATTATCTTGTGATAACGAAGCTTGTCCTCATTATACTCGCCATGTATACCACAACCAAAGGCTGTAATCATAGATTTAATTTCATTATTTTCTAATACTCTATTAAGTCTTGTCTTCTCTACATTAAGTATCTTACCACGAAGTGGAAGTATGGCTTGGAATCTTCTATCCCTACCTTGCTTTGCTGTGCCTCCTGCACTATCGCCCTCTACCAAGAAGATCTCACACTTGCTAGCATCTCTCTCGGTACAGTCTGCAAGTTTGCCAGGAAGTGTAGTTGTCTCAAGTATACTCTTACGTCTTGTCATCTCTCTTGCGTTACGTGCCGCATCTCTTGCTCTTTGAGCTGTGATACTTTTGAGTACAAGTTCTTTAGCCACAACAGGATTCTCTTCCAAGAACTCTCCAAACTTCTCTGTCATAGCCTTCTCTACCAAAGTTCTCATCTCGCTATTGCCAAGTTTGGTCTTAGTCTGTCCTTCGAACTGAGGATCTTGAAGCTTAACACTAATAACAGCTGTGATACCCTCTCTACAATCTTCACCGGACAACTTCTCAGACTCTTTAACAATCTTCATTGTCTGGGCATAATCATTGATTACTTTTGTAAGAGCATTCTTAAATCCTACTAAGTGTGTACCACCCTCTTCGGTGTTGATATTGTTGGCATAAGCATGAATTGTCTCTGTATAACTATCATTATATTGAAGAGCAATCTCAACCTCGCTAGTCTTAGTTATCTTGTTGATATACACTGGGTCTGGGAAGATTGTTGTTTTGTTCTGATTGAGATATTGAACAAACTCAATTATGCCACCTTTGAACAAGAAGTTATCAAATCTCTCTTTGCCAACTCTCCTATCTTCAAGCATAATTGTTAAGCCTTTGTTAAGGAAAGCAATCTCTCTAAAACGTGACTTCAATGTATCATAATTAAACTCAGTTGTCTCAAAAATCTCTTCATCTGGATAGAAGGTAACTCTTGTTCCACGGTTGCTTGTTGGACCAAGGTTAGCAAGCCTTGCTTGTGGAATACCTCTCTTATATTCTTGCTTAAAATATGTGTTGTTCTGGAATATCTCAACAATAAGTTTCTTCGACAAGGCATTAACTACCGATAGTCCTACGCCGTGCAATCCACCAGATATCTTATAGCCTTCGCCACCGAACTTACCACCTGCATGAAGTTTGGTTAAAACAACTTCAACTGCACTTATACCCTCAGTCTTGTGTATGCCTGTTGGAATACCTCTACCATTATCATTGACAGTTACAGAGCCGTCATCATTCAATATAACTTCTATCTTATCACAATATCCAGCCAAAGCTTCATCAATACTATTATCTACTATCTCAGTGATAAGATGATGAAGACCTCTCTCGTCTGTTGATCCTATATACATTCCTGGACGTTTACGAACAGGTTCCAAACCTTCCAATACTTGTATATCACCCTCATCATATTTGTTAGAATGTGTGAGGTTCTTCTCTTCCTCGGTAATATTATTGTCGATACCCATCATTTGACTCCTTTGATGCAAATAAAACTAATTTTACAAAACAAAAACAAATCGTTAATAAGTCAATCAATTGTTGACAAAACGACTGTTCTTTTAGTTACATAGGTATTATACTATAATATATATATATAGTAAAGTGAAAATGACAAAGTTTTTTGACAAATTTGTATTTTTCGCCCTCATTAGCCCCTATTTGACATTATTTATATATCGGTTGATAAATCTATCAGTTTTATAATAATTGCGATTTTTGATAATAATTCCGTCTTAATACTATCATAATGGAGCCTAAGAGAATAAAAAATAAAGGCATAACTTTGCCTTTATTCTGTAATAATATTTCCGTTGTTTATATGGAATATTTTGTCTGTCTGATTGAGCTTATAATTATACTTCGTACAAGTAAGAATGGTTTGTATACCTTCGATTTGTTTCAAAAACTTTTGTTGGCGATTGTCATCAAGTTCACTTAACACATCATCAAGCAGCAGTATTGGAGTCTCGCCTTTTTCTTCACAAAAAAGTTCAAGTTCTGCTATCTTAATAGATAATGTCGCAAGTCTTTGTTGTCCTTGAGAACCATATTTTCTTAAATCAATATTATTCGCTATTATCTTAATATCATCTCTATGTGGACCGATTGAGGTATATTTGAGATTAAAATCTTTTTCAATATTTTCTGTTAGTTTACGTAAGATGCTCGCTTTTATCTCTTCAATACTATCCCCTATCTCACCTTGATAAGAGATATTTAATTCTTCTTTTCCATCTGTTATATCTTTGTGAATCCTCTGGGCAGGTAAAGCTAATTTGCTTATAAAATCTAATCTATACCATATAATCTTACTTGCTATATCACTAAATTGTTCATCCCATATAGATAAAGTATCTTTGAGTACTTTGAAAGAGTTTGTTTCTTTGAGTAATTTATTTCTTTGAGTAAGAATCTTGTCATATCTTAGAAGTAAATAAAAATAGTTTTTGCTAAGTTGACTTATATCTATATCCATAAATCTTCGTCTATCGTAAGGCTCTTCTTTAACAAGTTTTATCTCATCAGGAGAAAAATATACAACGGTTAATTCTCCCATAAGTTCACCTATTTTTTTAATAGGGATACTGTTGATTTTGACGGTTTTTTTATCGCCTTTTAGTATAGTTATTTGAATATTAGTTTTGTTATATTTTTTTTGAACTGTTACATTGATTTTAGACTTTTCTTGTCCCCAAAGAATCAAATCTTTTTCTTTATTCAATCTAGGAGATCTTCCAATACTAGCAAAAAAAACACTCTCAAGAAGATTAGTCTTACCCTGCGCATTATCCCCAACAAAAACATTGAGTCCTGGTGCAAAATCTATATCACATTGAGAATAATTACGATAATATTGGAGTTGAAGATTTTTGATTTGCATTAATTTTCCTCAAATACATATTACAACATTCTTGATTATTTGTAAATAAAATGTTAAACTAAAAATATCATTATATTATCTATATTATATATAAAATTACATTCAGAATATATTTTTTAAT
>CAYJCR010000004.1:0-83090 GCA_964368755.1 uncultured Lachnospiraceae bacterium
TTATTTTATTTATGGGAAAAGTTATTGGTATTGACTTAGGAACAACAAACTCATGTGTGGCAGTTATGGAAGGTGGCGAACCTACAGTTATTGCTAATGCAGAAGGAAGTCGTACAACTCCATCAGTTGTTGCTTTCGTCAAAGGTGAGAGACTTGTTGGCCAAGTCGCAAAAAGACAGGCAGTTGTTAACCCAGACAACACAGTTTTGTCTATAAAGAGAGAAATGGGTAGTGACTACAAAGTTAATCTTGAAGGTAAGACATATTCTCCACAAGAAGTGTCTGCAATGATCCTTGCCAAGCTTAAGCAGGATGCAGAAGGATATCTTGGTCAGAAAGTAACACAGGCTGTTATCACAGTACCAGCATACTTCACTGACTCACAAAGACAAGCAACCAAAGATGCAGGTAAGATTGCAGGACTTGAAGTTCTTCGTATTATCAACGAGCCAACTGCTGCAGCACTTGCATATGGTCTTGATAGAGGCGACAATAAGAACCATAAGATTCTTGTATATGACCTTGGTGGTGGTACATTCGATGTATCAATATTGGAGATAGGTGATGGCGTATTCGAAGTTATAGCTACTGCTGGTAACAATAGACTAGGTGGAGATGACTTTGATAATCGTATTATGGACTTACTTGTTGCAGAGTTTAAGACCAAAGAAGGCATTGATTTGTCCAAAGACAAACTTGCTATGCAGAGACTCAAAGAAGCAGCAGAGAAGGCAAAGATTGAGTTGTCAGCCGTTGCTAAGACCACTATCAACCTTCCATTCATCACAGCTGATGCTACTGGACCAAAGCACTTTGAGTATGAACTCACTCGTGCAAAATTCGATAGTATCACATCAGACCTTGTTGAGAAGACAGTTGTAGCCGTAAAGAAAGCCCTTACTGACTCAAAGCTAAGCCTATCACAGATAGATAAGGTTGTGCTTGTTGGTGGTTCTACACGTATTCCAGCAGTCATAGATGAAGTGCGTAAAGTTACTGGCAAAGAGCCTTTCAAAGGTATCAACCCTGATGAGTGTGTTGCAATGGGTGCAGCTATTCAAGCAGGTGTCCTTGCTGGCGAAGTCAAAGATGTATTGTTGCTTGATGTTACTCCACTATCACTTGGTATTGAGACCTTGGGTGGAATATTCACAAAACTTATCGAGCGTAACACTACTATTCCTACAAAGAAATCACAAGTATTCTCAACTGCAAGTGATAACCAACCTGGTGTTGATATCCATGTATTGCAAGGTGAGAGAGAGTTTGCTTCTGGCAATAAGACACTTGGCAGATTTAGCCTAGTAGATATTCCACCAGCACCTCGTGGAATACCTCAGATAGAAGTTACATTTGATATCGATGCTAACGGTATTGTCCATGTTAGCGCTAAGGATCTTGGCACTAACAAAGAACAGAGTATCACTATCACTTCATCATCTAATTTGAGTGAAAAAGATATCGATGCTGCTGTCAAAGAAGCAGAGAAATTCGCTGAAGAAGATAAGAAGAAGAAAGAACTCGTAGAGACTAAGAACCAAGCAGAGACTATGGTTAACTCAATCGAGAAGATGGTCAAAGAGAACGGAGACAAGATCTCTGAAGAAGACAAAGAGACTCTCAAGACAGCTACTGAGAAAGCAAAAAAAGAGTTCGAGAGTGATGATGTTGAAGTTATCCGCAAAGCCCTTGATGAACTATCAAGTTCTACTGGAGCAATTATATCCAAGCTTTATGCTCAAGCACAATCAGATGCCAAGAAGGAAGAGAAGTCTGAAGGTGATGACGAAGTAATAATCGAGGATAAAGACAAAAAAGACTCCAAGAAGTAAGAGGGAGATAACTGATGGCAGAAAATAAAGATTATTATAAGATCTTAGGTGTCGAAAAGAATGCAAATGATGACGATATCAAGTCTGCCTACCGTAAGTTAGCTAAACAATATCATCCCGATGTTAATAAGAGCCCTGACGCTGAAAAGAAGTTCAAGGATATAAGCGAAGCATATGAAGTATTAAGTGATAGTACCAAGCGTAGTAACTATGACCAATATGGTAGTGCTAGTGGCAATCCAAATGACTTCTTCAGAGGCGGTGGATTTGGCAATTATGGCTCGGGCAATGCAGGAGGATTTGGAGGATTTGAAGATATCTTCAGTATGTTCTCCAACTTTGGTGGCAATGGTTCAAGAGCTCAGGCAGAAGTCCAAGGCGAAGACATTGTTGTCGGTGTGACATTATCTTTTGAAGAGGCAGCCTTTGGCTGTACCAAGGAAGTTAATATCAGCCGTGTAGAGAAGTGTAGTTCTTGTAATGGTATTGGTGCTCGCAATGGCACAGCGTACGAGACTTGCCCAGATTGTAAAGGTACTGGTAGAGTCAAGTATGTCCAAGATACAATATTCGGTAGGGTTGTCAATACAGGTCCATGTAAGCGTTGTGATGGCCGTGGTAAGATTATTAAAGATAAATGCCCAGACTGTAATGGAAAAGGCTATAAGAAGGTAACTAAGGCTGTCAAGATCAAGATACCAGCAGGTATTGATGACGACCAAGTTATCACTATGCGTGGACAGGGTAGTTCATCATTCAATGGTGGTCCAGAAGGGGATCTTGTTGTAGAGGTCAAAGTATTGCCACACGCAATGCTCATAAGGGATAAGACTAACTTATATCTTGACCTTCCATTGCCATTCACTGTTGCATATCTTGGTGGTAAGGTCAATGTCCCTACACTCAATGGGTTGTATGAACTCAATATTCCACCTCTTACTCAACCAAACACAATATTCAAACTTAAAGGCAAAGGTATCAAAGTACTTAACAAAGATGCCTATGGCGACCTTATTGTTACGGCAAGAGTAGAGATGCCAAAGAATGCTACAAAGCAAGAGAAGGAACTTATATCCAAACTTGATGAATCTCACGAAGAGAACGATTATGCGAAGACAAAAGCTTATCGAGACAAACTAAGTAAGATAAAATAGACTACATTGTAGCCTATTTTTTTTGTATATAATCTCTCAAATCTCTAATAACAATTGATTGTTGATGAGTTTTTTGATACAATACTCATATGAATAGATTTTTTGTAGAAAATGTTGGAAAAACCAACAAAATTGATATAGTGGGCGAAGAGTACAATCATCTTGCTAGAGTCCTTAGACTCAAAGTCGGAGATAGGGTTGAGTGTCTAGATGGAAGCAACTTGATCTATGAATGCGAACTTACTCTCATAGATAAGAGTCATGCAGAAGCACGTGTTGTATCTGCAAGAGCCAATGAAGCCAATCCTAAGTGTAGTGTGACATTATTCCAAGGCTTGCCTAAGGGAGACAAACTTGAACTTATTGTACAGAAAGTGTCTGAACTCGGAGTATCTTCGGTCATACCTTTTGAGTCGAAGTTTTGTATAGCCAAAAGCAATGACAACAAGATTGACAGAATCAATAAGATAGCAATAGGTGCTTGTAAGCAATGTGGCAGAAGTATTCCACTACAAGTATCGCCAACAATCTCATTCGATGAGATGATCAAGATTTTGTCTCAATATGATACTGTATTATTTGCGTATGAGAATGAGACTGGTTCTAGTCCTATCCAACCCGTGGGCAGAGTAGCGATCATTGTAGGTAGTGAGGGAGGCTTCAGTGAGCAAGAAAGTAGTAGACTCAAAGATGTCTCTACTTGCATATCTTTGGGGTCAAGAATACTTAGGACTGAGACGGCGGCAATAGCACTCGCTAGTATCGTCCTCAATAAGATGGGAGAACTAGGCAGATGAAGATATGCGTATTCAATCTTGGTTGCAAAGTCAATCAATACGAGAATGATGTGATAATACAACAACTAAGCAAACAACACGATATTGTTACCAATCTTGAACCAGCAGACTACTATATTGTCAACACCTGTGCTGTAACTAATGAGGCTGAGAAGAAGAGTAGACAGATAGTCGCTAGGATAGCCAAACTCAATCCTCAAGCACCAATATTTATGTGTGGCTGTGCTGTTGAGAAGAATCCAAAACAGTTCGCTGATAAACACAATGTTGTGGCTGTGTTGGGGACAGTTGGCAAGAATAATATACACAATCTAGTTGGTGAGCATGGTGACTTTGTCAAACCTCTTGATAAAGTATATGAAGAGGGACAGTCATTGTCGCTTAGGACTAGATCATATATCAAAGTACAAGATGGATGTAACAATTATTGTTCTTATTGTATTATTCCTTACTTGCGAGGTTATAGCAGGTCAAGGGAATTATGTGAAGTCCACAAAGAAGCAAGCAGACTATCAGAACACTCCAAGGAACTTGTTCTTGTTGGTATCAACTTGTCAGATTATAGAGTGGATAACAAACTTGCGCTTATTGACCTTATCGAGAGTCTGCAAGATATCCATAGCAGGATAAGGCTTGGCTCATTGGAAGTCAATGTTATTACTGAGGACTTCCTTGATAGATTGTCCAAGATTGCTAACTTCTGCCCACACTTTCATCTATCTCTTCAGAGTGGTAGTGATAATGTGTTAAAGAAGATGAATAGACACTATACAAGACAGGAATATATTGATAAATGCAAGATGATATATAATACTTTTCCCAATGCGTCTATTACAACAGATATCATTGTTGGATTCCCATTGGAGACTGAAGAAGACTTTGAAGACACTCTAGATATAGTGAGACAAGTAGGATTTTTGTCAGTACATTACTTTGCTTATTCTTCACGTACGGGGACTGTTGCTAGTAGATACAAAGTTCTGCCTGGCGATGTTATCAAGGATAGAGAACATAGGCTAGATGCTGTAGCTTCCAAGAGCCAGAATGATTACCTTATGGAGCATATCAACGAGCCACTTCAAGTCCTTGTTGAGGATAGAGAAGGCGAGTATATGGTCGGTTATAGTAGCAATTATATCAAATGCTACTTGCCACTTAGCTATAAGCCAAACACATTGTATAATGTAAGACCTATAAAAATATTTGACGGCGGATATATTGCCGAATTGGAGGATTAAGTATGTGTATATTTTGTAGTATAATAGAAGGGAAGATACCTTGTTATAAGATATATGAAGATGACAAAGTACTTGCATTTTTGGATATCGCACAGGAGACTTGTGGACATACAGTAGTAGTGACCAAGAATCATTACAAAGATATGACAGAGATTCCTGATGAAGAATTGACCCATATGATAACGGTCGTTAAGAAGATCTCTCAGCATTATATTGGCGATCTTGCATATGATGGTGTTAATATTGTCAATAATTGCAAGCCTAGTGCAGGTCAAAGTGTAGATCATATACATTTTCATATATTGCCAAGAACGACAGGTGATAATAAGAAACTAGCGATCTCCCCAGTATCGACCTCAAAAGTTGATCTTCAAGCCATTCAGCAAAAGTTGAAGATGTTATAAGGGTTAGTAAGCAAAGTTTTGGCAAAGAAAATGTAATATTTTTCTTGACAAATGACGATAATTGATATATTATTTAGGAGCAAAAGAAAAATCTAAGTTTTTAATATCTATGCGGAAGGTGGTGAATAACAAATGTCAACAGTTAAAGTTGGTGAGAACGAGAATCTTGAATCTGCTCTCAAGAGATTTAAGAGAAAGTGTCAAAAAGATGGCATTATCGGTGACCTTCGCAAGAAAGAGGCTTATGAGAAGCCAAGTGTTAAGAGAAAGAAGAAGGCAGAAGCAGCTCGTAAGAGAAATAGAAAATAATAGAATTAGATGTTGGTTATCCAGCATCTTTTTTTATCAAATATATATTTTTTCATATCGTTTATGATTGCAAAAAAATGGGCTTTTTGGTACAATCATACATATGAGCAAATACGACATAACCGAACTTAATAACGAGCAACTTGCACCCCTTCAACATACAGAAGGCCCCGTGCTTGTTACAGCAGGCGCTGGGAGTGGTAAGACCAGACTCCTCACGCACCGTATAGTATATCTTATCCAAGAGAAGGGTATACTTCCTAGCAATATCTTAGCAATAACCTTCACTAACAAAGCAGCCAACGAGATGAAAGAACGTATAGAGAGTATGGTAGAAGATGGCGATAAGATATGGATATCTACATTCCATTCTATGTGTTGTAAGATACTTAGGAAGAATATAAAGAATCTCGATGGGTTTGATTCCAATTTTAGTATATATTCTGAGAGTGACAAGGACAAAGCGATCAAGTCGATAATAGAGAAGATGGACTTGAGTGTAGAAGACTACAAGAACGAGGCTGGTTATCATATCTCCAATGCAAAGAATGAGAACTTATCACCTTGGGATTATCAGAAGTTTAATCAGTACACAAAAGATATAGACATCTATACCAAGATTTATGCTGCATATCAGCAGTATCTCAAGAGTAACAACTCTCTAGACTTCGATGACCTACTTGTCAAAGTCTATGAGTTATTTGTTAACTGCCCAGATATTCTTAGCCATTATCAGAATAGATTCGAGTATATCTTTGTAGATGAGTTCCAAGATACCAACACAATACAGTATTTGATAGTCAAACTCCTTGCTAGCAAATCACAGAATATCTTTGTGGTAGGAGATGAGGATCAGTGTATCTACGGCTGGAGAGGAGCAAACATTAACAATATCTTGAGTTTCAAAAAAGATTTTCCTAATTGTAAGATATACAAGCTTGAACAGAACTATCGTAGTACAAAACAGATTCTTAATGCTGGCAACAACCTTATCAAGAACAACTCTAGTAGGTTGCAGAAAGTACTTTGGACTTCCAACGTCGAAGGAGTCAAAGTTGACAACTTCCTTGCAAGCAACGAGAGTGATGAGGCTGAGTTTGTTGCCAATACTATCCATACACTAGTTGATAACAATGGCTACAAATATAGCGATTTTGCCGTTCTTATGCGTCTTAATGCACTTACAAGACCTTTTGAGGAGGCCTTCCTCAAATACAATATTCCACATAGAATATTCGGTGGGTTCAAGTTCTTTGAACGTCAAGAGATCAAAGATATCATCGCTTACCTTAGAGTTTTCGTCAATCCTCAAGACTCAACATCGTTGTTCCGTATCATCAATGTGCCAAAGCGTGGTATAGGAGATGGGACAATAAGAGATCTTAACGAGCTTACTGAGATACACTCAGTATCTCCACTCAATCTTATATTCAATTGCGATGAGTTTATGCTAAGTGAGTCTTTTGTGCGTAAGATTTCTCCATTCAGAGATATATTGCAAGAACTAGATGAAGCTTATCACAAACTTCCACCCAAAGATTTTGTTGAACTTGTTATCAAACGTACTGGTATGAGAACAAGTTATGAGATGAACTCCGAGGATAATATCAACAAAGTACTCAACATTGATGCTTTTGTGCAATCGGTATCAGAGTACTTCGAAGCGAATCCGAATATGACTCTTGTTGATTACCTTGAGAGTATAACGCTTATTAGTGATATAGATAGTTACGATGACCAGAACAATGCAGTTGCTATTGCAACAGTCCATTCTGCTAAGGGACTTGAGTTCAGAGTAGTGTTCATTGTAGGTCTTGAAGAGAAGTATTTCCCAATAATGCGTAGCAATGGGTCTAGCGATATGGAAGAAGAGCGTAGGCTTATGTATGTTGCTATAACTAGAGCCAAAGAGAGATTGTATCTCACTCGATGTCGTACAAGATTTATGTATGGTAAGCGTGACTATTGCGTTGATTCGAGATTCCTCAAAGAATGTGGTGCTCTTGAAGATAAGCCTGCTCGTAGTTATGATAGCAAACCTTATCAACAAGCCTTCCAGCCATTTGGGACCAAAGTCAGCTTCAGCCTTGACAATATGTCTCAATCTAAGCCTCAGGCAAATACACAAGGTACCAAGAATATTGAAGACTTTGGGGTAGGCAAGCAAGTCTTGCACACTAAGTTCGGTGTTGGTACTATCAAGTCAGTTGATACATTAGGTAGGTGTTTGACGGTGGATTTTGGTGGATATGGTGCCAAGACACTTCTTATTGACTATGCTCCTATCAAAGTAATCAATGCAGAAGATGGAATTGAATAAATAATTAAGGAGGTCGCATTATGGATAGACAAGAATGGCTCGTAGACAAACTCAATGAGTATATTTATCATTACTATGTGTTAGACAAACCACTTGTACCTGATGCGACTTTTGATAAACTATATTATGAGCTAGTTGATATCGAGAAGAAGACTGGGGTTATATTGCCCAACTCTCCAACCCAAACTGTTGGAGCAGTAGTTGCCAAAGGTTTCAAGAAAGTTACCCATCAACAGAAGTTATATAGTCTAGACAAATGCAACAGCCTTGAAGAGTTGTCTAGTTGGTTAGATGGTATAGACAAGTATGGCAAGACAGACTTTACGTTAGAATACAAGTTCGATGGGCTTAGACTTGCCCTTATATATCGAGATGGATACCTTGTCAATGCTGCTACGCGTGGCAATGGTGTAGTAGGAGAAGATGTTACAGCACAAGTAAGGACTATCAAGAGTGTGCCTAAGACTATTCCGTACAAAGGCAATCTCACGGTTCAGGGCGAGGGGCTTATTACAATTACCAACCTCAACAAATACAACAAGACGGCTACTGAGAAACTTAAGAATGCACGTAATGCGGCGGCAGGTGCTATAAGGAACCTTGATCCAAGTGTCACAGCAAGTCGTAACCTTGATATATGTTTTTATGATATCGTCGTATGTGATAGAGACTTTGAGTCTCAAGTAGAAGTTCATGAGTTCTTACATGACAACGGGTTCTTGACAAGCGATTATTTTCATATAGTCCAAAATGACAAGCGCCTTCAAGACCTTATACGCGAGGTAGATAAGGTCAAGTCCAAACTTGATATCTTAATCGACGGTATGGTTATCAAAGTCAACAAGATGCGTTTGCGTGACGAGATTGGGCATACAATCAAGTTTCCTAAATGGGCTATTGCATATAAGTTCGAAGCCCAAGAGACTGCTAGTATCCTAAGAGATGTATTGTGGCAGGTGGGTAGGACTGGTAAGATAACGCCTATTGCTGTCCTTGATCCGGTTGAGCTTGCTGGAGCAACAGTTACTCGTGCTACGCTTAACAATTATGAAGAGATACTTAAGAAGAAAGTAAGTATTGGGAGTTCGGTATTTGTTCGTAGAAGCAATGAGGTCATACCAGAAGTGCTTGGACTCGCAGAAGAATATCCCGAGTCTCGACCTGTTGATAAGATAGAGACTTGTCCTTGTTGTGGTGCAAAGCTTACAACGATAGGACCTAACCTATTCTGTTCCAACACTACTGGCTGTATAGATCAGATAGTTGGTCTTATCAGTTATTTTGCAACAAGAGACTGTATGAATATTGAGGGACTTAGCGATAAGACAATCGAGGTGTTGCACAAAGAATGTGGAGTGAATACCGTTGCTGACTTATACAAGTTGCAACCTAGCGATATGCAAGGGCTTGAAGGATTCAAAGATAAGAAGATAACCAACTTGCTCCAATCAATAGACAAGTCTAAGACTCCAACGCTTGCGCACTTTATCTGTGCATTGAGTATTCCTGGTGTTGGCAAGAAAGCTTCTGCTGACTTAGCGAAGAAATTTGGCTCCCTAGATGCATTGAGGGGAGCAACAGTTGAAGAATTGGCAAGATTGCAAGATATAGGTCAGATAACTGCTAACAATATAGTTGAATATTTTGCAAGCCCTAAGAGTATCCAACTCATTCAAGAGTTGTTTGGTGCTGGAGTTGTTATTCAAAAAGGTGCTGTGGTTCAAAAAAGTGCATTTTCTAACCTCAAAGTTGTCCTTACTGGTTCTTTGACAAACTTCGGCAGAAGTGAGTTAACGGACAAGTTGACCTCGTTAGGTGCTGATGTTGTGAGCTCAGTGTCCAAGAATACAGACCTAGTTATTGCTGGGGAGTCTGCTGGATCCAAGCTCGACAAAGCCAAAGCGTTCGGTATCAAGATTATTGATGAAAATCAGCTTTTGGAGATGCTCAATCAGTAAGATAAGTTCATTTGTAACCAATAATCCGATTGATTTGCAATAGCACATAATTATATTATTTATTAATATATACTTGCATTTTGCGAATATGTGTGTTAAACTAACGGAGTCAAAAAAATATTTACATCGAGGTGTTAAAGTATGTCAATGTTATATCCAGAGATTGAGAAATTGTCAGAGAAAGTTGGTAACGACTACATTCTTTCTTGTGTTGTAGGCAAGCGTGCCAAAGAACTTGAGAAGAAGATACCAGAAGTTATCGAGAACTCTCCAGACAAAGCTATATCAATCGCAGCCAAAGAGATTGCTGAAGGTAAGATTGTTCCATCCAATGTTGATGATAGCAATAATTAAATAAAGGCAGAGTATGATAGCCGAAGTAATAGTAGATATTCTAAGCAGTAATGTAGATAAGATTTACGATTATATTATGCCTGAGCACTCTACTATAACTGTTGGAAGTAGGGTGCTTGTTTCATTTGCTAATAGGAATATTGAAGGCTACGTTATATCTGTCAAAGATACTTCCAGCTATGACAATCACAAACTCAAAACAATCATTAAGTCACTTGATGCCCAGCCCGTACTCAATCCTAGGATGGTAGAGCTGAGCTTTTTTATGAAAGAGAAGTTCCATTTGAGGCACGCAGATACTCTTCGCTTGTGTCTACCTCCTCAAGTAAGGTCTACCATGACCGTTAAGCAGAAACGTAATGTCAAACTATCTAATACTGCCGACATATCTGCGCTAAGGAAGAATGCTTTGGCACAGATTGGTATTGTTCAATACTTGACTGACAAAGCCTCCGAAGATATTGTTGTTCTCAACGATAAGTTTGGTTCTTCCGCCGTCAAGAAGTTGTTGGAGATGAACTTTGTTGAGATAGAAGAACAAGAAGTGTTCTCAAAGTTCAACAACGCTTTGACTCTCGAAGAGAAGAAGTTTGAACTTAATGATGGACAGAAGATGGCAATATCAAGTATTCTTGCAAGCCAAGACACGTTCCTTTTGCACGGAGTTACAGGTAGTGGCAAGACAGAAGTATATATGAGATGCATATCCAAGGTTATAGCAGAAGGTAAGACAGCCATAATGCTTGTACCTGAGATATCTCTTACTCCACAGATGTTGGGGAGATTCCGCAATAGATTCGGAGATAATGTTGCAATACTTCATAGTATGCTATCTCCTAGACAAAGATATGATGAATGGTATAGACTCAAGACTGGCAAGGCTAAGATTGCTCTAGGTGCTAGGTCTTGCATATTCGCCCCATTAGATAATGTTGGAATAATCATTATCGACGAAGAGCATGATCAGAGTTATTATAGTGAGAATAATCCAAGATTCTTTACTCATGAAGTGGCAAGATTCTTGTCTAGTATTCATCATTGTCCATTGGTTCTAGGTAGTGCAACTCCAAGTATAGAGAGTTATTACAAAGCTAAGACCAATGAGTATAAGTTGCTCGAACTCCCAAAGAGAGCCAACGATAAAGACTTGCCTAAGGTTCAGATAGTAGATATGCTCAGCGAGATACAGAATGGCAACAGTGGAATCTTTTCAGTTGCATTTCTTGACGCACTTAGTGAGTGCGTATCTAACAACAAGCAAGCAATGATATTCATCAATCGCAGAGGCTTCTCATCGTTTATGATGTGCAAAGAATGTGGCTATGTCCCTAAGTGTGAAGACTGCGATGTTTCGCTAGTTTATCACAAAGAAGATGACTTGCTCAAATGTCACTACTGTGGCAAGAAGTATAGAGCTTTGACCAAATGTCCACAATGTGGAAGTGAGAGTATTAGATTCGGTGCAGTCGGCACCCAGAGAGTTGTAGAAGAGTTGCGTAAGCTATTCCCACAAGTGACTATCTTGAGGCTAGACAACGACTCTACGGCTTCGCAAGGATCATACATAGAGATATTGGAGAAGTTCAATAACACAACTCCTGCTATCCTTGTAGGGACTCAGATGATAGCTAAGGGTCACGACTTCGGTCAAGTAACGCTTGTCGGTATCATAGATGCAGATTTGAGTCTACATTTTAGTGATTTTCGTGCCACGGAGAGGACTTATCAACTTATTACACAAGTCTCAGGCAGAGCAGGTAGAAGCAAAGATGAGGGCAAGATAATACTCCAGACATATTATCCTAAGCATTATGTGTATAGATGTGCCGCCAATTATGATTATGCAAGGTTCTATGCCAAAGAGATTAACTTGCGTGAGACTTCACATTTTCCACCATTTTCTAAGATACTACGTGTGCTTATCAGTAGTGAAAGTGATGGCTTAGCTTATGAGACAACAAGGGATATCTATGACAAAGTCAAGGCGATCAAAAAAGATTATTATTATGATTTCATATTCTTGCAAGCAATGAAGTGCCCAAAGAAGCGTATTCAGAACAAGTATAGATATGAAGTATTGATGAGATATTTGACAACGAATGAAGAGAATATCACAGCTCGTGTGTATGCTAGTGTTGTCAACAATTATAAGAATGTTAATGTATTTATTGAATCTAATCCACAAAATCTAAGTTAAACATAAAAGGACAAATATAATGGCTATACGAAGAGTATTAACAAAAGAAGAAAATGAAGAGTTCTTGAGAAAGAAGAGTAAAGTTGTCATCAGTTTTGATGATAGTCTTGCTATGCTCCTAGATGATATGAAAGAGACTCTCATAAAGTATGATGGACTCGGACTTGCCGCACCACAAGTAGGGGTACTCAAACGTATAGTTATAGTACAGGTAGATGATATTTTGTATGAACTTATCAACCCTACAATACTTCATCAGGAAGGTTCTTTTACTAGAGGAGAAGGTTGTCTAAGCCTTCCAGGATTGTATGAGAAAGTTACTCGTCCAACACTCGTTGTTGTCAAAGCTCAAGATAGACAAGGTGAGTATCACGAATATACCGTTGAGAATATGACAGCAAGAGCATTTTGTCATGAGATTGATCACTTAGATGGTGTACTATTTATCGACAAAATATGCAAAGACACAACCCCAAAATCTTCAAAGAAAAGGAGTAAATAGATGAAAGTTATTTTTCTTGGTAGTCCAGAACTATCAGCAAGTATATTGCAAGACTTACTTAACAGTCATCATAAGGTTGTGGGGGTTGTTACTCAGCCAGACAAACCAACAGGTAGGGGACACAAACTATGTGCAACACCTGTCAAGATGCTAGCCGAACAACATAATATCCCTGTGTATCAATTCCGTAAGATTAGACTCGAAGGCGATGTGCTCAAAGAACTCAAAGCCGATATTATGGTGACGGCGGCTTTTGGTCAAATACTATCACAAGATAATATTAATATTACTCCACATGGCATTATCAATGTACATGCTTCATTACTTCCGAAGTATCGTGGTAGTTGTCCTATCAATTGGACAATCATCAATGGAGAGAAGACAACAGGCGTGACCATCATGAAGACAGATGTTGGTATCGATACTGGGGATATGCTTATCACCCAGAAGATAGATATTACCGATGAAGACAACGTAGAGTCTTTGAGTGATAAAGTAGCCAAAGTCGGTGGTCCATTGCTTGTCAAAGCTCTTGATATGATAGAGAGTGGCAAAGCGAAGTTTAAGCCACAAAACCATGACAATATGTCATATTTTCCTATGCTTAAGAAGGATATGGGCAAGATAGATTTTGGCAAGACTGCTTTTGAGATAGTTAGATGGGTCAACGGACTCAATCCATGGCCACTTGCATATATTTGTGTTAACAATCTTGACAATGTGGTCAAAGTCTACAAAGCTCAGAAGATAGATTATTGTGGCGATGAGCCTAATGGTACAATACTATTCGCAAACAGCCGAGAAGGTCTTGTAGTAAAGTGCAAGAAAGGGGCAGTTAGACTTGCTTCTTTGCAGGCACCGAATAGCCGTGTTATGAGAGATGTTGAGTTCCTTAATGGTAGGAAAGTTGATGTTATTTGTAATCAAAAGATTGGAGAATAGATGAAGAATAGATATACACAATGTTTGGATGCCTTGTCTAGTATTTATATTGATGGCAAGTATATCGCACAGGCAATTGAGCCATATATGTCGGACTCCAACGCATCGATTATTACCAAAGTTGTATATGGCGTTGTTGAGAACGATATTCAACTTGACTATATTATCAATCAATTAGTTAAGAAGGTCAAAGACATACCTGTACGTATAGTACTCAAGATAGGGGCATATTCTCTTGGTCATCTTGATAATATTCCTGACTATGCCATTGTTAACGATTGTGTCAATCTAGTCAAAAGTGTTGGCTTCGGCTCAGCAAGTGGGCTAGTTAATGCCGTACTTAAGAAGATATCTACTAGGGCATACAATATGCCCAAAGTAGGCGACAAAGATTACCTTAGTGTTACATATAGCATTCCACAATGGTTGGTAGATAGGCTTGTCATTGATTATGGAGAGACAGTGGTATCTATATTATCAAGTGATAAGATTCCTTCAACTGTGAGAGTGAATAGACTCAAATCAACTGATACGGAGTTCAGAAGTCTTATGGACAACAACAATATAAGATACTTGGAGACTGTTCTTCCGAATTGCTTTGCAGTAGATTACAAAGCCCTTAATAAGAACAAATCTATAAGAGCATTATGTGTACCACAAGGACTTAGTTCGATGCTAGTCATTGATAGTTTTGATTGTCAACCAGATATGATAGCATTGGATTGCTGTGCAGCCCCAGGTGGCAAGAGTATATATCTTGCTGAGAAGTTGACTAATGGTCATGTAGAGTCGTGGGATATACATCCACATAGGGTCAAGCTTATCGAAGATTATTCTAAGTCTGTTGGTGCAACCAATGTGATTGCCAAAGTTCAAGATTCAACGATTGTCGATCCAACATTATTCGACAAGTTCGACCTTGTACTATGCGATGTGCCTTGTAGTGGTATTGGTACAATGTTGTCCAAACCTGACGTATTGCTTAACCGCAAAGAAGAAGATATAGATAGCCTTAATGCCATTCAGTTCAAGATATTGGAAGTATGCTCACAGTATGTCAAAGAGGGTGGTCAACTCATATACAGTACATGCAGTATTCTCAAAGATGAGAATGAGAGGATCGTAAGTAGATTTCTTGATGGCCACAAAGACTATGCAATTAGTCCAATCACCCTTCCTGTTGAGTCAATTGAGGGTATTGGCAACACATTGCTTCCAGATATAAGCAGAACTGATGGGTTCTATATAGCGAGGATAAATAGATGCAAGATACATTGAGTTTAACAAAACAAGAGTGGGAACAGTTCCTTATAGACAATGGTCAACCGAAGTATAGGGTTAAGCAGATTTTTGCTGAACTCCATCGTGGTAAGAAACTAAGTGAGATTACAACTCTCCCAAAGGCTTTTGTAGAGACCTGTTATAAGACTATGGAAGACACATCTCTTGAGATATATAAGAAGATTGAATCTAATGGTACAACCAAGTTCCTTTACAAACTCGGCGATAATAACATTATCGAAGGCGTGCTTATGGACTACAAGCACGGTAAGTCACTATGTGTCTCTACTCAAGTCGGTTGTAGAATGGGTTGTGCATTTTGTGCCTCAGGTCTTGATGGATTGGTACGCAATTTGACGGCGGGTGAGATACTGGCGCAAGTCGTTCAAGTCAATAAATATCTTGGTGGTGACGAAAAGAATCGCAAGGTCATCAACTTAGTTCTTATGGGAAGTGGAGAGCCGTTAGACAACTATGACAATACTACAAGATTCCTTACCAATGTCAATGATCCAGATGGTATCAATATAAGTCAAAGAAATATATCGCTAAGCTCTTGTGGACTTGCAGATAAGATACGCAAACTTGCCGATGAAGGATATTCGGTCAACTTGAGTCTATCGCTACACGCTAGTACTGACGAAATACGTCGCAAGATTATGCCAATCTCTAGGGCATATACTATTCAAGAAGTAATCGATGCGTGCAAGTACTATTTCGACAAAACAGGAAGAAGATTCATCATAGAATATACTATGATCAAAGGTATCAATGATAGCCTTGCCGATGCAGATAGATTGTCGAGCATTCTCAAAGGTCTCACTTGTCACGTCAACGTTATCAACCTCAATCCTGTCAAAGAAAAAGATTTTAAGTCCTGTAACAAACACGAAGTATACGCATTTGTGAATAGACTTGAGGCTAATGGTACATCAGCATCAGCTAGAAGAACACTTGGCGATGATATAGAAGGGGCTTGTGGTCAACTAAGAAGGAAAGTTCTCTCCAAATAATTGACTATTATCAAGTATTGAAGTACCCTATAACAAAAGGAAATAATATATGGAAGGTCTAGTTATCAAGAACATATCCAATATCTATACTGTTAATAGTAAGGGATGTTTTTTTGATTGCTTGGGTAGTGGTAAGGTCAAACAAGACGGTAAGATACTTGTTGGAGACAAAGTCATATTCGATGACTTAGGGTCGGGCAAAGGCGTGATAACACAGGTCTGTGCGAGAGCAAATAGCTTCTGTAGACCACCTGTTGCCAATATCAAGAACTTACTTATTGTCATATCTCCAATCCCAGAACCCGATTATTACCTAGTAGACAAGCTTGTTATATTCTGTCTTATCAATCGTATAAAACCTATAATTTGTGTTAATAAAGATGATATTGTAACCGACGAGTTCAAAAGTAGTATTATCAGCCAGTACAAAGATGTTGTCAAGAATATTGTATTTGTAAGTGCAAAGACAAGGGCAGGATTGGATAGCTTGTGTAAGTTGCTTAAGAATAAGATAACTTCACTTGTTGGGCAATCTGCTGTTGGCAAATCTTCTATAGCCAATGCACTTCTTGGTACAAGCATTATAGTTGGCGATGTTTCGACTAAGACTGGTAGAGGTAAGCAAACTACAAGACATACCGAATTGTATGTCAATGGCGACATATTACTAATTGATACTGCAGGATTTAGCAGTCTTGATATAGAACTTAGTTATGAGAATCTAGCCTTGCTTTATCCAGATATATCCAAGTATGTAGGCAGATGCAAGTACCATATGTGCTCACATACCAACGAAGGCACAAAAGATTGTTTTGTCAAACAAATGGTTGCTTGTGGCAAGATAGACAAGAATAGATATGATAGATATGTCAAACTCTATCGTGAACTAAAAGATGGCAAACCTCAGAAGATAAATATGAAGAATGCGACAAGGAGGAAGTAATAATATGGTCAAACTATCAGTATCCACCAATCCAGCACCTCAGGATCAACTCATCGATTATATTGCAGAACTCAATGACTTAGATATAGACTATATCCATTGTGATGTTATGGATGGTAAGTTTGTCTCAGCTAAGACATATGGACCTAAGATGATCAAACTTATCAAAGCTAACACAAACTACCCATTAGACGTCCACCTTATGACCAAGAGTAGCCGTATTGTCAAGCGTTTTATCAAAGCGGGAGCAGACATCGTGACAGTTCATTATGAGATATTTGGGAGTGTTGCAAAGGCAGAAAAAGCACTTTTGCACATAGGTAAATGTGGGGCAGTCCCAGGGCTTGCTATCAATCCATATACGCCAGTTGAACTTATATATCCATTGTTGCCATATGTCAAAGTTTTGCTCGTTATGAGTGTAGTCCCTGGAGCAAGTGGACAGAAGTTCATCGAAGAGACATATGACAGGATAACTAATATCCAAGCACAACTCGATATGCTCGAGATTGATGACACTATTATATCTGTTGATGGAGGTATCAACCCAACCAATGCACCAAAACTCAAAAAACTCGGAGTCAAGATGCTAGCCTTGGGTAGTTGTATCTATAACGCATCTGATAGGGCAGATATCATAAATTCACTCAAGTCATAGTAACATTTTGACCAACTCAACTCATATATACTACCAAAAGGTAGGTTTCATATGAAAATATATTGTTTTAAGTCGCCGAAATGTCTTAGGGTATTGTTGAGACTATTATTCAGGAAAAATTATATCAAACTCTAATGCAAGTATAATTATTGTTGCAGTCACTTTTTTCTAGAGTGACTTTTTTATTATAGTAAATAATAATGCATAAAATATGACAAAAGATATATTTTTGTTTGCATTTTGTGTTTGTTTGTAGTAAAATCATTACATCAAATGTAGTATAAGGCTTGTGCTTATAACGAGTCTTTGCTTGTGATTATCTAACAAATATATAATAAAGGTTTGGGTATTATGTCAGTCAAAACTTCCAATGCATATGGTGATATAACTATTACCGATGAGGCTATTGCTGTCGTCGCAGGTTTTACTGCGCTTGATTGTTATGGTGTTGTTGACCTAGTCAACAAGAAAGCGACTGACAACTTTCCTGAGCTTTTTAATAGACAGTCACTTGGACGTGGTATCAAACTTACAACATTGGGCAATCGTATTACAATTGACTTATCAGTTATACTTAAGTATGGAGTATCTATCAACGCAGTCGCTGACTCGCTTAAGAAATCCGTTAAGTATAGTGTAGAGAAGTTTACTGGTATGATTGTTGATGCTGTCAACGTACAAGTCATTGGCGTAAGAGTATAGATAAGTAGACCTTTTTTTGTCGGAGGAAAGATGATTAAAAGTGTAAATGGTGCTACTTTCAGGAAAATGATTGTGGCGGCAGCCAACCTTTTAGAAGAGAATAAGAAGTTTGTTGACGCATTGAATGTGTTCCCAGTACCAGATGGTGATACGGGTACCAATATGTGTCTTACATTCAAATCTGCAACCAAGGAAGTTAACAACTGCCTTAATAATAATATGGATGCTTTGGGCGAAGCTTTGACCAAAGGAGCATTGCGTGGTGCTAGAGGTAACTCTGGTGTTATTTTGTCGCAGATACTCAAAGGTATGGCTTCGGTATTAGTACAATATTCAGAGTTCAATACTAAGGCATTTGCCAAAGCCCTCAAAGAAGGCTCAGATGTTGCCTATCAAGCAGTCACAAAGCCTAAGGAAGGCACAATCTTGACTGTTATCAGAACAATGGCTGAATGTGCTCTCAATGCTTGTAAGAAGCACTCAGATTTTGAGACATTCCTCAAAGTAGTGTTAGACAAAGGTGAAGAGATATTGCAACAGACCCCTGAGATGTTACCAGTACTTAAGAAAGCTGGCGTTGTCGATGCAGGTGGTAGAGGACTTGTTATACTCTTTACTGGTTTTTATAAAGTTATCATTAATGACGAGTCTATGAAGTTCGAGTTCGCAGATACTGCAGCTACTATGGACAAAGTTAATGAGTTCCATGCTCACCTTGTTGATCTTGCGGAGATACAATTTGCTTATTGCACAGAGTTTATGATCATCAACTTATTCAAGAAGACAACTGAGAGCGATATTGACAAACTCCGTGTTAGATTAATGGAGATAGGAGACTCTGTCATCTGTATTGGTGACCTTCAATTAGTCAAAGTTCATGTTCATACCAATACTCCTAACGTTGCATTGGGCTATGCACTTGAGCTTGGCGAACTTACCAATATGAAGATAGAGAATATGCTTGAACAGAACAGAGAGTTGCTCAAAGCTACCAACAAGACCGAGCCACTCAAACAGTATGGTATGGTTGCAGTAGCGGCTGGAACTGGTATCAGTACAATATTCAAAGACCTTACAGTTGACTATGTCATCGAAGGTGGACAGACAATGAACCCAAGTGCTAACGATATCGCTGGTGCTGTGGATAGGGTGAATGCACAGAATGTGTTTGTATTCCCAAATAATAAGAATATCATCTTGGCTGCTGAACAAGCACAAGCTCTAACCAATAAGAATATCGTAGTCATTCCTACTAAGAGTGTGCCAGAAGGTATATCTGCTTGTCTTGCATTCAATGAAGAAGCAAGTGTAGAAGACAACTTGGAGACGATGACAGATTCTATCAACAATGTTAAGTCTGGAGCAGTCACATATGCAGTAAGAGATACTCACGTTGATGGTTTTGATTTGTCAATAGGAGAAATTATCGGACTCGACAATAAGGCTATTTTGGCTAAAGGCAAGACTGTTGCCCCAACCGTAGAGGCATTACTTGATAAGATGGTAGATAACAATACTGTTAATATTAGCTTGTTTTATGGAGAAGATATCAAACAGGAAGAGGCTGAGAAGCTTAATAATGTGCTTGCAGAGAAATATCCTGCATGTGAAGTCTCAGTATTATTTGGTGGACAACCAGTTTATTATTACATTATTTCTGTTGAATAATATATGTTAAAATAATTATTAGATTTTTTTAATAAAAACTTCAAAAAAATCAAAAAAATATGTTGACTTGCAATTAATATTTTGCTATATTTATAGAGCATTCTTATTAAGGGTGCTTATAGCATATGGGAGCATAGCTCAGTTGGGAGAGCATCTGCCTTACAAGCAGAGGGTCATAGGTTCGAGCCCTATTGTTCCCACCATATACATAATTGCTCAGGAGTCTCCCGAGCAATTGTTGTATAAAGTGTCCTTTTATGTTCAATACTCATATATAACTATATGCGGGAGTGGCTATAGACGGTAGAGCGTTGCCTTGCCAAGACAGAATGAGCATTGTACCAAGATAGACATAATAGAGTATATATTTATGCGGGAGTGGCTCAGTGGTAGAGCGTTGCCTTGCCAAGGCAAATGTCGCGAGTTCGAATCTCGTCTTCCGCTCCAGAAGTTTTACTTCGATTATTATGGTTGAGAGTTCCTTTGATTATTGCGACATTTGCAATTGGGGACCCCAAATAAGTATTTGTGTAACAAAACTTTTTGGGGAGCGAAAGGATATATTGAAGCGTTGCAACTTTTTTAAAAAGTGCTTGCGAGATATAGAATTGAGCCGTCGCGAGTTCGTTTCTCTTTCCGCTCCAGAAGTTTTACTTCGATTATTTGTGGACATTGTTCATATACAGAAGATTTTTGCGACTATTGTTTGATTGTGGCACCATCGCCAAGTGGTAAGGCAAAGGTCTGCAAAACCTTTATTCCCCGGTTCAAATCCGGGTGGTGCCTCCAAACAATACATACCACCCTCGCTTGGGCCTATAGGAATAGGTAAGTGTAGGGTGGTGTTTTAATTAACAAAGCAGTACATAATAGACCAATTATTTCAATTAACTATTACATAGGATATTCAACTTAATTAATTATTCCAACTTTTATCTACATAATATATTCATCACGCCGTTGTGGTGGAATGGCAGACACAAGGGACTTAAAATCCCTCGGGGGCGACTCCGTGCCGGTTCGAGTCCGGCCAACGGCACCAAAAAGAATCTTAAAGTATTTTTAAGATTTTTTTTATATAAGTCAGAAGTAGTGGCTTATATCAATTCCATTATTTACGTTAACTTCGTATATCATCATTAATATGAAAGATATTTTTTAAATTATACTTTAAATTCATATAAAAATATGTTATAATATACTTACGGAGAAAACAATATGAATATTAGTGATATTAAGAAACTTCCAAAAATTGATTTGCATTTACATTTGCTTGGAAGTTTTTCGCGCAAAGATTTGTGGATTTTGTGTCAAAAATATCGTCCTGAATTGTCAAAAGAAGAGTTCAATAATATTTTTTCATATGAAGACTTTAATGACTTTTCTCGTGCTTGGAAGTTTAAAAACTCACTAATAAAAACCTACGATGATTTTGAGTTTATTATGCAAGGATTTGTATCTGAGCTAAAAAAAGATAATATCATATATATTGAACCAGCCATCGCATTGTTTGAACTAAAAGACTTGGAACCGTTAAAACTTCTTAAGATTGCCTATGATGAGTTTAAAAAGAATGGAATTGAATTTTCTTTTATTATGGATTTGATAAGAGGCGATGGATTTGAAGAACTTTCCAAGCAATATGACTTTTACAAAAAGAATGCAAAAGAATACAACATAAGAGGCGTAGGATTAGCTGGAAACGAAGAAAAACATGGACTTAGTGATGAGTTGTTGCCTATATTTAAACAAGCAAAAAAAGATGGCTTTGGGATAACCATTCATGCTGGGGAAGATTATGACGTTGATAATATTGAAAAAGCAATTACTCAATTTGGAGCAGATAGACTTGGGCATGGGAATTTGATAAGAAGCTTTTATTCAGAAAAATACTATGACCTAATTGTTCAGAATGGAGTCTGCGTTGAAGTATGTCCGTCAACGTATAATTCTTTTTACTGTAAAGGTTCATTAGTGAAAAATTACGGATATTTAACGAAAGGAACAGAACTGAATGACGTTTTGAACTCAAAAGAAAAATATAAAGTTTGCATTAACTCTGATGACAGAGGAATGTTCGGTGACAGTATGTGTGATATATTAGAAAAAATGACAAGCACAGAAGGTTCAAATTGGTTGTATTACAAGCCAACGGGTTGTCAAATTGATATAAATGGATTGATTAAAATACAACAAATGGCAGTTGATTCGTCGTTTGCTACAAACGAAGTGAAAACAAAATTACATGAAAATATTAACGCGTATGAACAGAGTTTGCTCAGCCACAACCAAGATTGTTAAAGAAACATTATAGGTCAAGCATTACCTTATTCTGCTTTTACAGATATTGAGATTGATAAGTTAAGCAAATACGGAGTTCCTAGCATAAACTTATTTTCTTGCTTATCAGTATTTAGATTTCTAGTAAAAACATCAAGAGATGTTACACTTTGCCAAGTTGTGCATAAAGAATAATCCTATGTATTATTTCATTTTGAATATTGAGACAGATTGATCTGTCAAAAGTTGAATGGGTTGATATTAACAAACATGCGATATTTTGTTGCACGATGAACTGGCAAAATGATATACTCAAATTGTGGAGAGAAGTTATGGTTGGTAAGTTCAAAGTTATCACATTGTGTGGTAGTACAAGATTCAAAGATGATTTTTTTCGTGAGCAGAAGAGGTTGACATTGGAGGGAAATATTGTCATATCTGTGGGATTGTTTGGACACTCAGGTGACAATGAAGTATGGACTGAGGGCACCAAGGAGATGCTTGATGATATGCACAAGAGGAAGATCGATATGGCTGATGCGATTTTTGTCATCAACAAAGATGGATATGTCGGTTCTAGCACTAGGTCAGAGATAGAATATGCTAAGTCAACCAATAAGGAAGTATTATATATGGAGCCAATTAACCAATAATAGCCTATTGTAGTTTAGTTCCAAAAAAGTTATATTAAGGCACATAGATTGTGTCTTTTTTTGTTAATTGTTGTATTTTATAGACTAAAAATAATTTTTGTTGTATGATAAATATCAGGAGTAAATATATGAACGAAGAATATCTTGGTAAGGTTGTCCATGTAGTCATGGATAGACCTATGGGAACCAAACACCCAAAACACAATTATCACTATCCAGTAAACTATGGCTACATACCAGGTACTGTGTCGGGCGATGGAGAAGAATTAGATGTCTATCTTCTTGGGGTATACAAACCTGTTGAGAGTTATGATGGCAAAGTCCTTGCGATTATACATAGAACTGATGATAATGAAGATAAGCTTGTGGTCGCTCCTGAAGGGAAGAATTATACCGATGAGCAGATTATGGCGATTACTGAGTTTCAAGAGCAGTACTTTGAGAGTCAGATAATAAGATCTGATTCGTTGCCAAAACTTGATTAAGTGGAGAAACAATTATGAGATTTTTTGCACCATCATCGTATTATAATGCAAATGCACCTTATATATTCAATTGGGAGCATATATTACTTATAGTGATCTCAGTTGCGTTAATAACACTGTTGGGTATTTTTATTCGCAAATCTAGTGACAAAACCGTCAAGAACTGGCTTATATCATTATGGGTTATTGAGGTGTTTTTTGAGTTTTTGAAAATAGGAATTAAGATATCCTATGATGGCTTTGGGGTCCTTATGACCAACACCCCTGTACATCTTAGTAGTTGGTTTATGTATGTTATGCCATTTGCAATATGGGGTAAGGGAAGAATCAAACACTATGCCTATGCAGTATTATCGACAATTATGCTGTTTGGTGGGCTCGTCAACTTTATCATTCCAAGCACATTATATGATTATCCTGCATTAACTTCTTTCTTCGGATTACATACGATGCTATATCATGTTATTATGGTTGCTACTGCAGTTATTATATGGGTCAAGTTGTATAAACCTGCAAAGTACGATTTTCTTGCCGTTATGGTAGCATTATGTATTATTAGTATTCCAGCGCTTATTTTTGACCTTATTACTGGTGCTGATTATATGTTTTTCTCGACTGGAGAGTCGACACCTCTTACTATTCTCAGTAATGTGATATTACCAAGGAAATGGTTGTGGATAATAATAATGTTTTTACTATATTTTTTGCTAATAATAGTGATTTATGCGATTATATGGTCGGTACATTATGTTATCAATAAAATTAAATCTCGTAGTATCAAAAAAGCCTAATTATTTGTATAAAAAATACCCTTATTGACACTGTTATGTCATAGGGTATTTTTTTGTTATAAATAAATTTAATTACAGCCTTTTGTAACTTTGCTACCACAATTTGAGCAGTTTCTGGTAGAAGTTTTTGCTTTTGCCGAGCTACTTGTTTGTTTGTTTCTCATAGTATTACCTCCTTTGTGATTAGTTTTGCATATATTCAGCACCTTATGCTTCACATTGAGTGGTAATAAATAACAATGGGATAATAATTAATATATAAAAAAATGTATTTATACAATACTTTTTGTAGTATATTCGTTTTACAAAATATTATATTTATCGTATAATATACACATAGTATATTCATAGTGATAATATATACCAAAATATTATTTGCTATACAATCACTTATCCCATGGTTCATCTATTGGCGCAACTTGTGTTGATCAGGGATGAATACAACTTACGACAAATAAATTATAAGGGAAGTAGTACCGTGAAGAAGAAGATTATAATTTTTTCATCAATATTTGCAGTATTGATTGCTGGCATTACATGTTTGCTTGTATTTTTGTTGCCATCAAAAGGTGATGGAGATAATGGCAATAATAGTAGTGGTGGAGAAGTAATCGTAGATCCTGGGACAAAGCCAAATAATAACATTAAGTATGACGTGTATACTTCTGAGAATAAAGGATACTTTTTGAACCAAGTTGAAGATGTATTCAATGTTTCTCCAGAGACGCTATATCCTGGCTCAACTTCTTCTTGGAAAAAGAATTATTATAAGTCAAGTCTTGCTGGGCTTGTCAATGCATTTGAACTTGCCGATGTTGATTTGGGGAAGTTTAAGAATCTTACAGATTTTATTGCAGAATATCCAACACTTATCGAAGACATCAACTTTAGTCTAAAAGGTATGATAAATAGTGAGAATGTATCATTCTTGCAAGTAATGGAGATATTGTCAAGATTAGAGAATATCAACGGAATTTATCGTATTGTTACTGCATTCTACGATACTGGCATAACAAATGAAGACATAGCCAATGTATTGTACTATTATATGCAGAATGAGTTGTCTCTACTTAATGAGTATAGACTAGACCTATATATGTCTCTTACTGAGTTCTATGATTCCCTTGGAGGATCTGTTAACTCGTTCTTGTATTCGACATTGTATGATATACTTCCTGCAATGTATTCAGGATTGCTTGATTCTGGCAAAGAAGAGTTTGTTGATATTACAATTGAAGTCCTTGATACAATCAATGTCTTTATGGAGATATACAAAGATTATAATTTCTACTCAATTGTCAATATACTTACACTCATCAAGAATGGTGATCTTAAGCCTGAAGAATTGACTGTAATGACTCACGAGTTAGAGATTACAATTGATAGTATGATTGATAAAGAAACTGGCAAAGCATTCAATATATCTAACAAAGTATTCACAATGGTATATTCTATTGCAAGCAAATTACCACTTGTACTCAATGTTGTATCTGAACTTGCAGGGTTGCCTAACATGACAGAAGTATTACCATATCTTGCGAACTCAATTAGTTCATCAGAAGAGTTCCTTAACCGTGCAGTGGTAGGACTAAAGAATGTTTTGTCTATGATTAACAATGAAGAGACAATATTTGTTAGAGATAGCGAAGGCAATGTAACAAAGAAGTTGTCTATGGCGCAAGCTTTATCAGAGCATTTGGCAAGTGTTGCTAGTGGAGAGAATGTTAATGCTAATAGCGATACGGTCATTCTTATTTCCAAAGTTTTGGCTCCAATGTTCAGAGACAACGCGTTGAACTCAACATTCCTTAACAAGTTTATGACCGATGGCGGTGGAATATTTAGCTCAATGATAGGTCTTTTGGAAGCTTTTGGTTATCAGCCAGAAGAAGGACAAGAGATGATAACTCGTACAGAGTTCGATAGCAATTATGCTACTTTCAAGGATGTCATAATATCCTTTGCTGACGTCATTACGATATATGCAAGTTATGACTTGGGAGTTTCTGAAGATGTGCTTATAGATATATCTCCATCGTATGTAATACTTGAGTCATACATCAGCAAATATCTAGTTGCTATTGTCAATGAAGATTTTGCATCGTTTGCGACATTGAGTTATCTATTAACAGTTGTTGTTGCGACTCCGTTACTCATAACAGCGACTCCATTGTTGTTGGCAGCAACTGTTGTTGCAGCCCCAATATTTGCAGTATATAGTGCAGTTATTATCACTAAGGATTTTTCAGGAAGTGACGGGACAGCATCGTTTGGAACAGCGTTGACATCTGTATTTGCAGGTATGTTTGGAAGAGCCAAAGATGAAGATGGCAACTATATTGCAGATAGTGAAGAGTTTGCACGACTCGGAGAGAGGTTATCTGAACAATTCGCAGGCATTATGCAAAGTTTAAGCTTGAAGAGGATTTTCCCAACGATAATCAATGCTTTTAGTGATACAGTTGAGAATGTCTTAGAGAAAATTATGTATTTTGAGTATGATAGAAGGTAATTAACCTGCAGAGACCATCAGCAAGTAATATTGTATGGTGGTCTTACTGTAGTATAACAGAGGAAATTGTATGGCAAACAAAAAAATAGTCGTATTATCTATAATAACACTACTATTATTCACGGCAGCACTTGCTATGGTGATTTTTCTTGCTATCAACAATTCAAAAAAAGACGATGATAACCCAGTTATTGAGGATATAGTACAGTATTCTGATTACAACAAAGACAACAAAGATGTATTTGTCAAATGTATGGAGCAGTTGTTACAAATCAAATATTCTGACGATGAAACTCAGTATAATGATGTATGGAAAGATGACTTGATCAAAGAAACATTTACTAACCTTGTTGATGCTTTTGAAACTGCAGAAATTGATATTGATGTTTTCTATGAAGTATCAAAGTTTGTATATGATTTGCCCGAACAAATAAAAGGTATGTCATTTGATCTTGGAGAAGGAATAGAGAATACGACATTATCATTGGGTGACCTTTACAATGTTTTTTCCAAAGTCAATAATATCAACAAAATCGTTGATTTGTACAACCGATTTTATGCGACGGGTTTAACTGATGATGATATTGCTCTTATTCTTTGGCATTTTTGCCAAAGCGAAGCAGAAACATTATCAGAGAATGCATTATTCTTCAATCTTATGCTTAATGTAGATGTTGAGAATGAATATGGTACATATGCAGAACTTGCAAAACTACTTATGATCGATGCAATACCATACATTCAACCGTTATTAGATAATATGGGCAAAGATAATTTCATTATTAATGTTAAGCAAATTCTTTCTCAGTTACGAGAGATTACAGTTGAGGTAAAATCTTATTCTGTTATTAGCTTTTCGCAAATAATTGTCGATATTATTGATGGAACCAGAGATTACAATGATCTGTTAGAGTATTCTAAGAGCATCAATACTTCGCTTAAGAATAGATTAGATGAAGACGGCAAATTTCTTGATTATTCAGGCATTTCTTATCCGGTCCTTTCTATTATTACTAAGACTCCATTTTTGATAAGATTCTTGAATGAGCATATGCATTTTGGTGATGAATGGATAGCTTTTGGACTAGACATCAATACATTTTTTACCTCATGTGTCAAAACTCTCAATTCTATCGAGGACCTTACCAACGCAGCAGTTAATGGTATTATCAATGTAACAGAGTATTTGTCTGAGAATAAATCTGTTCTTGTTAGAGATGAGACAGGTGTCATTGTTGATCAGATCAGTATAGTAGAGGCACTAGCAGACAATATGAGCAATGCTTTTGATGGTGAGTCATTCAATGCAAATGCAGATACGGTAGTTATTTTCTGTAAGATATTTGCTAAGATGTTCGATGGGGTAGGCTTGACATATGAAACGATTACCACTCTTGGCAAAGAACTTGTCGAATCTTTTATGCTTGCTCTTGTTGCGTATAGTGCTGGTACTGACAGTGATATTGATGTCAACGATGAAGATGTTGGCAATGCTGCTGGCAATTTAATAATATTTTTTAGAAGTGACTATATGGACGATTTGATGGATACAATATTTGATTATATTGGCGAGTCGATCGGTGTTATTACAGAGATATCTAAGCTTGACTTGGGTGCGAGTGAGAGAGATTTGTACGATATATCTAGTAATATTATGGTACTTAAAGATTCAATCAATATTACGTTGAATGCTTTATATAATGGTGAGTTTATCACGGCTGATCATGCAGCTACATGGGTTGCGACCTATGTGTTACAAAAATTCTTTGTTTCTCAATATGACTATTATCAAGACAATTGGAAAAGCGATGTAAAAACGATATTGGGAGAAGAGTTTAGCAAAATGTTAGGATTGCCAGCTGGTGCTTCTATGTTACTTCATGGGCTATCTACGTTGACTATTGTGATTGATATGTCCAAATTGTTATTTGGTGTTGATCTTACAACATTCTCTGCCGATTCGATTATCAAAGAGGGTGATACTGAAGAGGCAATTAACTATAAACGACAAATTGCAAAATACGTACGTGAGATGGCAAATCTTGCAGATGATTTTGACAAATATATGATGTATGCAACGTGGCCAGTCACTGCATTATTTGAGAAAGTGTTCTTGACTAGCTGGAATACTTCAGTTCAAATACCAGAGTATATAACCAATATTTTCTATCCTGGACGAAAGAAATGATAACTCAACTATTGTACAATTGCTTAATTTTGTAATAAAACAGTTAAATTAGTATAAAAGACAAGTATTTTGTTTTACATTTGGATATAAAATAAGTATAATAATATCATACTAGATATATAATAGATCTCTGTATGCGAAGGATGTGTATTATTCGCTTACATAGGAAGTAATTGAAAATACAAAAAGAGGAAATGAATATGGCAGAAACTACAAAAACAAAAAAGCCAACTACAAGCAAAGCAACAACAAAAACTGTTGCAAAGCCTGCTGCAAAGGCAACTGTTACGAAGAAAGTCGCTACTTCAACTAAAGCAAAAGCTCCTGTGAAGAAGACTGTATCGTCGTCAGTATCAAGAACAACAGTTAAGACTGTAGCAAAGGCAAAGTCAACTTCAGTTAAGCCAAGAGCAACTACAAAGAGAGTAGTTAAACCTTCAATTGCACCTGTACAAGCAGTTGAGGATTTTGGCGCACAAGACGTTGTCTCTACAGCAAATGTGGAAGCCCCTGTATCTTCAGTTGCTCCTGATGTAGTAGAAGTTGCACCAGTTGAAGTAACTCCTGTTCCAGCAAATACAGTATTGTATGAAGCTCCAATAGAGAATCCAAATGTCATTGAATCAACACAAGTTGAACATAACACTATTAAGGCGCAAGATGTCAAAGTTAAGACACATAACAAATCTGGCATTATGAACAAACTTGTATGGGCTATGCTTGTCGTAGCACTATGCTTATTCATTGCAGCTGCAACTTTACTCATTATTACCGTAGTCAAAGACAAGAAGGATGATAACCAAGGTGGTGGTAGTTCTTCTATTGTAGATACGGGATCAAGTGGTGGAACTGATGATCCAGTTGAACCCATTACATACACTTCAGAACTTAAGTCAACAATAGGTTCTGCATTCAACTCATTGTTTGATGTCAACACTTCATCTCTTGATGATAAAGATGTTCTCAAAAAGCAACTTATAGGAGTTCTTCCATCAGCATTAGAGTATGCACAAGTTCCAATTGCTGTTGCAGAAGATATAGTAGAGTTCCTTCCAACGATCACAACAACACTTGATAGCATCAATGTTGATTGGGACAAATTATTGGGCTTTGAGGGAGAACAGCAAATAGCAGACTTCCTTGATGAAATAATTAAAGCGAAAGATTATGAGAAGATCCTCAAACTTGTACAAGATTTCTTCAAGACAGGTATTACTACTGATCAAGCTTCAAAGATGCTATATAAAGTTATTTCTTCTCAATCTTCAGTTATAATTGACAATTCCTATATGTTATCTCAAGCATTACTTGATATGCAAGAGAGAACAGAAGATGCAGGTGATGTCGCATCAAGTATGCAATATCTTGTACTTGGTTTGATATTTGATATCGCTCCAGGAGCTGTTCAATCATTCATTGATAATGCAGATAACGAGGCGATTATCGAGAACACACTCAAAGAATTGTGTGATTTCGTACAAGGATTTGCTAATGCTTACTTTGATAGTGGAATCTCAGAGTTCCTTGAACTTATCGAAGGTGTTATCAAAGGCGAAGTCAATGGCGAAGCATTAAAAGATGCTGCTGACAAAGTATACAAAGCTATTGATAGCTTAAAAGATAAAGAATCTGGCAAATATATTGAGATAAGCAATAAGTTCAAAGCAAAGATTAACAGTTCGATTTTGTATATCAATTCTTTGGTACAAATTGCTTCCAACGCTATGAGCGATGAGCAAAAAGAGATAGTTAATTATTACGTAGGTATCTTTAACAAATTCTTGAAGAGTATCAATTCTGTAGATACATTCTTCAATGGTGCTATAGATTTCGTTGCTAAGTTCTTCCAAGGTTTCACTAAAGAAATAAATATCATTGTTGTAGGTGGGCAAACTGAAAAAACAACTGTTGCAGAAGCCTTTGCAAATAACTTAACTAATCCAGATGTAAGAATAGTTGATCCATCAGATGAATCTAGTTATTATTTCCAACCTAACCTTGATACAATCATTATATTGTCTAATTTACTAGAAGGTTCGTTGACTCAAGCAAAAGCTACTTTCTCTGAATCATTCTTCAATACTATTATATCATTAACAACCGTTATACCAGGTAGCGATGAAAACATGATCGAGCAGGTTAATGCAATGATTGACAACACTCAAATGATTTTGAATCTCGTAGCTACATTTAGTAAGAAGATTATAAATATTCCATTGGGTGCAGATATTAATGATCCAGAATATGCACAGTATCTATCTTGCCAGATTGTTGTCAAAGAGATGGTAGATCATGATGAAGATCCATCAACTCCAGATGTTGAACAAGAATTTGAGATTACGATGTCTTATGAGACTTTTGAGACAATAATCGAAGATTATTTGAACTCAATACTTGCATCAGCATTGCCAGCAGGAACTGGATCTATTAAAGATATAATAATTGTTCCAACTGCATTCATTATGGTTGCTGCTATGACTCCATCTACTGTAGTCCTATATGCAGTAACTCAACCAATAATATTGTTACTCAACAACTATGCAGGACTTGAGTTAGATGCTGGAGTATTTGATATCCAGAATATGCTTGAGAACTATTATGCTAAGTATAGTACAGTTATCAGCGATTGGCTTGATGATATGCTAGAAGGCACAACAAGACAAGCAGGTTAATAATAAGATTAAGATTGAGACTTGGGGCATTGATTTAATGCCCCAAATTTTATAAAAGGAAAGGTTTATGGGAGTAGTACTTAGTTGCAACAAACTTGTTAAAGATTTCTTAGTAGCGGGCAAGCAAACGCGTGTTATTAATGGTATTTCTTGTGAATTTAACGAAGGTGAGTTTGTATCTATCATGGGCCCAAGTGGTAGTGGTAAGAGCACATTTCTTTATCTACTCAGTGGTATTGAGCGCAAGACAAGTGGTAGCGTACAGATCCTTGGTAAAGAGATTGATTCATACTCTAACAAGGATATAAGTAAGCTTCGTTCGACTGATATTAGTTTTGTATTCCAAGCGTATAACCTTATCACTAACTTTACAGTATACGAGAATGTCATTACACCACTTCTTATAAGCAAACGCAAGATTGTCGAAAGTGAAGTTGATAATGTATTGCAAAGTGTTGGACTTCTTAAGTACAAACATAGTGCAGTTACAATGCTATCTGGTGGAGAACAGCAGAGAGTTGCTATTGCAAGAGCTCTAATTACAAGACCAAAGATATTGTTTGCCGATGAAGCAACAGGTAACCTTGATAGTAAGACTGTTGTATCTGTAATGAAATTGTTGCAAAAAATCAATGAAGTTACGCATATTACGATAATACAAGTAACACACTCAGAGCAATGTGCCTTGTATGGACATAGGACTATTAGACTTCTAGATGGCAATATAGTTAAGGATGAAAAAGTAACAAAGAGATTGTAGGATATACATATAGGACAAATATGAGAATAATACTAAAGTTTGCCAAATCTAATATAAAAAATGCCAAAGCTAAAGTAATAGTTTTGGTTCTTTGTGTTGCAATAAGCTGTTTCATATTTGCGGCATCCATATGCGTACCAATGTTTATCAGGCAATACAATGTAGATCTCGCACGTTCGTTTTATGGCGACTCTGATGCTTATATGGCACCAGAAGACTTCGGGACACAAAGGTATTCTTCGATGTCATATGTGCCACAAGAGACCAAAGACAAATGCGAATATATATATACAATGTTTGCATATCAAGATTATGTAACAATGAATGATGAAAATCTTCTTTATAATATTATTGGCGTTAACTATGATGAGCTTATGAACTTCAATAATACTATTAAGTTGAACACAAAATTGACTTCACTTGGCGAACTCGAAATAATAATAAGCGAGAAGATGGCGAAGAAGTATAACTTGTCGACAGGTAGCATTGTCAAATTGTCTACCTACAAGTATTCTGCCAAAGTTGTTGCCGTAGCTAAGCCAACAGGATACTTCACTGATGGACAGAATATTTTTACCTCTAAGCAAACTTTGATAAAACTTATGAAAGCAAGTGGAGCATCTTTGCTCACCAAAGCTAATAAGGATACAATATTTAACTTAGCTGTTATGAAGTTTAAACCAGATATTGATGCCGACCAGACTAGGGACGAGTTTGACGATTACCTAAAAAATATTTCTGTTACACAAACTGTTGATGAAGAAGCAATACAAGGATATATCGACTTTATTATTGGACCATTCTTGTTTGTTGCTAGCATAGTAATGGTGTTCTGTGTATTTATAATACTCCTTATATGTAATATCATATTCACTGAGAGGCTTAAAGAGTTTGCTACTCTCAAATCACTTGGCGCAACCAATGGGCATCTAGTGGGAAGCTTGGTTCTTGAGAGTGGAACATACGGTGGCGTAGGTGGAGTGTTTGGTGCATTATTTGTATTCCTACTAGAAGTAATATTACAACATATTGGTATGACATATATCAGAGGCATACCTGTATTGTACTTTGTTTACTTTGTATTGTTTGGCGTTGGATTTAGTATTATAAGTGCTCTTATACCAGCTATAATACATAGTAGAAAAAGTATTAGACAGACAATGATATTATCCTCGAAGAGTAAGTTATTTAACTACATTTGGAGCATTGGTGGCGCTACACTTGGAGTATTTGCTGTTATATCGGCAATACTAGTTGATCCAATGGAAAGAAATATTTTCCCTATACTTACCATTGCTTGTGCTTTGCTTTCGATCATAATGTTATCGCCATATATTATATATGGAATAGTTCAATTATTCTATATTGTGTTTAGAAAAGTTGGTGGCTTTGCTTCGGTTTATGTCAAAAATAATACTTTAACATCTTCGGTATCGATGATGATAAGACTTACGACATTTGGATTGGCTATATTTTTGTTGCTTAATATATTGCCATCACTTGTAAAAACAGCCGTTAACTCTGAGGTGTCAAGAACGGTGTATGATATTCAACTAAGATACGTAGACGATGACAAAGATGCAATAGTTGATTATCTTAATGGAATAGATGAAGTATCATATGTATATAAGACATATGATAGTAGAAGTGAAAAAGAATACAGTTATGATTTTGATATCAATAAACTATGTGGTTTTACATATGATACTATTGTAACAGCTTATGGCAATACAATAGTAGGCAACAAAGAAGAAGTGCTCAACAAACTAAAAGATGAAGAGCATCCATACATTCTTGTTGGTCAACAATTCGCAATATTTAACGATCTTGAAATCGGAGATATCGTAAGCTTTGATATTACAATTGACGAAGATGCCGAAGATAAAGAAGATCGTGTCTCAAGAACGTCATTTGTTATAGCTGGATTTACAAATGCTATGCAACAAGTTAATAGTATAATGGTGTTTAATGTCGAGTATATAAATAAAGCATACAACAAAGAGTTGTCTAATGCCATAGAAGTCAAACTTAAGTCTATGAATGATTACCAGAAAGTATATGATGCGATTAAATCCAATCCACTATGTGCTTCTGCAGATATTTACAACGTTACTGGCAAGACTAATGATCTAATTTTTGCTCTAGATGGAGCATTCTTGATAGTTAATGGATATTCATATATGGTTATGGGACTAAGTTTTATTGCAATAGCGATAGCTATGATATTGTCACTTAAGAACAATATTCAACAGCATAAAATAATGTCGTTGCTCGGTATGAGTAAAAAAATGTATTTACGTAACTTTTTCTTCCTAATGCTTTGTATTATCCTTATTGGAGCACCTTTGGGTATAGCTTGTACGGCTATTGTATTTGGTCTACTTACCAATGCTCTAGTATTCTTTGGGGCATATCTACTGTTTACTATGAGTTATGTGAGGTTATTTGTTTCTTGTGCTATAGCTATGGTTCTGTTGATGGTGATAAGTATGTGGATTGCCAACTCGGGTTACAAAGATTTTGTTCCAAAAATGATAGTAGAAGAAGGATAATTTACTTAAATAACATATTTTCAAATATTTTGTTTTGGACTGATAAAATACATAATTCTGCATAGAATAACTCTTGATAAGGGGGCTCTATGTGGGATTTTTGTTTGGTAATACCTAGAGAATATGGCAGAATAGCATATATAATCAAAGATATTGTTAAGGCGAACGCAAGGCAAGCTTATGTGCAGACAATCGTTGAGGAAGAATATACTTACAGATATATTCTCTCTATGCAATTATCTGACAAGAGCTTAATATATCCGTTGATATTTGATTGTATTGTTAGCAGTTCTGTTTGGTATTACAAGAAAAGCTATATTATTAACAATCTCAAATATGACTTTGGCAATGGGCTCAAAGAACAAGCATTTTTGAAAGCGTTATTTTGCTTTGACTTGCATATAGATGTTGAAGAAGTTTCCAAAAAAATGCGTGGGGATACTTTGTATGTTGATTCTGTATATAAGTTTGGACTTAAAAATTTGACTCGCAGATGGAAAGAACTAGTAAGCCTCGCAAATGACAATTATTTCTATGTCAAAAATGATGATTCTTTTCTTCAACTCTTGAAGTTCCTTATAAGCAATATTGACTATAGAACAAGTATCGTGAATGTATATAAGACTAACAATCGATATACGTTCCATGATAACAACAACAAAGTTATTGATGATTATTTGCTTGATTTTCCTAATGACAAGATTAACTTTTTGATTAACTCGCTTATTATTCTTAACCCGCAGATAATAGTTTTGCATTTTGATACAGATGATTATGAAGAAAAAACCATTCTTTTAGATTTGTTTGAAGATCGCATAAAGAGTAATTATAAATGTGTTGACAACAAAATTAACTAGTGTTATAATTACAACATAATACATGATGCATTAGCAGACAAGTAGGCACAGAGAGTTGTTCACAGAGAGTATGAGATTGGTGTGACTCATATAGCAATACTGTTAACCGAAACCACTGTTATTCATGCGAGGGAGAATGCGTTAGTTTCTTTACAAACGAGTGGTTGAGGATTATTCCTCAATAACAAAGGTGGAACCGCGGAATAGTTATTTCGTCCTTTGACTGATTAGTCATAGGATTTTTTTATTTTTTGGAGGAAGTATGGTGTCTGTATCAATGATTGCTATCTATAAGTTAACAACAACCCGCAAGGGTTAAGGATTTTTTATGCAACAAATTGATAACAGAAATATTTAATAAAATAAGGGAAAATAATTATGGAAAAAGAAAAATTAGAAATGTATAGACATAGTATGAGTCATGTCCTTGCAAAGGCCGTAGGCGAGTTGTACAAAGATGTTAAGTTTGCCATTGGACCTTGTGTTGACAATGGATTCTACTATGATTTTGATATCCCAGAGAACCTCAAACCTGAGGACTGGGGCAAGATTGAACAAAAGATGAGAGAGATCATCAATAGAGATGAGCCTTTTGTTCGCAAAGAGATTACTAGGGCAGAAGCTTTGAAGTTATTTGCTGAGCAACCATACAAAGTTGAACTTATCAATGACCTTCCAGAAGATTCAATCATATCCATGTACTATCTTGGAGATGATTGGTTCGATTTGTGTCGTGGACCTCACGTTGAGAGCACAAAGTATTTGAGAGGTTTTGCATTCGAACTCAATCGTATTAGTGGTGCTTATTGGAGAGGAAGTGAGAAGAATAAGATGCTCCAAAGAGTGTATTGCTACGGATTTGCTGACAAACAAGAACTCAAAGACTACAAACATATGATAGAAGAGGCTCTAATGCGTGATCACAACAAGTTGGGTAGAGAACTCGAGTTATTTACCACTGTTGATGAAATAGGTCAAGGGCTACCTATTATGCTCCCAAAAGGCACGAAGATAATACAACTATTGCAGAGATTTGTCGAAGATGAAGAAGCAAAAAGAGGCTGGCAATTAACAAAGACTCCACTTATGGCAAAGAGTGATTTGTACAAGCGTTCTGGACACTGGGATCACTATCAAGATGGTATGTTCATTATGGGACAGGAAGGCAAAGATGAAGAAGTATTCGCACTTCGTCCTATGACTTGCCCATTCCAATATCAATGTTTCTTGAATAGACCTAGATCATATAGGGATCTTCCACTTAGGTATGACGAGACTTCGACGTTGTTTAGGAATGAAGCAAGTGGTGAGATGCATGGGCTTATCCGCGTAAGACAATTTACGATATCAGAAGGACACTTGATGTGTACTCCTGACCAACTTGAAGATGAATTCAAGAGTTGTCTTGAGCTTGCTATATTTATGTTGAAAACTCTTGGTTTGTATGAAGATGCCTCGTATAGATTCTCTCAATGGGATCCTAATGATAAAGCTAAGTACATTGGTACGGCTGAACAATGGAATGAAGCACAAGGCACAATGTATAAGATATTGGATCACCTCAAAGTTCCATATGTAGTAGGTGTCGGAGAAGCAGCATTCTATGGACCAAAACTTGACATTCAGATCAAGAATGTATGGGGCAAAGAAGATACTTTGATCACAATACAGATTGACCAAATGCTTGCAGAGAAGTTCGATATGGAGTATGTTGACAAAGACGGAGTAAAACGTAATCCATATATCATACACAGAACGAGTATTGGTTGTTACGAAAGGACTCTTGCATATCTTATCGAGAAATATGCTGGTGCATTCCCAATGTGGCTTGCTCCTGTTCAAATCAAGGTTATGAATATATCAGAGAACTCAGAAAAGTATGCAATGAAGATTTATGAGCAACTATTTGCCAAAGGCTATAGAGTTGAACTTGATAACAGAAATGAGAAGATTGGCAGGAAGATAAGAGAAGCCCAACTTATGAAGATACCTTATATGCTTGTTGTTGGTGACAAAGAGATGCAAGATAAGACTGTCGCTGTTCGTAGTAGAAGAGATGGAGATAAGGGTGTTATGAAACTCGCAGCTTTTGTCAAAGATATACAGAAAGAGATAGATTCAAAAGCAAGATAAAATTTTTGTAAAAATGTGTTGACAATATTATCGCAACGTGATATTATGTTGTCATGTAAGTAGAAGTATCCACTTCTCACCGTGCGGCGAATCGTGCTAGCAATGGTTGTTATTAGGTTTTTTGAGTGATATTGAGTCACTCTTGAACATATATACGTGGATACTTAACTTAGTATCCACTTTTTTATTCAAGTGGGGACAAGAGTTATTTCTAATACGATAAAGGGGGAATACCACTATTAAAGACCAATTAATTAATCACGAAATTAATTTGCCTAGTATCCGTCTTGTAGGCGAGAATGGCGAACAACTTGGAATTGTTTCTTCATCAGAAGGCAACAGAATAGCAGATGAGCAAGAGCTTGACCTTGTGTTGATCTCTCCAGCCGCTAATCCACCTGTATGCAAACTTATGAATTATGGCAAGTTTAAGTTCGAACAAGCCAAGAAACTCAAAGAGCAGAAGAAAGCTCAGAAGATCACAGAGATCAAGGAGTTGCAGTTGTCTATGACTATCGAGAAGCACGATATCGAAGTTAGAGTCAAGCAAGCAAAGAAGTTCCTTGATGCTGACAATAAGGTTAAACTAACCATCAGAATGCACGGAAGACAACAAGCTAGACCAGAAGCTGGCGTAGAAGTAATGAATAATTTCTTTGAGCAAGTAAGTGATTGTAGCGTTATTGAGAAGCCTGCTGAAATAATGGGTAGGAATATCACAATGGTTTTGGGACCAAAAAAATAATATTTATTTAAGGAGAAATTATCATGCCTAAGCAAAAAACAAACAGTTCTGCAAAGAAAAGATTTACTGTAAAGAAATCTGGTATCATCAAAGGCTCACATCAGGGCAGAAGACACATTCTAACAAAGAAAACAACAAAGCGTAAACGCGATTTGAGAAAAGGTGCATATGTAGCCCCAACTCAAGCAAAAACTATCAAGAAATTGGTACAAGGTTAAAAAGGAGAGACAACGATGAGAATAAAGAGAAGCGTTAACGCATTAAAGAAACGTAGAAGTATACTTAAAGCAGCCAAAGGTTATAGAGGCTCTAAGTCAAAGTTATATAGAGTTGCAACTGAGCAAGTAATGAAGAGTGGACAATACGCCTTCGCTGGAAGAAAACTTAAGAAGAGAGATTTCCGTAGCCTATGGATTGCTCGTATCAATGCAGCTTGCAGACTTAATGATATATCTTACAGTAAGTTTATGCATGGCTTGAAGAGTGCCAATATTACTCTTAACCGCAAAGTACTTGCAGAGATGGCTATTAGTGATCCATCTGCATTCGCTACTTTGGCAGAAACTGCTAAGAAATCAGCAAAGTAATTATTCAAAACTTTGACAAGTCAATTGACTTGTCATTTTTTGGTATAAAGAAGAGGAGTCTTTTGTATGAAAAAAATCACTTCTGTTACAAATCCAATAATCAAAGAAGTACTTGACCAGAAATCTGGCAAGTCGGACTATATCATAGTCGATGGAATCAAACTCATCACAGATGCTATCAACAATGGCATCATGATAGAGAAGTTGTTCATTAGCTCTGATAATTGTAGTAAGTACTTATACTTAACGAAGTGTGCTAAAGAGTCGTATGAGATATCTGATAATGTACTATCCAAACTATCTTACACGAACTCTCCACAAGGTATTATGGCTCAAATTGTGGCAAGAAAGTGTGATTTTTGCCACCCTATTGGTAATTGCATAGTACTTGACCATATACAAGACCCAGGCAACCTTGGGACTATTATTCGTACTGCATTAGCAGCCAATTATACCGACGTTATTTGTATTGACTGTGCAAGTCACAAGTCAGACAAAGTAGTAAGGGCAAGCGCAGGCGCTATAATGAATATCAATGTTGTAGCAGTAACAAAAGAGACTTTCTGCAAGACATACAGTGCTTGGGGATTGCCATTATATTGTGCTGATATGGATGGTAAGGATATATACGACTTTGTTCCAGCCAAGCAGTATGGGATTGTTATTGGCAATGAAGGACAGGGTGTATCTTGTGAGATACAAGCACTTGCAACGGACAGGATTTCTATCCCAATGAATAGCAAGATCGAATCGTTGAATGCAGGTGTAAGTGCAAGTATAATCATGTATTTACTTGCAAGCAAATAATATTTTGTATCAAAATATTTGCATTATGATATATAATTGTGTAAAATTACAGTAACTAATATAGAGGAGAATTATTTAGATGTCAGGACATAGCAAATGGGCGAACATTAGAAGAACCAAAGGCAAGAATGATGCAGCACGTGGGCAAGTATTCACAAAAATAGGTAGAGAATTGGCAGTAGCTGTCAAGCAAGGTGGACCTGACCCTGCATCTAACTCACGTCTTCGTGATTGTATAGCAAAGGCAAAGCAGAATAATATGCCTAATGATACAATTACTAGGAGTATAAAGAAGGCAAGTGGCGAACTTGGCAACATCAACTATGAAGAGATAACATACGAAGGTTATGGTATTGGTGGTAGTGCTGTTATAGTCAAATGTCTTACTGACAATAAGAATCGTACAGCAGGAGATGTTAGACACTCTTTTGACAAACTCGGTGGTAGTCTAGGCTCAACTGGTTGCGTATCATATCTATTTGATAACAAAGGTATGCTCGAGTTGCCAAAACCTATTAAGATGGATGAAGATGAGTTCATTATGACTTGTCTTGAAGCAGAAGCTGATGATGTTGTTGATGAGGAAGATTGCTATACAATCATTACTTCACCATCGAACTATTCTTCAGTTAAAGAGACTCTTGAAGGCAAAGGTTTTGTATTCGATGCAGCAGAAGTTAGACTTATTCCACAGAGTTATCTTGATTTGACGCAAGAACAAGAAGGCACTTTCTTGAAGCTTATTGACAAACTTGAAGAGCTTGATGATGTCCAAGAAGTATACCACAATGTCAACATTCGTTTTGATGAAGGTGATGATGAATAAAAAAAACTACTAGTCAAGAGGCTAGTAGCCAAACACAGATTTGTTCTGTGTTTTTTTATTGTTCTTCAGCAGGGAAGTAGAATGATACATTATTCTCATCAAGTGGGTATGGATAGATGGTGTCTCTGAGTGAAGTATTCCTTACATTCTTTCTAAGGTATGGAGAAGCTTCTTCAAGAGTTTTGTACTCACAATCTTCACCTAAGAATCCACAACCATTGAGTTCATTAGAAGTTTTGTTAGCTGCTTCAATCAGTTTTTGCTCAATTATTTTGAGTTCTTCGTGAGAATATATAACATTATTCTCATTTGGGTTTCTTTTGTAAATCTGATAGATTGATTGTAGAATCTTCTCATCTTCGATTCTCTGTTGTTTGATATCATTTTCTCCATTGATTTTTGCTTGTTGTGCGCGATATTGTTTAAGATTCTCCGCAATGATATCTTTTGAATACAATTCCCAGGAGTTCTCTGGTTGATGTGTTGATGGGTCAGTATATTCTTCGAGATACATGAACATATTACTCAACGAACCTTTATAATACTCATCTGGTACTTCACCAAACATTTCTATCAAACATCTTTCAAAATATGACAACTCGTCCATAATTCTTTCTCCTATTCTTCATCTTGTGCAATCGCTTTATCAAAGTGATCATCAGTTTTGTCTACGGCGTATTTGAGACTGACATCTTCGATAGAAGATTCGTCTTCACAACCACTAGCTTGGAATATTTGTATAGCCTGTTTCATAGCTGATTTGTAATCCCCGAACTTTGTTCTATCAGGATCTAAAGGAAGCTGGCCTCTGATTGAAAGTAATTGGTTGGTGCAAGTAACATAATTCTTCATTACATCTGGTATCTCGGCTTTAACTCCATCTATTGTGTACAAAGCCTCTTTGTTCTGTTTGTATTCGTTCAAAGCCTCAATATAAGTATCGTTGTTTGCTTCGATGTCTTCGTTAACAATAGCGATTGCAGATATTGTCTCGTCAAGTAGGTAGGTATCTTTGTCATCAAGTTCGCTTGCAAGGCCGGTGACTTTGCCGAATGTTGATTGTCCATTCTTGTATGATAGCAAAGTGTCTTGGATAGCACCCAAAGCTTCGATTGCAGAGATGTCAGATGTTCTCATCAATTCTGCTTGCTTGTCAAATAATCTGATTACTTCTATCTTAAATGGAGAAAATTCAAATCTCGTGTTAAATAGTGGTGTTACAAATCTATCTCTAACAATGTGCACTGTACTAGGAGTTTTTGTTACATCACACATAGCGTGATTGGATGAACTTAATTGTAGATATAGACTTTTTGTCTCCTTCTCAGCGATATTCAAAAGTCTTGTAAGAGTCTTATCTGTTGATGACAAACTAATCGGAGTAATTGTCTTCTTGTAATAGTCTTTGATTATATTCTTTGATTGTTCAATCTGATATTTGATTGTTGATAATGTCAAGTACTTCGATGATGTTGTCTGTTGTATTGCATTCTTTCGATAATTAATAATCTGAGTTATCAAATCTTTTTTCTTAGTTGTGATCTGTGTAGGTACGAGGCCGTCGTATGGGTCGGAGGAGGTGCCGCTATCCTCACTACTGCTATTTGTCCACCAATAATTATTCGAGCTCATCTACAAACCTCCAACACTATAATTTGAGTTATTATACAATATAAAGTCGTTTATTGCAACCCCAATTTTTATTTTTTGTATCAGAGATATTGATTTGACTAACTTTCTAATAGTGTGTACAATATTCTTATACTAATGTGAAGGAGTATCGATGATAATATTAGGTATCGACCCAGGTCTTGCAACAATAGGCTATGGTGTCATTGAGAAAAATAATTGTGGTATCAAAGTCATTGATTACGGCACAATTGACACGCCCAAGACTGAACGGATTGCAACTAGACTTGCAATGATATATGACGGTATGGTGGCTTTGATTGACAAATTTAAGCCAGATTGTGTTGCTATCGAAGAGTTGTTCTTCTTTCGCAACCAGACTACTATTATTCCAGTTGGACAAGCAAGGGGCGTTATTGTGCTTGCTTGCATTCAACGTATGGGTAATTTGTTTGAATATACTCCGTTGCAGATAAAACAAGCACTCACAGGTAATGGAAGGGCTGAGAAGAAGCAAGTGCAATATATGGTGCAGACGATTTTGGGTCTTGCAAAGATGCCCAAGCCTGATGATGCAGCCGATGCTCTTGCTGTAGCAATAACTCATAGTCAGACGAATAACAAGATAAGTAACAATCAGATATAGGAGAGAATTATGTTCGCATACATGATAGGAACAATAGAATACAAGAAAGACAATCTTTTGATACTTGAGAACAATGGCATTGGCTATGAGCTTACTGTATCCAACAATACTCTTGCTAGTCTTCCAGCTGAGCATGAAGAGATAAAGGTCTACACTTATATGCAAGTGAGGGAAGATGGCATATCTATTTATGGCTTTGAATCTTTGGAAGAAAAGGATTTGTTCCTCAAACTTATATCTGTTACGGGTGTTGGCCCAAAGGCAGCAATATCAATTCTATCAGGAGTTGCATTAACAGACCTTAGTGTGGCAATAGCCAAAGAAGATATCAAGACTTTGTCCAATATCAAAGGTATTGGTCGTAAGACAGCAGAGCGTATAATACTTGAATTGAAAGATAAGATTGATATACTTGGAACAATAGGTGTGACTCAAGAGGCGATCGTTGATACTCCTGCTATCGAAGACGCAATCAATGTATTGAGTAGTCTAGGTATCAACAAGAATGAGGCTCTCAAGCTAGCACGAAACAATGCCAAACCTAACAGCACTGCTGAGCAGATCATTGCCTTGGCTTTAAGGGGGCTCAATAACTAATGGAAGATATGGATAACAGATTGTTTACAAGCACAAAGAATTTAACAGATGCTGAAGTAGAGAATACATTAAGACCAACAACACTTGATGATTATGTTGGCCAGAAGAAGATTGTGTCCAACTTGAGAGTATATATTCAGGCTGCGAAGAATAGAAAGGAAGCACTTGATCACGTACTACTATATGGACCACCAGGATTAGGCAAGACAACCCTTGCTCACATCATAGCTAATGAACTTGGTAGTCAGATCAAGATAGTGTCAGGACCAACTATTGAGCACGCAGCAGACCTAGCAGCAATACTAACCAATCTTAACAAAAATGATGTATTGTTCGTAGATGAGATACATAGACTCAACCGTACTGTAGAAGAGATACTTTATCCTGCTATGGAAGACTATGCTCTTGACTTTATAGTGGGCAAGGGCCCATCTGCTCGTAATATGAGACTTAAGATACAACCATTTACTTTGGTAGGTGCTACTACAAGGGCTGGTAATCTTACTTCACCATTGAGAGATAGATTCGGTATAATATCTAGACTTGAATTGTATGATACAAGTGAGTTGGCTGTTATAATAACTAGAAGTGCAAGTATCCTCAATATAGAGATAGATGCACAAGCTGTTAACGAACTAGCTAAGCGTAGTCGTGGCACTCCACGTATAGCCAATAGATTGCTCAAACGTGTAAGAGATTTTGCTGAAGTCAAAGGCGATGGCAATATCAGTCTTAGTCTTGCCAAAGAAGCTCTTAATCTTATGGATATAGACGAATTGGGACTTGACTTTATTGATAGACGTATTATACTTGCTATCATCAATAAGTTTGGTGGTGGACCAGTTGGACTTGATACTTTGGCGGCGGCTACGGGAGAAGAAGGCGTTACTATCGAAGACGTATACGAACCATATCTTCTTCAACTAGGATTTATAGCTCGTACTCCAAGGGGCAGAATAGCTCTTCCTGCCTGTTATAAGCATCTTGGGATTGCTCTTGATGAGAACAAATTACAATTGATTAACAATATGACAAAAGGCACAAATAATGGAATTAACTAAAAGATCATCATATAACTACAATTTACTTGAAGAGCTTATTGCCCAGACTCCACTTTTTCATCGTGATGAAGCTAGGCTCCTTGTATGTAACAAAGCAACAGGCGAGGTTGAGCATAAGCATTTTTTTGATATTATCGATTATCTCAATGCGGGAGATGTGCTTGTTATCAATGATACGAAGGTTATACCTTGTAGGCTCATTGGACACAAAGAAGGCTCATTTGGTGCAGTCGAAGTGTTCTTGCTTAAGCGTATTGATCTATATACATGGGAGGCCCTTGTCAAGCCTGGCAAAAGACTCAAAGTAGGAGCAAAGATTATATTCGACCCAAGGTTGTCTTGTGAGGTAGTGGACAACACAGACTTTGGTGGAAGAATTGTTAAGTTCGCTTTTGACGGTGTATTTGAAGAAATATTGGACCAGTTGGGTCAGATGCCACTTCCACCTTATATCAAAGCTAAGCTTGAAGATAAGAATATGTACCAGACAGTTTATTGCAAGCATTTGGGTTCTAGTGCAGCTCCAACAGCTGGGCTACACTTTACAGATGAGTTGCTACGTAGAATAGAAGCCAAAGGTATCAAGATTGTAAGAGTATTGTTACATGTTGGACTTGGTACTTTTAGACCAGTCAAAGAAGACGATATCACTAAGCATCCTATGCATAGTGAGTATTATGAGGTATCTGAACAAGCAGCAGATACTATCAATGAAGCCAAAGCCTCTGGGCACCGAGTGATAGCAGTTGGTACAACAAGTGTTAGGACGTTAGAAAGTGCAAATGATGGGACAAAAGTAGTAGCAAAGAAAGGCGATACAAACATATTTATTTATCCACCATATAAGATGAAAATTGTCGATGCTATTATTACCAACTTCCATTTGCCAGAGAGTACTCTTATAATGCTTGTGTCTGCTTACCTTGGATATGAGAACACAATGAATATGTATAAGCTTGCCGTAGAAGAGAAGTATCGATTCTTTTCTTTTGGCGATGCTTGTTATTTGTATTGATGCATAGTCTTAAGAATTATATAATATAAAGGAAAGTTATGGAAAAGAAATTTAGTTTTTCGACCGAATATGTGTGTAAACAATCTGGGGCAAGAATAGGTAAGTTTACGACTCCACATGGTGTCATCGAGACACCGGTTTTTATGCCAGTTGGTACTCAAGCCACTGTTAAAAGTTTGACTCCCGATGACCTCAATAGTATAGGTAGTCAGATAATACTATCTAATACGTATCACTTGCATTTGAGACCAGGAGAGGATATTGTCCAAAAAGCTGGTGGGTTACACAAGTTTATGTATTGGAACAAGCCGATACTTACTGATAGTGGTGGATTTCAGGTATTTTCTCTTGCAGATTTGCGCAAAATATCTGATGATGGGGTAGAGTTCAAATCTCATCTCAATGGAGCCAAACTTTATATGACTCCCGAGAAGTGTATGGCCATACAGAATGCTCTTGGTAGTGATATAATTATGGCATTCGATGAATGTAGCCCATTTGGTGCCACTTACCAAGAATCCAAAGTTGCTATGGAGAGAACTGCAAAATGGCTTGATAGGTGTTACCAAGTGCAAAAGAATGACTATCAGATGCTGTTCCCTATCATTCAAGGTAATGTATTCAAAGATTTGAGACAGTTGAGTCTTGAAAAATCACTTCCTTACATACGTTGTGGAGTTGCAATTGGTGGATTGTCAGTAGGCGAACCAAAAGAAGTAATGTATGATGTGCTTGAGGATTTGAAGGACAAACTTCCCAAAGACTCTCCACACTATCTTATGGGTGTAGGTAGTCCTGATTGCCTTATTGAAGGAGTACTTAGAGGAGTGGATATGTTTGACTGCGTATTACCAACTCGTATCGCTCGTAATGGGACTGCTTTTACTAGTCATGGTAAGGTTGTTGTCCGTAATGCTATGTACAAAGAAGACTTTACACCACTAGATGATGAATGTGATTGCTATACTTGCAAACATTTCACAAAAGCATATTTAAGGCACCTTATTAATACTAATGAGATACTTGGCGCAAGACTCCTTAGCCTACACAACTTAAGATTCTTGATAAGGCTTATGGATAAGATTAAGCAAGCAATTAGAGAAGATAGATTGCTCGACTTTAGAGAAGAGTTTTACAAAAATTATCAAGACAAAGATTAGAACATTTGCATAAAAATATTTTTTTGGGTAAAATCTTTTGCTATATCCAAAAAATAATGTTATAGTGTGCATATTGAAGGAGATTTATTATGAAAAAAGACCAATTAATAGCTGCATTTAACTTTGCTACATCTTGGCCATGGCTTCTACTTATAGTTGCACTTATCGCGTACATGGTTGTTATGATTGTTATGCGTAAGAAGTCAGATAATAAGGTAGTTGATTTGCAGAACTCACTTAAAGTTGGAGACAAAGTTGTTACTAGCTCCGGTATTTATGGTGAGATCATAAGTATGCAAGAGACCACTGTTGGTAAGATTGCTGTTATTAAGACTGGTGAGGGCAAGGATGCAAGTTTTATTACTGTCCATAGCTCTGTTATATATGGTATTGATGATAAGCAAGAAGTTGTTCTTGACAAAGATGGCAATCCTATTATGCCAGAAGTAGATAAGGTATTGGAGCCTCAAGTGGATAAAGCTCAAGCAGATAAGCCAAAAGCTGATGAAATACTTGACCAGATCTACGAAGATGCAAAGAAAGAAGCTGCAGCTCCTGCTGAAAAAAAGAAGAGAACTACAACTCCAAAGAAGAAAACTACAACAAGCAATAAGTAACTTATTTTATTATTGATTTTTGTCTTGCAACAACTGTTGCAAGATTTTTTTTTGCCGAAAAATGTTATTAATGATACCTAATTCATATTTGAGAAGTTTGATGCATATTGTTCTATAAAGGAAGGGGAAAAGTATGGATACAACTATTTCAACAAAACCAAAATCGGCTATACTATATATCATCAAGGGAGCAATAATTTCGCTTATATTCTCGATAATACTTGTGCTAGGATTTGCAGTAGTATTGAGGTTTGTTGATATGTCCGATAGTATCATCAAGATTATCAATCAAGTTATCAAAGCGTTGAGTATATTCTTAGGCTGTTTGTTAGGCCTCAAAAAAAGCAAAGAACATGGATTATATAAGGGTATAGTTCTTGGCTTGATATATACTGTAGTTGCTTTCTTAATGTTCTCATTGCTTGATGGTTCTTTTGCATTCAGCGGGAGTGTTATGATAGACTTGTGTTATGGAGGAATAGTCGGAGGATTGTGTGGAATTATCAATTCTTCAATTAGGTAAAAATATTTAGATTTTTGGACTAGCTTTGCTAGTTTTTTTTATTGCAAAATTGGCTTATTCCGATTAAAAACTTTTATATTGGAGAGTATATTATTATTTTTTGTAAGTTAGAAAAAAGTAATTGACTATTTTATATTATTAATATATAATCAAACAATGTAATGAAATATTGTCGGCTTGTTCCAATTTTTTTGGGAATATGTCGCTTATAGTACAGGTTTTAAGGAGTGATTTAATGAGCAAACGTAGGTCAAGGATAAGATTCACATTCTTAGGGATAATTGCTGTTATTGGTATCCTACTTACTTGTTTTAGTTTCCGCATACCTTTCACTACCACAACATTCAAGGGTTTTGCCAATGCAATATCTCTTGGACTTGATATCAAGGGTGGTGTTGTTGCTGTATACGAAGCAAGTGTTGAACCAGAGTATTCAGATGAATTATCTACAAGAGTAGAAGCTACAATCACAAGACTTGAGCAGTTCCTTACAGATAAAGGTTATACTGAAGCAACTGTATCTAAGCAAGGTGATAACAAGATAAGAATAGAGGTTCCAGATATTGATGATCCACAAGAAGTATTCGATATCATCGGCGAGCCAGCATCTTTAACAATTCAGAGAGATAGTACACTTGAGGCTGACAAAGTAACAGGTGATGATGTAAGAGAAGCTTATGCTTATCAACAGAAAGATGAGACAAGTGGTGAGTATGTATGGGGTGTTATTGTTAAATTCAATAATGCTGGAGCATCAAAGTTCGCGACACTTACTAGTGAAGCTGCAAGTGACAGCTCTGATAAGAGCGTAGATATTTATATTGGTGGAGAGTTATATTCTTCTCCTACTTGTGAAGAATCTATTACTGGTGGAGTAACATTCATTAGTGGTACTATGGATTCTCAAGAAGATGCAGAAGAGTATGCAATGAAGATACTTAGTGGTACTTTCTCTACCAAATTGACTGTTGTATCTAACTCTGTAGTTAGTGCTACATTGGGCAAGAACGCATTGTTCTATGGACTTATTGCTGGAGCAATAGGACTATTGTTTATATTTGTATTTATGATCGCTGTCTATGGTGTTATGGGAGTCCTAGCTGACTTTGCACTTGTATTCTATTTGATTATATATGCATTCATATTACAGGCTGTACCTCTTGTACAGTTGACATTGCCAGGTATTGCAGGTATTATCCTAAGCTTAGGTATGGCTGTCGATGCCAATGTCATTATATTCGAGAGAATCAAAGAAGAGTATAGAGCAGGCAAGAAGATACCTGCAAGTATCAATGCAGGATTTAAGAACGCATTGTCATCAATACTCGACAGTAACATTACAACTATCATTGCATCTGTTGTATTGTATTTGCTTGGAACAAGCACTATCAAAGGTTTTGCAATTACATTATTCTTTGGTATTGTGATATCGATGTTTACTTCACTTGTTGTTACAAGAGGATTAATCAAATCATATCTTCCACTTAATAGTACCAATCCTAAGCCTTATCGTTTGAGAAGAGAGGTGAAGAAGAATGGTTAAGAAGATGAAAAATAATAAGAACAAACCATCATTTAATGAGAAGATAACTAACAGTAAGTTTGATTTTGTTAAGAATCTAAAATGGTTCTTTGCAGCATCATGTGCTTTGATTGTTGCTGGTATATTTGTAATAATATTTGCTGGATTCAATCTTGGAATAGACTTCACTGGTGGTACAGTATTACAGATAGAACTTGGCGATACTATATCAACAACAGAGGGATATAATAATTCATTAAATACAATTAAGAATATCTTGTCAGATAATAAGTTGAAGCTTTCTACTTCACAGAAAGGTGGAGAGGCAGAGTCTCAATATATATCTATCAAGTATCAGGATATCAAAGGTCATAGCGAAGAAGAAATGGGCGAGGTTACACTTGCTGTTAGACAAGCTATCAATGAAGCCTTTGATGTAGAGAACTTCGTAGAAGTTGGTGATGACTTCGATATCACGGAAGGTACAGAACGTATTAGTGCTACGGCAAGAAATGAGTTATTGTTCAATGCTTTGGTTGCAATTATTGTATCAATGACTTTGATACTTGTGTATATCGCATTTAGATTTGAGCCACTTAGTGGTATCGCATCAATTCTTGGATTGTTACATGACGTCCTTATCACCCTTGCACTTGTTGCAATATTCAGAATACAGATCAATACTGCATTCGTAGCGGCTATTATTACCGTTATTGGATATTCGATTAACAATACTATAGTTGTATTTGACAGATTGAGAGAGAACTCGAAGAAGCCATCTTTGACTGATAAGACAAACAAAGAACTTGTTAATATTTCACTCAAACAGACTTTGGTCCGTTCGATAAATACAGCAGTGACAACATTGTTTGCAATAGTTGCTTTGTGTGTGCTTGGTGTTCCTTCTATTAGAGAGTTCGTTATAGCAATAATCTTTGGTCTTGTTGCAGGAACTTATTCTTCATTGTTCCTTGTTGGACCTTTCTGGGCTATTGTTAACAAACAGAGGAAGCTTACTAAGCCTAAGACACAATCAACCAATATTGAGGAAGATCAAACTGAGAACTTAGTTGATAGCAATGCACCGATTGTCGAGATTGAAGATAAATAGTAGATGAGTCTTCCAGAATAATTTGGAAGACTTGTTTTTTATAAAAGGACATTATGTATAATAAAGAAAAAGTAGAGTATTATGCCCACAAATATAATCTGAGCCCAATAGTTATTGAGTTGATTTTTGCACGTGGCATTGACGAGAATGACATTGACAAATACCTTAGTCCATCACTTGCTAACTTACATGACCCATATCTTCTCAATGATATGAAAGAGTTTGTTAGCCGTGTTGAGAAGGCTATTGCGTCTAAAGAAAAAGTTCTAATCTTCGGAGATTATGATGTTGACGGAGTCAGCGCAAGCGCTATACTTATCAAATATTTTTCGAGCAGGAACTTCTATGTTGATTATTATTTGCCTAATAGATATATAGACGGATACGGACTCACAAACGAAGTCATTGATAAGATTAAGTTACAATACAACCCATCACTTATTATAACCGTTGACTGTGGCATATCTTGTCATGAAGAAGTTGAGTATGCAAAGAAAGTTGGCATAGAGATAATCATAAGTGATCACCACGATATACCAGAGATAGTTCCAAAGACTTTGGTTATTAACCCAAAACTTCCTAATCAGAAATATCCTTTTAGTCAATTGTGTGGCACGGGAGTTGCTTTTAAGATTGTACAAGCGCTTGGTGGGCTCGATGAAGCGAAGAAGTTCCTTGGCATATGCGCAATAGCAACAATAGCCGATATTGTTCCACTTATTGATGAGAATAGAATAATTGTTAGTTGTGGACTTAGAGTCTTGGATAGAACTCTTCCAACTGGCATCAAGGCCCTTATGCGAGAGAACAAACTTGCGTTAGAACAAGTAACAGCAAGCGATATCGCATACAAACTATCTCCTAAGATAAATGCCGCAGGAAGGATGGGAGATGCTTCTGTTGCGCTTAAGTTGTATCTAGAAGAGAATAAGCAGATCATTGCAGATACTATCCAGAATCTCAATGATATGAATATTGCAAGACAAGCTTTGTGCAATAAGATTTATGATGAAGCCAAAGATCGTTTGTCAAAAATTAACATATCCAATTACTTTTCTTTAGTTCTTTCATCCAAAGATTGGGATGCCGGTGTATTAGGTATAGTTGCTGCAAAAATTGCAGGCGAGTTCAATCGTCCAACTGTGCTATTCTCTCAGGTAGGAGATGAACTCAAAGGTTCTGCTAGGAGTGTCAATGATATCAATATATTCGACACAATTACTAGTATCAAAGAAGTAGTTGAAGCATTTGGTGGGCATAAGATGGCAGCTGGGCTTACTATTAAGGCAAAGAATTACAAGAACTTTATTAACAGCCTCAATGCGGCTCTCAAAGCCAAATATACTATGTTTGACCTCGTTCCAAGAGATGACTACGATTATGAGATCAACCCTGATCAAATAACCAACAAACTTGTCAATGATCTTAATCTACTCGAGCCATATGGTGTTGGTAACGAGAAGCCAACTTTTGCTATATCTACAAACAAGGTATACGCAGCATCAATGAATAACTATATCAATCACCTTAATATTACTGCCGATAACTTCAATATTGTAGCATTCAATAGTTTCAAATACCTTCATATGCTCAAGAATACTGAATCTCAGCAGATACTATTTGAATTGCAGAAGAACGAATACAAAGGTAAGTCTTATACCAAGGGCATAGCCAAGAAGATAAAAACAGGTATTATTATCAAACCAAAAGAGGACTTGCTGTATGGTCAGTACTTGAAACAATTGTCATATACCAATGCCGATTGTTTGATCAAAGAGTATGCTGCAAATGAACTTGACAAACTAGTTGACACAGCTATACAGATGCCTTTTGGCAATTTGTTCATTGCCAATAATTATCAGACATATATGGACTTTGTCAAACGTGCAAATACGAAGAATCTCAAGCTTGTTAATGATTTGTTATTTGTATCTCAGAACAATGGACTCAATACTATTTTGCTTGGCCCAATCGGGAACAAAGACTTTAGTTCTTTTAACAAAATTGTATTCCTTGATGCAATATTGGACAAGAGTTATCTTGGTAGGATATCTAAGGATACAAAAGCAAAGATTTTTATTCCAAAGGATAAGAAGTTTCCACGAGAGTTATTCGATAATCTTGTTGATGATAGGCAAGTGTTCGGAGAATATTTTAAGGGATTTAGTACTCTTGCTAGCAAGCGATTGTCATACCTTGATGAGTTCGATATATATAAGCAATACAAGATACATTTCCCAGACAAAAAAGTCAATTACAAGCAGTTTGTATATTGTCTATATACATTTATCGAGCTTGGAATATTTGATCTTATTGAGGATAATGATTACCTTATTATCAAAGAAAACGAGAAGGTTTTTGCACCACTTAACAATTCTACATTCTACAATAGAGTGAGCTTTTTGCTCAAAGCTGCAGGAAAATGATGAAGACAAATCTAGAAAGTTATGAAAGTGATTTTAACGAAATAGTTGTATTGTTTGATAACACCAAACAATTGCCAATAGTCGCTAACTTTGAAGACAAGGCTGGCGAGCTTTGTTGTGCGATTGATATTTTGGACAAACATTATGATATTGTCAAAAAGAACTTGACTAATCTGCCTCAAGAGAAGTTTATCAAACGTTTTGCAAAAATCAGTTTGTATCAAGCATTGTCTGATTATTACAACAAATCTATGCCTTGGGGTGCTTTGACAGGAGTACATCCATCGGCTATCGCTCATGAGTATTACAATCGCAATAATAATTATAATACGACTAGGAGAGAGTTGATAAGAGATTTTTTACTCTCAGAAGCTAAGGCTGACCTTGTTATTGATATAATAAAGAATCAAAGGTGTATCATTAACAACCCAAAGGATATAGATATATATGTACATATACCTTTCTGCAATGGAAGATGCACATATTGCACCTTCTTCAGCAATGACATCAACAAATGTAGTTCTTCAGTAGATGCGTATATAGAGGCATTGATTGTAGAGTTAGAAGCTGTCAAGGAGATGGTAGCAAGTAAGTTCTATGTTGTCAGGAGTATCTATATAGGTGGAGGGACGCCTACTGCTTTAACTGCTCAACAACTACGCAAGATACTTGCTTGTCTCAAATATCATACAACTGAGTTCACAGTAGAATGTGGTAGAGCAGATAGTATTACGGAGGAAAAACTCCAAGTCCTCAAAGATGCAGGAGTGACCAGAATATCTATCAATCCACAGACTTTTTGTGACAAAACACTCAAATTGATAGGAAGAAGACATACAGTAAGTCAAGTCATAGAGGCATACAAACTAGCACTCAAATACAACTTTGATATCAATATGGATTTGATTGCTGGGTTGCCAAATGAAACTATGCGTAATTTCAAAAAATCTATTGATATGGCTGTTGAGTTCGCTCCGGCTAACATTACAGTACATACTTTATCTCTCAAACGTGGCAACCTGATAGATGAGACTACTATTCAAGTAGATGAAGTTGGCAAAATGGTTGACTATGCAAGTACGACACTTAGGGCTAATGACTATCAACCATACTACTTGTATAGGCAAAAAAGAATAAGTGGTGGACACGAAAATGTTGGGTATTGTAAGTCAGGTAAGGCATGTATTTATAATATAGACAGCATTGAAGAATCATCATCAATTATCGCTGTTGGCAGTGGTGCAATATCCAAAAAAGTTGGGGCAAATGGCAATATAGTTAGACAATCCAACTCAAAGGATCTATTAGATTACATATATAGAGTAAGTGAGTATATTGCTAAGAAAACAGAAATATTCTAATATATATATTACTTTAACAAAAACACTTTACAAATGAAGAATTGTGTGTTACAATGCAACACGTACCTAGGACAAGGTTTTTCCGATTTAACTCCACGATTTGCTTTGTTCTTGGCGAATAATAATAAAGGAGAATAACTATGAATAAGGATAAGAAGAAAGAGATTATCACAAGCTTTGCTACCAAAGAAGGCGACACTGGTTCAACAGAAGTCCAAGTAGCATTACTTACTGAGAGAATCAATCACTTAACTGAGCATCTTAAGGTCAATCAGAATGACAAGCACTCAAGAAGAGGTTTGCTTCAAATGGTTGGTACAAGAAAAGGTTTGCTCAAATACCTTGAGAGCAAGGATATCGAAAGATACCGTGAGCTTAAGAAAAAATTAAACATCAGATAATTTAATAGCGGGGGAAATTGTTAGGATTTTTCTCGCTATTTCATTTATAGGGACGAATTATATATCCCTAGTACAAATTAACAAGGAGAAAATAAATGAAAAAAGGTAGTATTTTTGAAACTACAGTTGGCGGAAGAAAGCTCACTGTAGAGATCGGTAAGTACGCAGAGCAAGCCAATGGTTCATGTTTCGTTCGTTGTGGAGAAACTGTTGTTCAAGCCAACGTTACTATGGCCAAAGACCCAAGACCTGGCATTGATTTCTTCCCACTCGGAGTTGACTTCGAAGAGAAGATGTATGCCGTAGGTAAGATCCCTGGTGGATTTAAGAAGAGAGAAGGAAGACCAAGTGATAAAGCAATACTTACATCACGTCTTATTGATAGACCATTAAGACCATTGTTCCCAAAAGGATTTTACAATGATGTCGCTGTTGTAACTACTGCATTGTCAGTAGATAGCAATATCGCTCCAGAGCCACTTGCTATGATAGCATCATCAGTAGCATTGTCTATATCAGACATTCCATTTGCTGGTCCAACAGGATCTGTTGCAGTTGGTCTTATTGATGGCAAATATATCATCAACCCAGACAACGAGCAGAGAGAAAAGAGCGAGATGTATGTATACGTAAGTGGTACATCAGAAGCAATACTTATGGTTGAGGCTGGTGCAAAAGAAGTTAGCGAGAAACAAATGCTTGGCGCTATAATGTTTGCTCATGAAGAGATCAAGAAGATTGTTGAGTTCCAGAACAAGATTGTTAAGAAGATTGGCAAAGATAAGAATACCAAAGTTAAGATTATGTTGCCAGATGAGAAGATTAACAGTGATGTTAGAGAGTTCAGCACCAAGTTGTTAGAGAAAGTTTATAGCAACTATGATAGAGATAAGAGAAAGGCAGCTCAAGAAGAAGCAGAAGAGAAGATTTTTGAGCATTTTGCAGACATCTATCCAGAAGATACTAAGACTATTGGAGAGATCCTTAATAAGTTAGCCAAAGAGATCGTAAGAGAGAAGATCCTAACTAAGGGTGTTCGTCCAGATGGAAGAAAGCTCGACGAGATTAGACCTATTTGGTGTGAAGTTGGTATCTTACCAAGAGTACACGGTAGTGCTGTATTTACTCGTGGTCAGACACAAGCCCTCACTACATGTACTTTGGGTACAATAAGTGAAGTGCAGAAACTTGAAGGTCTTGATGATGAAGACGCAAAGAGATACATTCACCATTACAATATGCCTCCTTATGCTACTGGCGAAGCTAGACAGCTTAAGAGCCCAGGACGTAGAGAGATAGGTCATGGTGCATTGGCAGAAAGAGCCCTAGAGCCAGTTATACCAAGTGAGGAAGAGTTCCCATATGCACTTAGACTTGTATCAGAAGTTTTGTCTTCTAACGGTTCTTCTTCTATGGCTAGTACTTGTGGTTCAACACTCGCTCTTATGGATGCAGGTGTTCCAATCAAAGCTCCAGTTGCTGGTATTGCAATGGGACTTATCAAAGATCCAAACTCTAAGAAAGTAGCAGTTCTAAGTGATATTCAAGGTCTTGAAGATTTTTATGGCGATATGGACTTCAAAGTAACTGGTACTGAGAAAGGTATCACAGCTATCCAGATGGATATTAAGATCAAAGGTATCGATGAGAATATCCTAAAGACAGCTTTGGAACAAGCTAGACTTGGTAGAATGCATATCCTAGGCATTATGCTCAAGACTATCAAAGAGCCACGCAAAGAGTTATCAAAATATGCTCCTAAGATCATATCTTTCAACATTGACCCTGATAAGATCAGAGATGTCATTGGTACTGGTGGTAAGGTAATCAACAAGATTATCGAAGAAACAGGTGTTAAGATTGATATTGATGACAATGGACTAGTATTCATCGCATCAATTGATGACAAGATGGCTGCTAAGGCAAAGAGTATTATCCTTGGTATTACAGAAGATCTTGAAGCAGGTAAGACTTACGAAGGCAAAGTTGTAAGAATAATGCAATTTGGCGCTTTTGTTGAAGTTGCTCCTGGCAAAGATGGAATGATACATATATCTAAGCTCGCTAAAGAAAGAGTAGAGAAAGTAACTGATATTGTTAATATTGGCGATACAGTTAAGGTCGAAGTTCTCAAAGTTGACGAGAAAGGTAGAGTAGACTTCAAACTTGTTAAGAAACTATAATAGATGAATAAAACACCAGCTATCTGGTGTTTTTTTTATGCAAATAACGAGAACTGTCTCATAATTTGATATCAAATTACATAGAATGTAAGGGAGAAGAATTATGAAAGTTTTTGTAATAAATAAAAAAAGTTTTTTCTATACTATATCTACGATTGTGATTGTTGTGGTACTTGCGATAACCGGTATTGTCGCTTTTGTATCTCCAATCCAAGTTGTAAGTGCAAGCAATTCTTTGGGTGCAATATACAAAGGCGATGAAAGTACCAACAATGTCTCGATTATGATCAATGTATATTGGGGTAATGAATATATCGAACCCATCTTAGATATTCTTGATCAAAACAATGTCAAAGCGACATTCTTCGTAGGTGGTAGTTGGGTAGCAAGAAATAATGATGTGTTACAAGCAATATTTAATCGTGGACACGAAATCGGCAATCATGGATATAATCATCTTGACCATACTACACTTGGCGATGCTATCCAAAAGAAAGAGATTGAATCGAACCATTCGTTAGTAAAAGAACTGATAGGTGTAGATATGACGGTATTTGCACCACCATCTGGTGCGTATAATAAGAAAACAGTAGAGATTGCCACTAGTCTAGGTTATAGTACCATTATGTGGAGTAAGGATACGATCGATTGGAGAGATAAAGACAGCACTTTGATATATTCTAGAGCTGTTAAGGATATCTCTAATGGAGACTTAATACTTATGCATCCAACAGAGAAGACTGTTGAGGCATTGCCTGATATTATCAAGACAATTAAGAATAACGGCTACAATCTTGTAACTGTAAGTCAAAATATAAATATTAGTATATAATTGTGTAAATCGTTTAATAATAGTTTTCGTTTGTGATAAAATAACTATTGAAAAACATCTAAGGGAGCATATGATGACTGCTATTCTAAAAACATTAAAGACAGGGTTGAGAGTAATCAACGAATATGATGCCAACAAGGCAGGAGCAAGTGTGTTGATACATATCAAAGCCGGTTCTATGTATGAGACTGATGCAAATAGTGGCATATCTCACTTGATAGAACATATGCTATTCAAAGGTACAACTGCACGAACTAGCCAACAGATAACTGAGGAGTTCGAGAATATCGGCGCAAGCATTAACGCATATACAAAGTCAGAAAGTACGTGTTTTTATGCCACAGCACTTGAAGAGAATATCGAGAAGTGTTGTGAGATATTCGCTGATATGATATATAATTCTTCCTTTGATGAGAATGAACTTGCCAAAGAGAAGAAGGTAGTCTATGAAGAGATGGCTATGTACAATGATGACCCAGGAAGTGTTGCGTTTGACGAGTTTCAGAGATTGTTCTACAAAGGCACATATCTCGAAAGACCAATTATCGGTAATAAAAAGAGCGTATCTGCTATTACCTCCGAAGATTGTAAATCATATACTAGCAAATACTATGTTGAGCCTAATATAATTATTTCTTTTGCAGGTGGCGTAACTGATGAAAAAGCCATGAAGTTAGCCAAAAAATACTTTAATAAGTCCAAGGTTAATCAATCACCCAATATTGCCGTGTCTACTGATAGAACATTGTTGTCACCCAAGATGGCTTTTTCTGCTAAGAAAAAAGATGTCAATCAAGCATGGGTTGTCATTGGATTCCCTGCACATAACAACCTATCTGGGCTCAAATCAACATACTCTCTTATAGACTTTGTCCTTGGTGAAGGTATGAGTTCAAAGTTATTCCAGAAAGTTAGGGAAGAGCTTGGACTTGTGTATAGTATACATGCATACACCGAACAAAGTGCTATTGGGGGAGCAATGATGATACTATTTGGTACCAACAACGATAGTGCTGGCAAGGCCATTCAGACAGTAAAGAATGTGCTAGATGACATTGTTGCCAATGGCATATCTCAGACAGAATATGAGAGGGCTCGTACATACAAGAAGACTTCGGTAGTTTTCTCATCAGAGACGACTATCAACATAGCAAGAAAAAATGCAGATTATGTCGCAATATATAACAGGACATATGACGTCCAGAGTAGAATAGAAGATCTAGAAAAAGTTTCAATTAAGCAAATAAATAACACCATTGCTGATATATTCAACACAAAAAATATTTGTGGAGCGATAGTAAGTAATGCTCCTAAGTTGAAGGTATTTGAACCATTAAAGTAACACTTATATCATAATGCTGAAGAGATTTTTCTCTTCAGTTTTTTTATTATCAATTTATCTTTTGTTAAATAATAGTAAATTATTGAAGGCATTTTGTTTGTATTATAATTATATAATATGGTATACTTATTGTAGCAATTAAGGATATAAAAGGGGTAGACTCTTGAGTAAACAATCGTTGAGTTCTAGATTATCAAAAGGTCAAATAGTTGGGATTGTTCTTCTTGCGATTTCGATTGCTGTATTACTATTCTCGATCTTCAATTTTTTACCAATTCTTAATAAGTTTTTTCTTGGCACATTTGGTGCTGTATTGTATCCTGCAATGGCATTCTTGATACTTATTTCTATTGCATTGCTTATGAAGAAACATTTTGTATATTCAATTAAGTATGTCCTATACTTGATTGGTGCTTTTGTATGCATATTAGCAATTATTCATACTATTGTGACAGCCAAGTGGGCTGGGTTAAATTATGGCGATTATTTAGTTAATTGCTATGACTTTAAGTATACTCCTGGTGGATTGATACTTGGTATTATTACATTTCCAATAATGAGTCTTCTTAATAGTGTAGCAGGCTGTGTATTCTACGCAATTGCACTTGCGATATTTGTAGCACTTATTATTGATTATCTCTACGCAGTCAAACAGTTCGCCAAATTGAATGCTCCTATTGTCGTCGATACTCAGAGCGAACCAGTTATTGATACATTACCACAACCAATCGAAGTGGAGACAGAGAGTTCTGCCTTTGATTTTTCGGCACTTCAGAAGAATGAATATTCACAAAAAACGAATGAACCCTTACAACAAAATCAAGACAATATTCTTGTCAAAAAGAAGCTTGGGCTTATCAAAGATGATCCAAGCGATATAATTATACCAAGCAGGAAGGATAAAACTCGTAATCTAACTCCATCTGAACAATTATTTGGAGCCAAAGAAGAAGTCAAGCAAGAATGGCTTAACAAGACTATATCTATGCCTAAGCAAGAGCCTAAACAAGTACCTAAGCAAGACGATAAGAATGTTAAGTTGAGAGAGTTCCTTCAAGCTACTGGTTATCAATCCAACAATAACATTGATCCTATTATTACCAATACGAACATATCGACTCAAACTCCTTCACAAGAGATAGAAGATCTTCCTAAGATAGAGAATGCCGGCGATAACTCACAATACAAGCCAAAGAAATTGGTTGAAGAGAATATAAACAACCAAAGGTATATATCGCCTGATATGGGCAAGAGTTTGATACAGCCTAAGACTAATAACAATAACTTTACATCTCGTATGGAAGAGAACGAGAAAGATAAGGTTCTTGGTCAACAGTCAAAGGTCGAGAGTTCTTTGAATAAGAACTATGGCATAGGTCCATCTAAGCCAAAGAACAATTTCGAGCAGATACAGATGATTGGTGCTGAGAAGAATAAAAAACCTCTTCCACCAATAATGGCTAAGGCACTCAATTATAAGAGACCACCTGTAGAATTGTTGAATAAAGTAGAAGTTGATTATCAAGAGTTTGCAACTGAACAAGCAGAGAAATCTGCCGTTATTGAGAAGACTCTCGACAACTTCAAGATTCCTGTCCAAGTACAAGCTGTCAGAAGAGGTGCTGCTGTCACTCGATATGAACTCAAGATGCCTACTGGTATACCTGTCAAGAAGATTAACAACCATTGCGAAGACATAGAACTTGCTTTAGCTTCAAAGGGTAGTATACGTATAGAGACTCCTATCCGCGGCAAGAGTGCCGTAGGTATAGAAGTACCAAATGACAAGATAGATATGGTAACATTGCGTGATATTGTCGAATCCAAAGAATTTAATGCTAACCAATCTCCACTTGCGTTTGCTTTGGGCAAAGATGTCGATGGTAAAGTATTTACTTGTAATCTTGCCAAGATGCCACACTTACTTGTTGCTGGTGCTACCAACTCTGGTAAGAGTGTGTGCCTCAATGCTTTGCTAATCAGTTTGATATATAGAACAGCACCAGAGGATTTGAGATTGATCTTGATTGATCCTAAGCGTGTTGAGTTCACAAGTTACAATGATCTACCTCATTTGATTTTGCCTAAAGTCATCACCGAGCCACAGAAGGCAATCAATGCTTTTGATTGGCTTATAAATGAGATGGAGAGGCGTTATGGGGTATTCGAAGAGAACTGCGTAGTCAATATCTCCGGATACAATTCGTTACCAGGTGTTGTCAATGGCACAATGGTCAAGATGGGATATATAGTTATGGTAGTCGATGAACTTGCTGACCTAATGGCATCTGGCAACAAAAAGGAACTTGAGAACAAGATCGTACGTTTGGTTCAGAAAGCTAGAGCTGCGGGTATCCATATTGTCCTTGCAACTCAAAGACCATCAGTTGATGTCATTACAGGTACTATCAAAGCCAATCTTCCTTCAAGAATTGCTTTTGCTGTCACTAACTATATTGACTCCAAGACAATACTTGACCAAGGTGGTGCAGAGAAGCTTCTTGGTCGTGGTGATATGTTGTATTCTCCAAGTGATAGTGAGCCTACAAGAGTTCAAGGTGCATACGTATCCAATGAAGAAGTGCAAGCAGTAGTCGAATATATCAAGGCGAACAACTCAACTATATACGATGAGAGTATTGCCAATGCAATCAACAAAGAAGGTACTGATGGCGTGAGTGCTGGCAGTGCTGGTGGAGCAAGTCAGGATCTTGATCCATTATTCGTAGATTGTCTAAGGCTTGTTGTAGAGACTGGTCAAGTATCTATATCAATGCTACAGAGGAGATTCTCATTAGGATTTTCGAGAGCTGCACGTATTGTTGACCAAATGGAACTTGCGAAGTTTATATCCCCATCAGAGGGTGGCAAACCACGTAATGTCTATATGACAAAAGAAGAATTTGAATCTGCATATGGAGGTCAAGATTGAACAAAAGATACATAAGTCTAATCAGCCTTGGCTGTGACAAGAATAGAGTTGATGCAGAATATATCCTAGGTAATCTCAAAAGTAATGGATTTGTTATCACAAATGACTTAGAACAAGCTCAGATAATAATAGTTAATACATGTGCTTTCTTAGCATCAGCTAGGGAAGAGTCAATAGATACTATACTTGATTGTATTAAATACAAGTCAAACAAACTCGAGAAGTTGATAGTAACTGGATGTTTGAGTCAACTTGGTATTGAAGAATTAAAATCAGCGCTCCCAGAAGTAGATGCCTTTGTCCCAATCGATGATAATGACAAGATAGTGGAGATAATCAATAAACTTTATGGTGAGACAAATCTTCCTAAGGCCGTCCATAACAGAATACTTAGCACTCCCAAGCATTATGCATACCTTAAGATTGCCGATGGTTGTAACAATTTTTGTACTTATTGCAAAATACCGTATATAAGAGGTAGGTATTATTCAATACCGATGGAGCAGATTGTTGCTGAGGCAACAGATCTAGTAGCGCAAGGAGTCAAAGAACTGATAGTAGTTGCTCAAGATGTAACAAATTACGGTCAAGATCTATACTCGAAGCCAATGCTTGTTCAACTTCTTCGCAAACTAAGTGAGATTGATGGTATTGAATGGATACGATTACATTATTGTTACCCTGACAAAATAACTGAAGAACTGATTGATGAGATAGCCCATAACGATAAGATAGTAAAGTATATAGATATGCCTTTGCAACATATATCTGACAATATATTGTCTAAGATGGGTAGACATATCTTCTCACAACAGATACAAGAATTGATAGATAATATAAGAGCAAAGATACCTGACATTGTCATACGTACAACTCTAATGGTAGGTTTTCCAAATGAGAAACATAATGACTTTGTCAGATTATGTGATTTCTTAAAAAGTAACAAACTTGAGCTTGTTGGATTCTTTGCATATAGCAGAGAAGAAGGTACACGTTCTTATCAGATGAGACATCAAGTACCTACGATAGTCAAAAAGTTAAGACTTAAGAAGATAGAAAAGTTACAAGAATCCATATCTCATAACAATCTCGTGAATATGCTAGATAATACATATAAAGTGCTAGTTGATAGGTTTGATGACCAAACAAATCAGTACTTTGGCAGGAATTATATGTTTTCACCAAATGTTGATTACGAAATATGTTTCTATTCGGACAAAAAAGTCAAGATAGGAAGTTTCGTGAACATAAAAATTACACAAATAAACAAAAATTATTTAATAGGAGAAAAAGTATGAACACACCAAACAAAATTTCATTAACAAGAATAATAGGTATCCCAGTAATGGTATTTTTCTATCTTGCTTCATTTGTCCCTTATGGCAAAGCTATAGCATTAGTTGTCTTTTCTTTGACTGCATTGACAGATTTTCTTGATGGATATCTTGCTAGGAAGAACAATCAAGTTACAGATTTGGGCAAGTTCCTTGACCCAATCGCAGACAAGTTGTTGATGGCAACGGGTTTGTTATTAATATTGGCTGACGGCACTATGGTTAATCCATATGGCATAATAATGGTCATTATCATTATCGCAAGAGAGTTCATGGTAAGTGCTTTGAGACAAATTGCTGCAACTAAAAAAATTGTTATGGCAGCAGATATGTGGGGAAAGGTTAAAGCAAACTTCCAACCAGTAGCAGTTGCTATGTTTATGATGCTTGCAGTACATAATATGTATCCTTTCTTAGGTGGATTCACATTCGCATACACAGTAATATGTTATGTATTTATGGGCATTGCAACAGCACTTACAATTATTTCAGGTGTTAATTATTTGGTTAAGAATAGAGAAGTATTTAAGGAAAAATAATGCAAATATCAGTACTAGTCATCAGTAATAATGAATTGATTGCTACCAAGAAGAATGATAGCTGTTTTGATATCCTCTCCAACCTACACAAGAACGGGTTCATTATCAACTCGCAAGAGTATATCAAGATAGATTATTCTAACATTTGCAATAGGATACTGAATGGTCTGTCTCAGAATGACTGTATACTTCTTTTAGTAGAGAATCAGATTGAGGCTAGCTTTGTTACAAAGAAAGCAATTGCAAAGCTTTTGTCTGATGAACTTGCTATCAATGAGTATGCAAAAAATAATATTGATGAATACTTCAAAGTGAACAATCTTCCTTATACCAAAGAAGGTAATACAGAGAGCTTCATGCCAAGAAAGGGTAGATGTATTACCAATCCTCTAGGTATAATGCAAGGTGGATTGTACGAGATAGATGGCAACAAACAGATTATTATGATGCCACTTGAACATATGCAATTGCACAATATGTTCGTAAGTTCGGTGCTTCCATATCTTCTTGCTCAAGCCAATCAGAATGCTAATACCTATATTTTCAAGACATTTGGACTAACGCAAGCTGAGATACTTTCTTTGTTGAAAGAAATGCGTAAGAATAAGCACAAGATCAATATTATTTGTAATGAGAAGCTTCTTGATGGTGAGATAATTATCGAGAATAATCCTAGAGTCAAGCAAGAGAATACTGATAGTATAGTTAGAGGAGTATTTTCTAGACTTGCAAATAACGTATATTCAGAAGGTGATTATTCACTTACTGAGGTTACAAAAGATTTGTTGTTACTCAACAAATACACCTTTTCTACAGCAGAAGACATAACGGCTGGAAGAGTTGCTTCGGAGTTCTACAAGAACAACGATGAGTCGAGATTGTTATTACCAGAAGGATATATAGCAACAACCAATTTGGCAAAGACAAAACTACTTGGTGTGGACAAGCAGACCCTTGCAAGGACTAATAGCTTTGCGGACATTGGTTATGAGATGGCACTGGGTGCTTTAGAGAACTCAGGAACAGATTTTGTAGTATCAACAACAGGCTGTTTGGACAAAAATAATATAGATGAATATGGCCATTGTGCTATATGTGTTGGAAACATCAAGGGAATAAATGTATATAAGCATATTTTCTCTGGTAGTAGGGATGAAATAATAGACAAAGCAACCAATGCTGCGTTTTTCCATTTAATAAAAAAGATGAAACAAAAAGATTTTCATTTTGACAAAACAAGTGATATAATCTAATAGTAATATTGTTATATAAATAAATCATAGGAGAAGTATTATGGACGATAAACAAAAATTAATTGAACAAGCTATGCTACAGATTGAGAAACAATTCGGCAAAGGTTCTATTATGAAACTTGGCAGTGAGACCAAACAAAATGTAGCAGTTATCCCAACCGGTTGTCTTGTCCTCGACAATGCATTAGGTATCGGTGGAGTTCCACGTGGCAGAGTCGTAGAGATATATGGACCAGAGTCTTCTGGTAAGACAACAGTATCTTTGCATATCATAGCTGAGGCTCAGAAGCTAGGTGGCACAGCAGCCTTTATTGATGCAGAGCACGCTCTTGATCCTTCATATGCACAGAAACTTGGCGTTAACACAGAGGAGTTGTATGTGTCTCAGCCAGACAATGGCGAACAAGCGCTCGATATTTGTGATACATTGGTTAGAAGTGGAGCCTTCGATGTTGTCGTCATTGACTCTGTTGCTGCTCTTACTCCAAAAGCCGAGATTGATGGCGAAATGGGTGATAGTTTTATCGGATTACAAGCAAGACTTATGAGCCAAGCTCTTAGGAAATTGACTGCAATTATCAATAAAAGCAAGACTTGTGTAATCTTCATCAACCAGTTGAGAGAAAAGATTGGTGTTATGTTCGGATCCCCAGAGACAACTACTGGCGGTAAGGCATTGAAGTTCTATTCTAGTATTCGTCTTGATGTAAGAAAGATTGATACTATCAAAGATGGTAATGATTTTATTGGTAACAGAACTAGAGTCAAAGTTGTTAAGAACAAACTTGCACCTCCATTCAAACAAGCAGAGTTTGATATTATCTATGGCAAAGGAATCTCAAATGAAGGCTGCATCGTAGATCTTGCCACTGATTATAATATCATTGTCAAGAGTGGCTCTTGGTACTCATATAATGATGAAAAAATCGGTCAAGGTAAAGAGAATGTCAAAGCATACCTTGCTCAGAACAAAGAGATAAGTGCAGAGATTGAAAAGAAAATTAGGGAAAAACTTCAGTAAAAAATAAGAGGAATAAATGACTAGACGCTATCGTGATCTTTTGATATCAGTTATATTTACGTTATTTGTGATACTCCTAGATATAGTAACGTCTTACTATCTAGGTATGAATATTATCCCAAAATATTTTTTATTTAACATATCATTTTATCTAATAGTTTTTGGTATTTCGTTGATTATTCCTAATTATTCAATCAAACTGATTGTTTGCTCAGTTCTTATATGTTTGCAAGGTCTTATCAGTATCATCAATGATGTGCTTGTTCGCATCTTTGGGGATCTATTATCTTTTGATATGCTTGCAATTGGAACTGAGGCCGCTAAGGCATTTGAATTTTCTTTCCTTAACTGGCCGTTTATGGCATTAATAGTTGCAATCTGTGCAGCATGTATATTCTTGATATATAAAGTATCGAAGCTAGCTGCTTTTACATATTTTACTAATAGAAAGCGTATAAGTTTAGTGTCAATAATACTTGCAATATGCATAATGATTGAAGGCTGTGGGATAGGTATGTATATCTATGGATTATCATCACTTGATTATACAGCGCAAGAAAAGATTGCAGGCAATGACCAATATTTATTTACTAACTTACAATTCAAGAATGAAGCATATAATAAGTTTGGTTATTTTGGTTTTTATACAAAAAGCTTCTATAATTTCTTTATGAAGGGCACAAATAAACAAGCCACCATTTCTGCAGCAAAGGAGTACTTCGAAGATAATGCCGTTAAGAACACTCCAACGCAATATAATGGATTGCTTGAAGACAATAACCTTATTGTGATAATGGCAGAATCGTTGGAGTGGTACGCCATTGATCCATATAACACTCCAACATTGTATGCACTTGCGTATGGCGATGAGACATATTCTGAGTATGGTAATGACTCAATTGGATTGACAAGTTTTTATGGTAAAAACAAAACTAATGTAACTGAGAATATTGCTATATTAGGAAATTATCCTACTGAATCACCTTTTAGTAAGAATCTAAACTCTATCAACACTAGCCACGCAAACAAAAATTATGATTTTTCTATAATCAATATGCTTAGAGATAAGTATGGAGAGGACTTTGTTGCTTCTTACACACATTCTTATACTAGTGAATTCTATGCAAGAGAATCTGTCATTCCAACATTTGGATTCGACAATGCAACATTTATTGATGATCTAGATATTGAAGGGGCTACAACGAAGTTTGCCGATTGGGCAAAAGACTCTGATGTGTTGAAAGCTAATATTGATAATATCGTACCATTAGACAAAGATCATTTCTATTCATATTTTACAACAGTAACATCTCATGGCTCTTATAAATATAATTGGAGGCTAGATGATTATTACGAAGAATATGACAACAATTTTGAAGAGTTTTCTGATTGGCTTGAAACAAATACAATATATTCAGTACCTACAACAAGTCGAAATCTTGAATACTTAAAGTATTACAAGAGCGCAATAATAGACTTAGATAGGGCAGTTGAATATCTTCTTGATTACCTTGAAGAAAAAGGTTTGAGAGAGAAGACAACTATCGCTATATTTGGCGATCATAACGCCTATTATCATAACCTTAACTTAGACCTCAAAGGTTTGACTCAGGAAGAGTACTACAATCTAGAGATTTACCGCATACCATGTTTTATCTATGATACAAAATTGGCTAGTGAAGTAAAGGCTGATACCAATTCTTGTTTTGTTGATACTTTCTCATCTTCATTTAGTTTTGTTCCAACATTCCTAGATTTGTGGGGAATTGATTACAAGACAAACTTCTATAATGGTAAATCAATTTTTGATCCAAAGGCTGATGATGAAGTAATAATGTTCTACACCGGTGGAATAGTCAGCAAGAATATTTATTCAACAAATATAGTTGATGTATTATATTCGAGAGTTGATGTAACAGATGAGATGATGGATGACTATATCAAGAAAGCTACAGCTTTTATTGAGAAGAAAAAATATATCGAAATGCTATATAAGTTTGATATCGATACGATTGTAAGTGTCGATATTGCTTAAGCCTTGGTTAATACTTTTATTATATTACTAGTTTTTGTTTTACTTGTATTGGGGAGACTAGCTACAACATAATATTCGTAGAAGTTATCTGGCTGTACTCCATCGTCTAGATATTCAATAGTATCAGATTTGTTAGATATAGAAGCAATCATTGTTTCTATATCTTCATTTTTTCTATATATGCTATATGACAAATATTTCTTTGCTTCGAATGTTATTTTTGGTACTTTATCTACTTGCACAGAAATATTTATATCATCGATTTTGTCAAATGTATCAGAGTAAGCAATTGGCATATTATCTTGCGAAAAGTATTTTTTTGTAACATATCTTGACGGGGTAGAACTTGATGCAAGTGCAAGTCTATGATTTTCTGTTAAATCAAGCATATCAATATCTACCGACCGTATGTTCTTTGGTTTATCAAACGAAATATTTTTGCTACCGACCAATAGTTCTTTTGTCATCATAGTAGGGTAATTACTGCCTGTATATTTGCAATTAATGTTATTATGATTGCTAGAAGAAGAAATGAGTGAGCATACTACAATCTCTGGAGTATATGATATATTCCATATACTACTATTACCTTCGCTTGTTCCAACTGTGCCGGTCTTGCTAGCAACGGCTAGATTGAGAGAATCTAGATTTTTAGCCGTGCCTGATTTTGCACAATTCTGTAACATATCAGTTATTAGGTACGAAGTACTATTTTTCATCACTTGAGTCTTTATTTCTTTGTTGTTGTATATGGTGTCATTATGTTTTTTTATACTACTAATAAATGATGGCTTGATATAATTACCGCCATTACTCAATGGTATATAACTGGCTGTCATATCGAGCATAGTCAATCCTTTGGTCATTCCTCCAAGTGCTAGCGAATACCCTTTGTCGTTTTTGTCAAAAGTAATCCCACATTTTGATGCAAAATGTTTGGATCTATCGATGCCAGTAAGTTCAAGGATTTTTATCGCTGGAATATTAAGTGATTGTGATAGTGCCTCTGTTGTAGTAACATAGCCATAATATTTGCCATTAAAATTGCTTGGAGAATAATTCCCAATCGAATATTTCTCATCCAGTATTGGAGTAGCAGTTGTTATCACATTATACTCAATCGCTGGAGCATATACAAGTATCGGTTTGATAGTAGAGCCGGGTTGTTTGTAGGTATTGAGTAAGTCATTGTTACTAGAACCCTTGTATGCAACAATTCCACCTGTCTTAGATGAGATAACTAGTATTCCTTTGTCGGTGTTATCAATATTGTAACTTGATGAATCTATTATGCTATTTGCTTTGTTTTGATAGTCAGTCGACATATATGTCTGGATAGTATAATTACCTTTGAGTAATTGATTCTCTGTAATTGACAATATATCGCAAGCTTCTTCGATTACCTTAGTTATATATTCGTTATTACCTATTATTTTGTTATCTTGTACAATAAGCTCTTCTAATAGGGCAGAATTGTACTCTTCAACTGAAATGTATTTATCATCTTTCATCTCATTGAGTACGAGATCTCGACGTTTTTTGCATGCTTCTGGAGCAAAATATGGGGAATATGTCGAAGGGGCTTTGATTAGCCCTGCTAACACTGCACTTTGGGACAAGGACAAGTCTTTTGCTTGTTTATCAAAGTATCTTAAGCTTGCTTGTTCTATACCATATGTACCAGAACCAAAGTATATATTGTTGAGATATGCCTCAAAAATCTCGTTTTTTGATAGTTTTTTTTCTATATCTTGTGCAAGAAGTATTTCTTTGAACTTTCTATTCAAAGTTTTTTCGTTAGATAGATATACATTTTTTGCCAATTGTTGTGTGATAGTCGATGCCCCTTGTTTAATCCTCTTTGCACTTATATTTGTTAGTAATGCTGAAACTATTCTTTTGGGGTTAATACCATTATGTGTATAGAACTTTTTGTCTTCGATGGAGACAAAAGCATTGAGCAAATGCTGGGGTAATTCCTCGATATGAGTCACAGGTCTATTGTTGTAATAATCGCAATTTAGGGTTTCTCCATTACTATCAAGGATGATGATATTGTTGTCTGCTGTCATAAGTTCATTAGCACTCCAATCCACGCCACTAAATGAGGAAAATACTCCTAATAGGAATAGTGAAACAACTAATATTGTGCACGCTATTAGTGTGCTGATGGCAATAATTACGTACTTAATAATGTTTTTTGTTCGAGTTTTCATAGATATAGTATTTGTATTTATTATATATATTACCAAAAGATTCTTGATAATATTGACAAATAATTGTATAATGACAATATGGAAAAATACTATTGCATTAAGACATATGGCTGTCAGATGAATATACACGAATCAGAGAAGTTAGCTGGGGTGCTCAAAGGCCTTGGTTATTTGCCTACGGAAGAATTAGCACAAGCAGACATTATTGTATTCAACACATGCTGTATTAGAGAAAGTGCAGAACAAAAAATATTTGGCAATATAGGTATGGTCAAAGGATTGAAGAAGAAAAATCCTAATCTAATAGTTGCTGTATGTGGCTGTATGGCTCAAGAGAATGGTACAGCAGAGACTATTAGGACGAAGTTTCCTTTTGTCAATATTTTGTTTGGCACACACAATCTATATTTATTCGAAGATTATGTCAAGAAATATACAACTTCTCATAGTAGAGTATTTGAAGTATGGGATAAAGAGCAGAAGATTGTCGAAGACTCAGCTTGCTATAGAACAAGTGGACAGAACGCATGGGTCAATATAACATTCGGCTGTAACAACTTCTGTACTTATTGTATTGTACCTTATGTCAGAGGTAGAGAACGTAGCAGAGATATGGAAGAAATCGTACGCGAAGTAACTAAGCTTGTTCAAGTCGATGGTTATAAAACTATAACCTTATTAGGTCAGAACGTTAACTCATATGGTAATGATATTGATGATCCTGAAGTGACTTTTGCTAAACTACTTGATAGGTTGTGTAAGATAGACGGAGATTTTAGAATTAAGTTTTTGACTTCACATCCAAAGGATCTCAACGATGATGTGATAGAGGTTATTGCATCGAATGATAAGATGAGTAAGACGATACATCTTCCATGTCAATCTGGAAGCACAAGTATATTATCTGCAATGAATCGTAGATACACGCGTGAGAATTATATACGATTGATCGATAAGATATATGCTAGGATACCGAATGTAAGTCTCACATCTGACTTCATTGTAGGATTTCCAGGGGAGACTGATGAAGATTTTGAAGATACTTGCTCGCTTGTAGAACATTGTAGATACAACAGTATATTTGCTTTTATGTATTCTAAGAGGAAAGGAACTGTTGCAGAAAAAATGGATCATCAAGTGCCAATTGATACCAAAAGAAAACGTGTTAATCAATTACTTGCCCTACAAAAGAGCATTACTAAACAGATAAACGATCAGTTGCAAGGCAAAGTCGTAGAAGTCCTTATTGAAGGCAAGTTGAAGGATGGAGTATATTCTTCCAAGACTGATAATGGCAAGACTGTCGAAGTTTTGTCAGTGGATAGCCTTGACAACAACTTTTATCGTGTAAAAATACAGAAAATATATAACAACAAGTTACAAGCAATAGTAGAGGAGAAATAAATGTCTTTATCACCAATGATGCAACAATATATGTTGACCAAAGAGAATTACAAGGATTGTCTGCTTTTTTATAGACTTGGAGACTTTTATGAGTTGTTTTTTGAAGATGCAGTTATTGCCTCCAAAGCTCTTGATCTAACACTTACTGGCAGGAATTGTGGTCTTGATCAGAAGGCCCCAATGTGTGGTGTTCCATATCACGCAGTTGATACTTATCTAAGCAAGCTTGTATCGCAAGGTTTCAAAGTAGCAATATGCGAGCAATTGACAGAGCCAGCACCTGGTACGATAGTTAGTCGTGATGTAACAAGAGTTGTGACACCAGGTACCGTAATGGAGTCAAGTATACTAGAAGATAACAAGAATAACTATATTGCTTCCGTATATAAGAACAACAATAGCATTGGTATCGCATATGCAGATATATCTACTGGAGAGTTCTGTGTGTGTGAGTTCGGTAACAATGCCTATGTCAAAGCAAATGATTGTCTAGTACGTGTCAAGCCAACTGAGATTATCTGCAACGATGCAATGAGCAATGCGGCAAGTCAAATCAATAGTTCGAAGTTCGGTTATTTGCCTGTGTTTTCCAAATATAATGACTGGGCTTATAAGTATGAGAATGCATTAGATATGGTCAAAAAGCAACTTAATGTTGATTCTTTGGCTAGATTTGACTATGCACAAAAATATTCTGCTATATCAGCTGCAGGTGCTTTGATAAGTTATATGATAGATACTCAGAAGCGAACACTTGGACATATCAATAGTATTGTCCTTATCAAAGATGCTGAGTATATGTATCTTGACAATACAACGTGTCGCAATCTCGAATTGACAGAAACGTTACGTGAACAGAAGAAGAGAGGCTCATTACTTGGCGTTATTGATAAAACGAAGACTAGTATGGGTAGTAGACTTATTCGCAACTGGTTGCTTCAACCTTTGCAAGATTCTGATGCTATCAATAGGAGGCTCAATCTTGTAGAATTGTTGAAGAACAATCCTATTGTTCTTGACTCTATATCTGACAAGTTGAATAATATATGCGATATTCAACGTCTTGCAGGCAAGATATCATATGGAAGTGTTATGCCAAGAGATTGCATATCGCTTATGAATTCTCTTAAAATAATTCCTAGTGTCAAAGCCGATATTGATCGACTTAATAATACAGAGATTAGTTTATTGTTATCTGAGATGGATAAAACAACAGAGTTGAGTGATTTTATCTCAAAGAGCATCAATGAAGAGAGTCCTGCGATATTGAGTGGTGGTGGCTTTATAAAAAAAGGCTATAATTCGCAACTTGATGAATTGCGTGATACATCACATTCTGCACAAAAATGGTTATCTGACCTTGAGAATGCTGAGAGAGAAAAGACTGGCATCAAGACACTTAAGATAGGTTATACAAGAGTATTTGGTTACTATATTGAGATTAACAAATCTCAGATTGACCTTGTTCCATACAATTATCAACGTAGACAAACAATTGCCAACCATGAGAGATATATTACGCCAGAACTCAAAGAAATAGAAGATAAAATACTTGGTGCTGATGAACTTTCGATCAAACTTGAACAAGAATTGTATGCGAAGATCAAAGAGTATATGATGACACTTGTTAGTTCTATTCAATCTGTTGCAAACGATATCGCTCAACTCGATTGTTTGTGCTCGTTAGCTACAATAGCACTCAAGAATAACTATTGCAGACCAAATATTAACAAAGATGTTAATTGTATCAAGATAGAAGATGGTAGGCATCCTGTTGTTGAGGCTATGCTAAGAAGTGAGATGTTCATACCGAACGATACATATCTAACACAGACTGACCACACTATGATTATCACTGGCCCTAATATGGCAGGTAAGAGTACGTATATGAGACAGGTTGCATTGATAACATTGATGGCTCATATTGGTAGTTTTGTTCCAGCAAAGAGTGCTGACATATGTATTGTTGATAGAATATTCACACGTATCGGAGCAAGTGATGACTTGTCATATGGTCAAAGTACATTTATGGTGGAAATGATAGAAGTAGCAAATATTCTCAGCAATGCTACTCAAAATAGCTTATTGCTATTGGACGAAGTAGGCAGAGGTACATCAACATATGATGGACTTAGTATTGCTTGGGCAGTAATAGAGCATATTGTCAATAATATCAAAGCAAAGACATTGTTTGCTACACATTATCATGAGTTGACTCAGTTAGAAGGTCAACTTGATGGTGTCAAAAACTATCGCATATCAGTCAAAGAATATGATAACAACATTATCTTTTTGAGAAAAATTGTTCGTGGTGGAGCAAATAGAAGCTTTGGTATTGAAGTAGCGTCGCTTGCGGGTATAGACAGAAAGATTGTAGATCGAGCAAGAGTGATATTGCACAATGTTGAACAAGTTGGACTTGAAACAGTTGTAGCTACAGAATCAACGACTAAAACGGACTCAAACAATGAAGTAATAAATAGATTGAAGGACCTTGATATCAATACTGTATCTCCTATGGTAGCGTTTGATATCCTCAATGAATTGTCAATGAAGGCAAAAAAGGGAAAATAATGGCAAAGATAAATATATTAGACAAAAGTATATACAATAGAATAGCAGCAGGTGAAGTTGTAGAGCGCCCAAGCTCGATTGTCAAAGAGTGCGTCGAAAACTCTATTGATGCAGGAGCAACCAGCATATCCATTGAGATTGTTGGTGGTGGTATCAAGAAGATTGCTATCTCGGATAATGGCGATGGTATAGAATATGAGAGTATTGCCAATGCCTTTTTGCCTCACGCAACAAGTAAGATAAAGACAGCTGATGATTTGCAGAATATTGCAACGTTAGGATTCCGTGGCGAAGCATTGGCTAGTATTGGAGCCGTATCGCAGACAACAATTATATCAAAATATAAGGACAATGATTTTGGTGGTAAGATAACGGACTTTGGTGGAGAAATAAGTGCTCCTGTCGTAGTAGGAAGTCCACAAGGGACTTTTGTAACGGTAGAGAACTTGTTTTATAATGTACCTGCTAGGGCGAAGTTTCTCCGTAGTCCAAAGGTGGAAGAGGGCTATATAACCAATATTATTGCAAGATTTATTCTCGCCAATCCAACGATAAGCTTCAAGTATACTTCAGATGGCAAGATTGTATATCAAACTGTGGGGAAATCTCTCAAAGATGCAATATATGCAGTCTATGGTGCCGAAACCGTTGATAATCTTTTGCAAATAGAATATAGTTATGATAATATAACTATATCAGGTTATGTTGCTAAGTCAACATTTGCTAAGCCAAATAAGACATATCAGACTTTAGTTATCAATGGTAGATATGTTATCAATAATATAGTTGCTTCAGCAGTATATAGTGCGTACGAAAACTATCTTATGAAAGGGAAGTTTCCATTCTATGTACTTCATCTTGTTATGCCATATGATAGTATAGACGTCAATGTACATCCTAACAAACTCGATGTGAGATTTGTTAATCAGAGTCAAATATTTGGGGTATTCAGTAATGTTGTCGCAAAGGCAATGATAGAAGCTAACAATATTGTAACTGTGCAGAAAGTCATTGATTTGCCTAAAGAATTGCCTATACTTCCAAGCAATAGCGGTAAAAGTTTTGGCGAGAGCATTCCAACTAATGAACCAATTCAACCTATTGAGAAACATATATTACCAACAAATATTAATTTTAAGCAAGAAGAACCAACTCCATTATTTGCTAAGACAATAGCTAATGATGTATGTTGTGAGCAGAAATCTTTTGCTCAACAATTTGATGCGTCTAGTTTGCAATCGCAACAAACATTGGATATAGATAGCCAAGTTAAGATTATTGGAGTTATATTCAATACATATATAATTGTTGAGTATAATGACAAGGTATATTTTATTGATCAACACGCAGGACATGAAAGATTGTTATATGACAAATATAAACTATCTTTTGAGCAGAATAATGTTGTGTATCAAGATTTGCTATTCCCATATATATTCAAAGTAAACAGCATTGAAAGCGAGTTCCTTAACAAGAATATCTCAAACTTTGCAAAACTCGGATTCACAATTGAAGAGTTTGGTAACTTGACATATCGTGTAACATCAGTTCCAATGATATTGGGAGATATTATTATTAAAGACTTTGTAGATGATTGTCTTTCGTCTTTGCAATATATCTCTAAGAATACTGCAAATATAGAGCATATATTAGCGACAACTGCATGTAAGGCAGCTGTAAAAGGTGGGCAACGTCTTAGCGAAACAGAGATCAAGCAATTGTTAGATAATCTTATCTCTTCTAAGACAGTATTGTTATGCCCACATGGAAGACCTATTATTGTTGAAGTCAAAAGAACGGAACTAGAAAAATGGTTCAAAAGGATATTGTAATATGGATTTGTTAATAATAGCAGGTCCAACTGCTAGTGGAAAAAGTAGCCTTGCCGTTAAATGCGCAAAAGTCTTTAATGGAGAAATAATCTCTGCTGATTCTATGCAGATATATAAGCAAATGAATGTTGGTACTGCCAAAGTGACTGAGGAAGAACAGTCCGGCGTTGTTCATCATTTGCTTGATATAGTTGAGCCAGATCAAGAGTTTAGCGTGAGTGATTTTGTTCAGCTTGCTAATTCTGCGATTGAAGATATCAAGAGCCGAGGCAAATTGCCTATTATCGTTGGAGGAACAGGATTATATATCAAGGCATTGTTATACGACTACAACTTTGCTCAAACCAACAAAGATACAAGTATAAGAGATAAGTATCAAATGCTACTTCAGACAAATGGTGCTGGATACTTACATGACTTATTAGAGTCAAAAGATCCAATTGCTGCTAGTAATATTCATATGAACGCAACTAAGAGGGTAATCAGAGCTCTTGAGATCATAGAGCAGACTGGACTACCTCTTAACCAAATTCAACAACATTCGCAAGCAAAATACGACTATACAATGATTATACTGGATTTGCCTCGTGAAGTGCTTTATCAACGCATCAATGATAGAGTAGATAAGATGCTAAAAGATGGCATTATTGAAGAGATGAAACATCTTATGAGTGTTGGAGTTGATGATCACTGCCAGAGCTTTCAAGCAATCGGCTACAAAGAGTTTTTGCCATATATAAACAAAAATCAATCTTTGGAAGAATGCATACAGAAGTTAAAACAAAATACACGTAATTATGCAAAACGCCAGATTACATATCTCAAGTCATTTGAGAATGCAATGTGGCTATCTCCATACGACGAGTCCAAAATAATGGAATATATAAAGGGAAAATTATGATAACTGAACAAATAAACAAATTGATAGTTGAATGTGAATCTATGATCAAGCCTCAATTTGAAGAAATCGAAAGAATAAGTCTTGTCAATCAAGCCAAAGTGCTTGGAGCTTTCAAGAAGTTGAAGATTGCATTGAGACATTTTTCTGGTACAACCGGCTATGGATATGATGATATAGGCAGAGATACATTGTGCGACCTTTATGCAAGTGTATTTGGCGCAGAGAAGGCTATTGTCTCACAGAACATCACATGTGGTTCACACGCGCTCAAAGTGGCATTGTACGGCTTGTTGAGGCCGGGCGATACTTTGCTTAGTGTTACAGGTAAGCCATATGATACACTTGATGAGACTATATTTGGTACAACTATTGATAATGGAAGTCTTAAAGATTTTGGTATAAAATATGAACAAATAGATCTACTTGGTGCTAAGCTTGATAGCGCAAAGATACTCGAAGCAGCCAAAAAGAATCCAAAAGTCATATACTTTCAACGATCCAAAGGTTATGCTTGGCGTGATGCTATGAGTGTCAAAGAATTCGGTGATATGTTCAAGGCTATACGCAAGGTTAACAAATCTTCTATCATAATGGTAGACAATTGCTATGGTGAGTTTGTAGAAGAGCAAGAACCAAGCGATGTCGGAGCTAATGTGGTTGTGGGATCTCTTATCAAAAATCCTGGTGGTGGCATAGTAGCAACTGGTGGATATATTGTAGGTGATAGAGATGCTATCGATATGATTGCTTCTTCATATACTTCACCTTCACTCAAACTTGAAGTTGGCTCCAATGAACTCGGATATAGACTTATATATCAAGGGTTATTCTTGGCTCCACATACTGTAAGTCAAGCGCTCAAAGGTTCACTTTTGATTGGGGCAGTTATGACTAAACTTGGCTATGATGTTATGCCAAAAGTTGATAGTAAGATGTATGATATAATAAGAAGTGTTAAGTTCAACAAAAAAGAAGAATTAATTGCATTCTGTAAAGAAATACAAGCCAATTCTCCTATTGATAGTTATGTAACTCCTGAGCCATGGGCAATGCCAGGCTATACTAGTGAAGTAATAATGGCAGCTGGGACATTCGTGCAGGGTGCCTCAATCGAACTTAGTTGTGATGCTCCAATAAGAGAGCCATATATATTGTACTTACAGGGTGGTCTCACTTATGAGCATGTCAAACTAGCTCTCATTGGATGCCTTGAGAAGTTCTAATACTTCCTTATGACTCCTGTGACTTTACCTAAGATATCTACTTCAAAACAATAGATTGGTGCCATAGTAGGGTTCTCAGGCTGTAATCTTATCTGACCATCTTCTCTGAAAAATCTTTTTACTGTAGCACTACCATTGATCATTGCAACAACTATGTCTCCATTGTCGGCATAGTTTTGTTTTTTTACTACCACATAGTCGCCATTGAAAATACCAGCATCTATCATACTATCACCACGAACTGTGAGCATAAATAGGTTGTCGCCTCTGAATAGATATCGTGGCATATTGTATTCGCATTCATAGTTCTCAACTGCAAGTATAGGTCTGCCAGCAGCAACTTCGCCTATAAGTGGTATGATAATAGTTGGCTCTTCTTTGGGTGTAGCAGAGTAGTCTTTGACAAGCTCTATAGCACGATTTTTGTTACCACCTTTGTGAAGTTTGCCTTGTTCTTCAAGCAAATTGAGGTAGTATTGGATTGTAGAAGTGGAATTGACTTCCATCTCCTTTGCCATCTCTCTAACACTAGGTGGATATCCTTTCTCAGTAAGATATATATTGATAACTCTAAGGAGTTTGTTAAGTGTATCTTCCATTTTCATAATCTATTTACCTCTGAAGATAATATACCATATTAATTATAGTTTGTCAAACATTTGTTCGAAAATGTTAAATTATACAATAATTTGCAATTTTACATAAAAAATTATGGTTTATTGAACCATAATACTTTATTTATCTATCTTAACTTTACCTTTGTAGAGGCAGATTTTCTTATATCTTCGCTTATTGCAGCATAGTGTTTCTTGGTAGTATTGACGTCTCTATGTCCGAGGACTGCTGCTACTATATATATATCTTTTGTCTCGCGATATAGATTGGTGCCGTATGTACTACGGAGTTTGTGGGGAGTGATTCTTTTTAATGGAGCAATAGCCGAACTGTATTTTTTGACAAGTAACTCAACAGCACGAACGGTTATTCTTTTGTTCTGCATAGACAAAAACATTGCATGTTCTTTGGGATTGACTTTGGAGTTGGAACTTCTTTGTTCATAGTATTCTCGAAGTGCGTCTGCAACTTCTTCAGAAAAATATAGCACAACTTGATTGCCACCTTTGCGAGTTATCTTAAAAGCATTAGTAGAGAAGTCAATATCTTCAATATTGATGCCAACACACTCGCTGATACGTATACCTGTACCTAAGAATAATGACAACAACGCGATATCCCTTATCCTTGTGTGCTTGTTGAATATCTGTTGGGTTTTTGTAAGCAAATATGGGTCTTCTGCTTGGTTAAGCAGTTTTTTTACCTCATCATTTTCTAGACGAATAATCTCTTTGTCATGGAGCTTTGGGGTCTCAACTTTGCTTGCTACATTGGAAGTAATACGTTCTCTATTGAACAAATATTTGAACAAACTACGTACAGAAGCAAGTTTACGAGCTTTGCCTTTTTCGGTATTTTTGTGTTCAACACCATCATACATGTAATATGTAAGATAAGACATATATGCCTCGATATCCATAGCTTTGAGGCTATTTATATCGTCCAAGGTTATGTCTTTGACTGGTTTTTTTATCCTTCTTTTGGACAAATAATCAAAGAAAATGTTTAAATCCATAGAATAGTTGAGCCTTGTAAGTGTTGAGGTTCTGTCTGCAATTCCTATAAAGTATTCAAAGCAAAAATCAGGCAATTTATCAATATTTGCACTGATTTTTTCTATATTATGTTTATCTCTTTCATCAAAATAAGATTTACTCATGCCTTTATGATACCAAATCTTGATAGTAAAGTAAAATGAATATAAGTATTTTGCGAAATGTTGTATCAAATTATTGTCTATACGCAATCAAATTACTATGTTATTGTTTGACAAAAACAACGCAAAATATTATCATTATATTGTACTTGATTTAGGAGAAAAAATATGATTGATATTAATTTGATAAGAACCAATCCAGATTTGGTTAAAGAGAATATTAAGAAGAAGTTCCAAGACCACAAGATTGTACTAGTTGATAAGGTCAATGATCTTGATCAACAGATAAGACAATTGAAGAAAGAAGGTGATGACCTTCGTTCTATGCGTAATACTTTGAGTGGTAATATTGGTAAATTGATGAAAGAGAAGAATATTGATGAAGCCAACAAACTCAAGGTCCAAGTTGTCAAGAATAATGAGAGAATAGTTGAGATTGAGAAAATTGAAGAAGATCTTGATGCTCAGATCAAAGAATGTATGATGACTATCCCAAACATTATTGCGCCTGATGTTCCTATTGGCAAAGATGATTCTATGAATGTCCAAGACAAAGTGTTCGGCGAGGCTAAGGTTCCTGACTATGAGATACCATATCATGCAGATATTATAGAGAAGCTCAATGGCTCAGATTTTGGAGCTGCAAGGAAGACTTCCGGTACAGGTTTTTATTACCTTACAGGAGATATTGCTAGACTACATTCTGCAATATTGTCATATGCAAGAGACTTTATGATAGACAAAGGATTCATATATTGCATCCCACCATTTATGATACATAGTGATGTTGTCAAAGGCGTAATGAGTTTTGATGAAATGCAGAATATGATGTATAAGATTGAAGGCGAAGATTTGTATCTTATCGGTACAAGTGAACATTCAATGATCGGTAGATACAAAGATTCTATTATCAAAGAAGAGGATCTTCCACTTACTCTTACATCTTATTCGCCATGTTTCCGCAAAGAGATTGGAGCACATGGTATAGAAGAGCGTGGTATATACAGAGTCCATCAGTTCGAAAAACAAGAGATGATAGTTATATGTAAGCCAGAAGATAGTGAGTCTTGGTATAACAAGATGTGGAATTATTCAGTAGAATTGTTCTCATCAATGGAAGTGCCTGTTAGAACTTTGGTCTGTTGCAGTGGTGACCTTGCTGACCTCAAATATCGCAGCCTTGATGTTGAAGCTTGGAGCCCTCGTCAGAAAAAGTATTTTGAAGTATGTTCTTGTAGTAACCTTACGGATGCTCAAGCTCGTAGATTGAAGATTCGTTACAAAGCCAAAGATGGTACAAACCAACTTGCTCACACACTTAATAATACTGTTGTTGCACCACCAAGAATGTTGATTGCATTCCTTGAAAATCATTATCAAGCAGATGGAAGCATTACTATACCAAAAGTTCTTCAACAATATATGGGTGGCAAAACAATTATTAAAGGATAGAATATGAACAAAAGTATCATCGAACAATTTGCTGAAGAAAAGAAAAAGAATACTGCTGAGAAAGCTTATTCTGATTTTTTGAGTTTGCTATTTTCGGCAACAGATGATGTTGCTAACAAATTGCGATACATAACACCAGATAATACAAAAATATCTGCAATTGGCGAATATGCAGCCGGTTGTTTTATTGATGAAACTGGTGGCGAAATTGAGATATTCTTTGGAATAAACGACCCACAAGTCATATTAGCTACCAAGGACCTAGAACAAAGAAATATGGAATTGTCTAAGCAGAAGACGATTACTTTTAGACGTAAGAAAAAGAAACGCAAGAAGAAACAACAAGAACAACAAGTCGCCAAACAAGCACAGATTTCTTACAAGAATACTTGCCAAGAGATAACTGAAGAATTGTTTAAAGCATTAATTAATTATTTTGATGAAAAAACTAAGCTTATGGTTACAGATGATGGTATCAAAGTATTGTGTATAGAAGACCTAGGATACAACTTTTTGATAAGAATTGGAACATTTAGTCTTGAGAATGACAAACAAGATTTGGTTACAGAACTATGGAATCCAGTTGTTAAGAAAAATATCAATGTCGACTTCCTTAATTACTTTGATTGTCTTGAAGCAAAAAATACTTTGTCAAAAGGGAAGTTCTATAGATTAATTAGGATATTCAAAAATTTTAGAAAAAATATGCTTATCAACAAATATTATTCATCACGATATATCACTCGATATATGATCGAACTTCTTGCTTACAATGTGCCGAACGAGCTCCTTATTGGTAATGATTATGACATTTTTGTCAAAGCGATCAATTATTTAGCAATGTTGCCAGTGACCAAATACAAGAGTTTTGATAACAAACCGATAGGAACATTCAAGTTGGCAAATGTAAATTATCAATCAATAAACACATTTATTAATTTATCAAAAAAAATGGCTTACAAAATGTAAGCTGTTTTTTTTTTATAAAACGAAATCTAATCAAAAACGAAATCTAATCAAAAACGAAATCTAATCAAAAACGAAATCTAATCAAAAA